>DWWG01000062.1 GCA_019119875.1 Candidatus Dietzia intestinigallinarum | reverse complement strand
ACAACGCCGGTGAAGGCGTTGTCGTCGTCGTCATGCTGGTGGCCCGGTGGGGCACCGGGACTCGCGCGGTCAGCCGGACCTCCAGAGACCGGCCCGGCAGGTCAGGCGGGCGGCCTGCAGATCAGATGACGCCCTGGGCCAGCATCGCGTCGGCGACCCGGCGGAACGCGGCGATGTTGGCGCCGGCGATGAGGTCACCGGGGACGCCGTACTCGTCGGCGGTCGCGGCGGCGGTGGCGTGGATGTTGGTCATGATGCGGTCGAGCTCGGAGTCGACGCGCTCGAAATCCCACTGCAGACGGCCGGCGTTCTGGCGCATCTCCAGGCCACTGGTGGCCACGCCGCCCGCGTTGGCGGCCTTCGCGGGGCCGAAGAGGATGCCCTTCTCGTGGATGACCTCGATGGCCTCCTCGGTGCAGGGCATGTTGGCGCCCTCGGCGATGAGGCGGCAGCCGTTCTCGGCGAGCGTGCGGGCGTCGTTGCCGTCGAGCTCGTTCTGGGTGGCACACGGCAGCGCGATGTCGCACTCGACCTCCCAGACGTTCTTGCCCGGGAAGTAGGTGCAGTTGCCGCGCTCGTCGGCGTAGGCCGAGAGGCGCTCGCGGCGCACGTCCTTGATCTCCGAGAGCAGGTCCAGGTCGAGGCCGTCCTCGTCCAGCACGTAGCCCTGGCTGTCCGAGCAGGCCACGACGGTGGCGCCGAGCTGCGAGGCCTTCTTGGCGGCGTACAGCGCCACGTTGCCGGAGCCGGAGACCACGACGCGCGAGCCCTCAAGGGTCAGGCCGGGGCAGTCGCGCAGCATCTCGCGCACGAAGTAGACGAGGCCGTAGCCGGTGGCCTCCGTGCGGGCCCAGGAACCGCCGTAGCCGACGCCCTTGCCGGTGATGACGCCCGCCTCGTTGCGGCCGGTGATCTTGCGGTACTGGCCGTACAGGTAGCCGATCTCGCGGCCGCCCACGCCGATGTCGCCGGCCGGCACGTCGAGATCCGCGCCGATGTGGTGGGCCAGCTCGGCCATAAAGGACTGGCAGAAGCGCATGACCTCGCCGTTGGACTTGCCGTGCGGGTCAAAATCCGAGCCGCCCTTGCCGCCGCCGAGGCCGAGGCCGGTCAGCGCGTTCTTGAAGACCTGCTCGAAGCCGAGGAATTTCAGGGTGTCCTCGGTGACGGACTTGTGGAAGCGCAGGCCGCCCTTGTACGGGCCGAGGTCCGAGCTGAACTGGACGCGGAAGCCGCGCTGGACCTGCACCACGCCGTTGTCATCCACCCACGGCACGCGGAAGGAGACCACGCGCTCGGGCTCGATGATGCGCTTGAGGATGCCGCCCTCGACGTACTCCGGGTGCTGGCGCACGACGGGCGCGAGCGACTCGAGGACTTCGTGGACCGCTTGCCGGTAGAGGACCTGCCCGGGATTGCGCTGCACCACGGTGTCGAGAGCGTCGTGGAGTACGGCGTCGGCGTCGGACATGGGACCTCCGGTCAATACGTAACTGGTGATGACGAGTGCGACGAAAAAGATTGCCGGCGCGTACGTCGTTGCCGAAGAGGCAGCCTAGCGCCCAAAGACCAAATTCTCCGACTCAGCCTCTTCTGAGAATTTCCCTCACGAATCCCACTAATCACACGTGTCACACTGGACTCACTAATCACAGCGCCGTAATCTTGCTCGCGACCGATCGACCTCCCAGTCGCTCACCCGTGCATCACGGAAGGCCACCATGCGTATCTCCTCCAAGCTCGCCGCCCTCGGCGCGGCCGCGGCTCTCGTCGTCAGCGCGACGCCCGCCGGCGCCCAGCCCGCCCCTGCCCCCGCTGCAGGCGAGACCCCCGCGGCCGTCGGCGCCGCCGCAGCGGCCACCCTCCCCTCCCTCGCCGAGGCGCTGGGACCCCAGCTGACGTCGCTCGTCGAGGCACTGCAGCGCGATCTCGGCCTCACGCCCGAGGAGTTCCTGGATCAGGCCGGCATCGGCCAGCGCCTGTCCGAGCTCCGCCCCGGGTGGCAGGACGAGTTCCGCGAGGCGTTCGGCGGCGTGTGGATCGACGACGACGGCAACGGCGTCGTGGGCGTCCTCCCAGGAGAGACCGGAGACGCACTCCGCGACGAGGCCACCGGGGCCGGATTCACGATCCAGGACGTGGCGTTGACCACACATGAGCTCGAGGCCCGTGAACGTCAGGTCGGCAAGATCGTGGACGGCATGCCCGAGGACATGAGGGAACTCGTCACCGGCATCCGGATCGATCCGACGCGCAACGCCGTCGTCGTCACCACCCGCGGCGGCGACGCCGCGACCCTCGGCAACCTCGACTCCCGCCTGGCCGACCTCGCCGAGGTCGACATGACCGAGGCCCCCAGCCCCGCCAACGACATGGCGCCGTTCGGCAGCCAGGGCGGCGAGACCGGCTCGGACGGCGGCGAGCCCACCGTCGAGGGGCTCACCCCCGCCACGACCCGCGAGGGCACCGGGGGTGCAGGCACCGGCACCGGCGGCGCGACCCTGCCCGGCGGCGACGGCGGCTCGCTCGGCAGCCTGGCCCTGCTCAACGACGCCGGAATCATCCCCGAGGGTCCGCTGCGCACGGTCGTCGACCTGCTGTCCGGCATGACGCCGGGCACCGGCTCGATCATCGAGGGCATGAACGAGACCGTCCCCAACCCCGACCCGCAGCCCGCGCCGCAGGGCCAGTCCCGCCTCGGCGGGCATGAGGCCGCCGCGCCGGACGGCCCCGTCGTGGGCGGCACCGGCTACATGGTGCGCGTCCCCGGCGGCGTGCTCGAGTGCTCGACCGGATTCAACGGTGAGCTGAACGGCAAGCCGGTCGTCATCACCGCCGCCCACTGCGCCGGCGAGGACGGCACGCGCGCGGCCTTCGCCGACGGCGAGGAGTTCGGCACCATGGCCGGCGTGAAGCGGGACGGCATCGACACCGCCCTGATCGAGGTCGACGACGACGCCGCCGCGCGATTCGCCTCCAACCTGGTGGGCACCGACCGTGACGCCACCCAGCCGATCATCGGGACCGCGGCCCCCGTCGTGGGACAGAAGGCCTGCAAGACGGGCTTCCGTACGGGCTTCTCGTGCGGCACCATCTCGCAGGTCGACGCCAACATCGATGTGGCCGGCTCACGCACCATCGACGGCGCGTTCACCGTCGACCTGTGCGCCCTGCCCGGCGACAGCGGCGGCGTGGTGTTCTCCGGCGACCGGGCCCTGGGCATCTCCAGCGCCTCCAACGTCGCCGACACCGGGACCTGCGCCAACGCCGACGCCGTGGCGAAGGCGGCCGGGTTCACCCCGCGACTGTCGGCCGTGCCGATCGAGGACGTGCTGGCCGCGCACGAGGGACTGACCCTGCGCACCAACTGAAAGCGCATCAACTGAAACACCGTTAACCGCGCGGGCCCCGTCCGCGAGTCGGGAACTCTTAAGTAAGGGAGCCCTGAACTCGTGGAACGGGGCCCTCGTGCCTTACCTTTGACACCAACACTGTCGACGGGCGCCGCCGTGCCTAACCCAGGCGCCCGTACGTCGAGAAGTGCGACGAAAGGCCGCGAACCATGTCAGGCGTGACCATCACACTAGGGACGATAGGCGTCCTGCTCAGTTTGATCTGCTGGGCTTCATTCATCGGCGGGGTCTCCCGGATGGTGCGGAGCATCATGCTCGGCCAGAAGGACGGCTTCAACCGCTTCGGTCCGGTCTTCTCGCGACTGAAGAACGTCATCGTCGAGGTGGCGGCCCACACGCGGATGGCCCGCAAACGCTCGGTGGGCTTCTTCCACTGGTTCGTCATGGTGGGCTTCCTGCTGGGCTCGATCGTCTGGTTCGAGGCGTACATCCAGACGTTCAATCCGCGCGGCGGCTGGCCGTGGCTCTCTGATCAGGCGTGGTGGCACGCGATCGACGAGTTCCTGGGCCTGGGCACCGTCATCGGCATCACCGTGCTGATCATCATCCGCCAGATCAACCAGCGTCGCGGCATCAACCGCTTCACCGGCTCGGACCGCAAGGCCGCCTACTTCGTCGAGGCTGTTGTGCTCCTCGAGGGCCTGGGCATGATCTTCGTCAAGGCCGGCAAGCTCTCGCTGCTCGAGGCCGACGGATATCACTGGCACTGGGCGACCGACTGGGTCTCCGGACCGCTCTCGACGATCCTACCGGCCAACGAGATCATGGTGTCGATCTTCGCGCTGGTCAAGCTGCTCACCGGCATGGTCTGGCTGTACGTCGTGGGCCGCAACATCACCTGGGGCGTGGCCTGGCACCGCTTCTCCGCGTTCTTCAACATCTATTTCAAGCGCGAGGCCGACGGCCGCACCGCGCTGGGTGCACTCAAGCCCATGACCATGGACGGCGAAGCGCTGACCATGGAGAAGATCGAGGCCAAGACCGAGGAGGACGAGGACTTCGAGCCCGTCCTCGGCGCCGGCGCCATCGAGGACTTCTCGTGGAAGGGCTGGCTGGACTTCTCCACCTGTACCGAGTGTGGCCGCTGCCAGGAGCAGTGCCCCGCCTGGAACACCGGTAAGCCGCTGAGCCCCAAGCTCATGATGATGGCGCTGCGCGACCACGGTGCCGCCAAGGCCCCGTACCTGCTTGCCGGTGGCAAGACCACCATGGGCGAGGAGACCGGCTTGGTCGACGCCGACGGCAACCCGGACGAGGCCAAGCTGGCCAAGATCCCGGAGGCCGCCCGCATCGAGGCGCAGCGTCCGCTGGTCGGTGGGACCACCGCCGACGTTTCCGAGGACCCGACCCTGGCCGGCATCATCGACCCCGAGGCACTGTGGTCCTGCACCACCTGTGGCGCGTGTGTCGAGCAGTGCCCGGTGGACATCGAGCACGTCGACCACTTCGTCGACATGCGCCGCTACCAGGTGCTCATCGAGTCGGAGTTCCCGACCGAGCTCGCCGGCCTGTTCAAGAACCTCGAGAACAAGGGCAACCCGTGGGGCCAGAACAACTCCGGCCGTGACGAGTGGATGAACTCGCTCGACTTCGACATCCCGGTGATCGGCTCGGACATCGAGGACTTCTCCGACACCGAGTACCTGTTCTGGGTCGGCTGTGCCGGTGCCTTCGAGGACCGCGCCAAGAAGACCACGCAGGCCGTGGCGACCCTGCTGCACACCGCCGGCGTGAAGTTCGCGGTGCTGGGCCAAGGCGAGACCTGTACCGGTGACTCCGCTCGCCGCGCGGGCAACGAGTTCCTGTTCCAGATGCTCGCCGAGCAGAACATCGAGACGATGAACAACGCCTTCGACGGCGTTCCCACCTCGCAGCGCAAGGTCGTCGTGACCTGTGCCCACTGCCTCAACGCGCTCAAGAACGAGTACGGCGAGCTCGGTGGCGACTACCAGGTGGTCCACCACACCCAGCTGCTCAACCGCCTCGTGCGGGACAAGCGCCTGGTGCCCGTGGCCCCGATCGACGGCACCGTCACCTACCACGACCCGTGCTACCTCGGCCGCCACAACCAGGTGTACGAGGCGCCGCGTGAGCTCATGGACGGCTCGGGCGTGACCCTCAAGGAGATGCCCCGTCACGGGCAGCGCTCCATGTGCTGTGGCGCCGGTGGCGCGCGCATGTGGATGGAGGAGACGATCGGTAAGCGCATCAACGTCGACCGTGTCGACGAGGCGCTGTCCACCTCGCCCAAGAAGATCGCCACGGGCTGCCCGTTCTGCCGCGTGATGCTCTCGGACGGCACCACCGCCCAGACCGACGGCACCGAGCAGGAGGGCCAGGTCGAGGTCGTGGACGTGGCCCAGCTGCTGCTGGAGTCGGTCACCCGCGACGGTGGCCTGCCCGAGCCGCGCGAGGCGTCCTGGATCGAGACGCCCAAGCGCGAGAAGACCCAGGCGCAGAAGGATGCCGAGCAGGCAGAGCGCGATGCCGCCGAGGCCGAGAAGGCTGCGGCGTCCGCTCCGGCCGAGGCGGCCCCGGACAACGAGGTGACCGACAAGGGTGACGGTGCCGAGGTCGCGGCCGCCGGCACCGCCGGTGCGGTCAGTGCCGCTGCTGCGGGCGCGTCGGTCGCGGACTCGAAGGGCGCTCCCAAGTCCGGCGGACTCTCGCTCAAGGGCGGCGCCAAGGCTCCCGGTGGAGCCAAGGCTCCGGGTGGCGCGAAGGCGCTCGGCGGCGCCAAGGCCCCGGGCGGTGCCTCCGCTGCCGAGGCCCAGTCCGAGGTCAAGGACGCCGAGCGTACCGAGGAGACCCGCGACGCAGCCGAGGGCTCGGGCCCGGCCACGACCGGCGACTCCACCGCCGCCCCGAAGTCGGGCGGGCTCTCGCTCAAGGGCGGCGCGAAGGCTCCGGGTGGTGCCAAGGCACTCGGTGGCTCCGCGAAGGCCCCGGGCGCGGCTAAGGCGTCGGCTCCGGCCGCTGCCGCTGCCGCTGCCGGTGCGGGTGCTGCCGCCGCCGGTGCGGGTGCCGCTTCGGCCACCGATGCTCCCGAGGAGAAGCCGGCGGAGTCGGCTGACGCTTCGGCCGACAAGCCGGCGGAGTCCGCACCGGCTGCTCCGAAGGAGGGCGGACTCTCGCTGAAGAGCGGCGCCAAGGCTCCGGGTGGTGCCAAGGCACTCGGTGGCTCCGCTAAGGCCCCGGGCGCGGCCAAGGCGTCGGCTCCGGCCGCTGCCGCTGCCGCTCCGGCCGCCGATGCCCCCGCGGAGAAGCCGGCCGAGACTCCGGCAACCGAGGCCGACGCCAAGCCGGAGGCTGACGCAAAGCCCGAGACGGACAAGCCCGCCGAGGATGCGCCGGCCAAGCCCAAGTCGGGTAGCGCGATCCCCCGCGCGAAGAAGGCTGGTGGCTACGGGCTCTGACCCAAGAGTCACGCGCACAGCGCAAGGGCCGCGGCCCCTGATCAGGAAACTGGTCAGGGGCCGCGGCCCATTTCGGCGTCGGCAGCCGGGCGTCAGCAGCCGTGCAACAGCAGCAGTACGTCAGCTCGGGTGGTGAGACTCCTGGACCCGGTACACCGGCGTCGGGACGCCCTCCATCCGTGCCTTGAGCTGCAGCGCGAGGTACTTGGAGTAGTGGCGGGACTGGTGCAGGTTGCCGCCGTGGATCCACAACTGTTCCACGTTGGTCGGCTTCCACATGTTCCGCAGCTCGCCCTCCCACGGGCCGGGGTCGCGGGTGGTGTCCGAGCCGTAGCCCCACACCTTGCCGACGCGGTCCGCGACCTCCTGGGACACCAGATCCACCAACCACTGGTTCATCGAGCCGTACCCGGTGGCGTAGACGATGAGGTCGGCCGGCAGCACGCGCTCGCCGTCGATCTCCACGCCCTCGGGCAGGATCCGCGTGACCTGCCCGCGCTCGAGCGCCACCTCGCGGTCGATCAGGAGTTGGCTGGCGCCGACGTCAATGTAGTACCCGGATCCGCGCCGGAGGTACTTGAGGAACAGGCCCGAGCCGTCCTCCCCGAAGTCCAGGTCGAACCCGACCCCGCGCAGCTCCTCGTAGAAGGTGGCGTCCTGCTCCGCCATCTGCTCGTAGACGGGGATCTGCGCGTCCGGCAGCAGGCGGTACGGCCAGGAGGCGAACAGCATGTCGGCCTTCTCGGTGGTCACGCCGGCCTCGAGTGCCTCCTCCGAGTACAGGGGCCCGAGCGCCAGCGACATCAGCGACTCACTCCGGGAGATGTGGGTCGAGGAACGCTGGATCATCGTCACGTCCGCGCCGTGGTCCCACAGCGCGGCGCAGATGTCGTGGGCCGAGTTGTTGGAGCCGATCACGATGGCGCGCTTACCCTCGACGTCGCCCTCGCCGGTGAACTCCGACGAGTGCCACTGCTCGCCGGCAAAATCCTCGGCGCCCTCGAAGTGCGGGATGTTGGGGTAGCCGGACACCCCAAGCGCGAAGATCAGCTGGGTCGGCCGCAACTCGACCTCCTCGCCCCGCCGGTCGACCCGGACCCGCCACGTCCCGGCCGCCTCGTCGAACTCGGCCCCGAGGCACTGCGTGCCCGACCAGTAGTCGAGGTCCATGATCGCCGTGTAGTGCTCCAGCCAGTCCCCCACCTTGTCCTTCGCGGGGAACACCGGCCAGTCGTCCGGGAACGGGATGTAGGGCAGGTGGTCGTACCAGACCGGATCGTGCAGATGGAGGGACTTGTAGCGCTTGCGCCACGAGTCGCCGGCGCGCTCGTTCTTCTCGACCACGATCGTGGGCACACCGAGCCGCTTGAGCCGCGCCGCGAGGCCGATCCCGCCCTGGCCGCCGCCGATGATCACGGCGTACGGCTGCTCGGTGTAGCCGAGCGTCTCCTGCCGCTCGATCTTCTGCTCGAGCCAGGTGCGGCGGCCGCGGGTGATGACGTGCTCGACGCCCTTGTCGCGGTCGCGTCCCTTCTTCTCCTCGTGCCCCTTGAGTTCCTGCAAGGTGGTGAGCAAGGTCCAGGCGCGACCGTCACGCAGTCGCAGGTGCCCCCAGCCGCGCCCGACGGCGGTCTCGAAATCGATCCACGCCTCGGTCACCCCGTCGGCCTCGGTCGCCGGCTCGGCCAGCGCCCATCCGTCAGGTGAGACGGCGGCCAGCTGGACCTCGAGCATGTCCCGGATCTCATCGCGCCCCTCGAGGGTCCGCAGGTTCCAGGTGAAGGACACGAAGTCGCGCCAGCAGCCCTCCGCCTCGAACATGTCTGCCGCGCGGTCGATGTCGCCCGCCCGCAGCGCCTCGCCGAACCCGGCCAGCCACGCATCCACGGCCCGGTCGGCGCCGCCGGCCTGTGCGGGTGCTTCCACTGTCTGTGTCATGCCCACTCCTTCGCTGTGCTGTAGCGTTTTCCATGACGTAGATCACACTGTGTTCCCGAGGGGGTGGCAATGTCGTTGCACCAGACGTTGCGGTTCTCCGACCCGAAGGCCTTCGCGGCCCGCTCGATCGAGGCCCACGAGATCGCGCTCTCCGGCGGGACGCCGCCCGGCCTGGACGCGCGGGTGCTGCGCGCGTGGCACCGCAGCGGAAAGGCGGGAATCTCCCCCGACCAGCAGGAACCCCGCACCGTGTTGTCCCGGGACGAGGTGGCCACGGCACGCGGGGCGTCGCCGCTGCGCCGGGTGGTGGCCGATGTCGTGGGCTCGGTGGCGGACACGTCGGCGGCGGGGCGTCACCTCGTCGTCGTCGCCGACACCCGGGGCCGCGTGCTGTGGCGCGCGGGCAGCCCACAGGCGTTGCGCCGGGCCGATTCGATCGCGTTCGTCGAGGGCGCGGACTGGTCCGAGCAGGGGATCGGCACCAACGGCATCTCGCTGGCGCTGGAGGCCGGCGCGCTCACCCACGCCACCGCCGGCGAGCACTACGTCCGCGCGCACCACGGCTGGACCTGCACCGCCAGCCCGATCCGGGACCGGCGGGGACGCATCGTCGGGGTCCTGGACGTGTCCCACCCGCTGCGGTTCGCCTCGGTGCAGACCGCCGCCCTGGTGCGGTGCGGCGCGCGCCTGGCCGAATCCCTGCTCGCCGCGCTCCCCTCGCCGCACGACGGGCTCGCCCCGCCAGACCCCCGAGATCACGACGACGACGCCACCGCCCCCTCCACCCACACCCGCGGCGGAGCCCCGGACGGGCGCTCCAATCCGGTCACCGAGATCCGTCTACTCGGGTGGAAACCGGCTGTGATCAGGGCGGACGGGACCTCGATCGCGCTGTCGCCCCGGCGGGCCGAACTGCTCGCCCTGCTGGCCTCCCGGGAGGCGTGGTCGGCGCGGGCGCTGTCGGAGGCGCTCTACGAGGACCCGTCGGCCACGAGCACCGTCCGCGGCGAGGTGCGGCGCCTGCGGCAGCTCACGGGCCTGTCGATCGAGTCGCAGCCCTACTCGCTGAGCTCGCGCGACCGTGCGTGCGTGGACTTCCTGCGGGTCGCCGAGCCCGACGAGCTGCTGCCCGACTCGGAGATCCCGGCGATCATCGACCTGCGTTACGGGATCTGACCGCGGCCTCCACCGGGCGGGCCTGGGCGCCTGGTGGGCGGGGTCCGGGGCGTCCGGCACGATTCGCCGGCGCCGGGCATGTGACGCCGGGCACCCTTGCCGTAGTGGCACAATCGGCAGGTATGACGCCTGAGACCACGGGACGCACGCCTCGTCAGCCGCGCACGCTCGACCAGTCCTCCAAGCTCAAGGACGTCCTCTACGAGATCCGCGGGCCGGTACTGGCGCGCGCCACCCAGCTCGAGGCCGAGGGCCACCGGATCCTCAAGCTCAACATCGGCAACCCCGCCCCCTTCGGGTTCGAGGCGCCGGACGTGATCATGCGCGACATGATCGCCGCGCTCCCCCACGCGCAGGGCTACTCCGAATCCAAGGGCATCCTGTCGGCCCGCCGCGCGATCTACACGCGTTACGAGCTGGTGCCCGACTTCCCCCGGCTCAGCGTCAACGACATCTACCTGGGCAACGGTGTCTCCGAGCTCATCACCATGACCATGCAGGCGCTGCTCGACGACGGCGACGAGGTGCTGATCCCCGCCCCGGACTACCCGCTGTGGACCGCCATGACCTCACTGTCCGGCGGCAGGCCGGTCCACTACCTCTGCGACGAGTCCGACGACTGGAACCCGTCACTGGAGGACATCGCCTCCAAGATCACCCCGCGCACCAAGGCGATCGTGGTGATCAACCCCAACAACCCCACCGGCGCCGTCTACTCGCGTGAGGTGCTGCAGGGGATCGTCGACCTGGCCCGCGAGCACAGCCTGCTGATCCTGGCGGACGAGATCTACGACAGGATCATCTACGACGAGGCCGAGCACATCTCCATCGCCACGCTCGCCCCCGACCTGCTGGTCCTGACGTTCAACGGCCTGTCCAAGACGTACCGTGTGGCCGGCTACCGGGCGGGCTGGGTGGCGATCACCGGCCCCAAGGCCCACGCGGCCGGGTTCCTCGAGGGGCTGGAACTGCTGGCGTCGACGCGGCTGTGTCCCAACGTTCCGGCGCAGCACGCCATCCAGGTGGCGCTTGGCGGCTACCAGTCGATCGACGAACTCATCGAGCCCGGTGGGCGGTTGCACGAGCAGCGTGGCATCGCGTGGGAGAAGCTCAACTCGATCCCCGGGGTGAGCTGCGTGCGGCCGATGGGCGCGCTGTACGTGTTCCCCAGGCTGGACCCGGATGTCCACGAGATCCACGACGACCGCCAGTTCGCCCTCGACCTGCTCGAGCGCGAGCGCATCCTCATCACGCAGGGCACCGGCTTCAACTGGCCCAACCCGGACCACTTCCGGATCGTCACCCTGCCGCCGTCCCGGGACCTGGGGACCGCGATCGAGCGGATCGGGAACTTCCTCAGCTCGTACCGGCAGTAGCGGGTGCCCGCCGGGCCCCGGGCAGCCCGTAGTGGTCAGCGAGGAGCTCGAGCGTGCGGTACTGAGCCCGGCGGGAGTGACCCATCACCACGAGCATCACCTCGTCCACCCCGGTCCGGGCATGCAACCGGTCGAGCTTGTCGGCGACGTACTCCGGGCGACCGTTGAGGAACCGCTCGGTATAGGAATCGAGAATCGCCCGTTCCTGCGCGGTGGCGGGGTACTGCTCGACCTCGTCCGGTGGAAGCAGGCTGTATCCCCTGCGCATGAACATCCTCAGCATCGCCATGGCCGCCGAAGCGGCCTGCCGCCTGGCCTGCTCCGGATCATGGTCGGCCACCACGGGAACGCTGACCAGACTGTACGGTTCGGCCAGCACTTCAGAGGGGCGGAAACTCTCGCGGTAGAGGCGCATGGCCGAATCCACATCGGCATCACCGAACTGGAGCGCGAACGCGTACGGCCTGCCGAGCTGGCCCGCCAGGCTCGCCGAATACGGGGACGAGCCGAGAATCCACAGCTCCGGTGAGGTCTCGGGCCGCGGAACCCTGTTCTGATCCGCCTGCCAGGGCCCCGGAACGGCGTGGACCTCCCGGTACCTGTGACCGTCGGGGAAGTCGTCGTTCAGGAAGCCGAGTAGCTCCAGCACCTGCTGCGGGAACTGGTCGTTGGCCTGGTGATGACGACGAAGGGCGGCCGCGGTGGCCGGATCGGTGCCCGGCGCCCGGCCCACCCCGAGGTCGATTCGTCCCGGGGCGAGCGCGTCGAGCATGCCGAACTGCTCGGCGATCACCAGGGGCGCGTGGTTGGGGAGCATGACGCCACCCGCTCCGAGGTTGATCCGCTCGGTCTCGGCGATCAGTCTGGCCACCATCAGCTGCGGGGACGCGGTGGACGCAGCCGGCATGGCGTGGTGCTCGGACATCCAGAACCGCCGGAAGCCGCGCCTGTCGGCCAACCGGGCCAGCGAGATCACCTCGTCGAACGCCTCGCTGACCGTCTGCCCCACGCCGGTGTGTGCGTTGTCCAGGACCGACAGCACGAAGGGTGCGGGGGTCATGGTTCTCCTCCGATCTTCTGCCGGTGCGGTTCAGTGGGCCTCGCGACCCTGCAGCGCCGAGCTGACCAGGTTGCTGCCCTCCAGATCCGCCCCCTTGGCCACTGCCTCGGCCCAGGCGTCGGTCGTGGCGACCCGGGCGAAGTTGGAGTTGAGGACGGCCATGAGTGTCTGGTGAACCTGCTTTCCGGAAGCGGAGCCGGCGTCGTTGCTGATGCTGATCGCGCCGGTGGCATCGGAGAGGATCTCGACGGTGAGGCCGAGCGGTTCGCCGGTGACAGCGGTGCCGATCACGCAGTTGTTGGTCATGTAGCCGACCAGCGTCACGCGGTCGATGCCCTTCTCACGCAGCCAGTCCACCACGTCGGTTCCCTCGAAGACACTGGCGAAGTGCTTGGTCACCGACTTCCTCGCGGTGTTGACCTTGCCTTCGATCTCGCTGTGCAGTGCGAATCCGGCGCTGCCCTTCGCGAACACCGGGGCTTCCTCCGGCAGTTCGTGCTGCACGATCACCACCGGGATGCCGGCTTCGTCCGCGACGTCGATCGCCCGCAGGATCTGGGCGCGGGACTCGTCCCGGGGTGGGTACTGGATCTCGAGCGGGCCGTCGAAGTACTCCTGCTGAACGTCGATGACGATCAGTGCCCGGTTGGTCGTGCTCATTGCTGCCTCCTGTGGGGTGGATGGCCGGGGTTGCGGCCAGTTGTCCCCATGGTGCGTTGGCGGCATGCCGTACCGTGAGTGGCACAAACGCACATATTCGATGAATTAAGGCCAACATATGCGTGTCGCGATCCACGTCTTCGACGGAATGACGATGTTCCATCTCGCCGCCCCCCTGCTCGTGTTCGGCGAAGTGTCGCGACTCGGGCTCGCAGAGGACTGGCAGGTGGTCACCTGGAGCGCGGACGGCTCCTCGGTCCGGACAGCGGAGGGCGTGGTGCTCGACGAGCTCGCCGGACCGGGGGCGGCTGCGGACGCCGACCTCCTGGTGTTCCCCGCCTGGCCGAACGATCTCCCGGTTCCGGATCCCGCGCTCCTCGACCTCGTGCGCTCCACCCATGCCCGGGGCGGGGGAATCGCCGGGCTGTGTCTGGGCGCCTACCCGGTCGTCGGGAGCGGCGTCCTGGACGGCCGAACGGTGGTGACCCACTGGGAGGAGGCCGATGAACTCGCACGGCGCCACCCCGAGGTCGAGGTCTGCGCCTCGGATCTGTACATCGACCACGGCGACGTGATCACTTCCGCCGGGACCGCCTCATCCCTTGACGCGTGCCTGCATGTGGTCCGGGTGCACCTGGGGGCGACGGCGGCCGCCAAGGTGGCGCGGCACATCGTGGTGGCACCCCACCGTGACGGCGACCAGGCACAGTACATCCAGCGACCGGTGCCGGATCGTGACGACGACGACAACATCGGCGCCGTCATCCAGTGGGCGCTGGGCAACCTCGACGCCGACCTCTCAGTCGACGAACTCGCGCGTCGCTCACACATGAGCCGCCGCAACTTCGCGCGTCGCTTCTCCGAGGTGACCGGGACCAGTCCGGGCAAGTGGGTGCTCTCGCGGCGGCTGGACCACGCTCGGATGCTGCTGGAGAACACCTCCAGCAGCATCGACGAGGTCGCCCGCGCCTGTGGTTTCGGCAGCACGGTGACGTTCCGTCAGAACTTCACCAGGGCGTTCTCGACCACCCCGACGTCCTACCGGAACCGGTTCGGCGAAGCCGCGGCTCCACTCAGGCGGTGACGAGCCCCGGGCTGCCGGCCACGCGCCCCACGGGCTCGTCCGCACGACCCACGGGCCGGTCCGCACGATCCACGGGCCGGTCCGTACGCCCCGACGGCCGGGCCGGCACGCCGCGGCCGAGCGCGCGATAGGTCCAGCCGGCCAGACGCCAGACGTCGCCGGGCATGCAGTTGCGGCCGTCCAGCAGGATTCGTCCGCGCGCGACGCGGTCCACCGCGGCCGGGTCGAGGTCCACGAATTCTGCCCACTCGGTGGCCACCAGCACCACGTCGGCGCCCTCACACGCCTCGAGCGCCGAGTCGGCATATGTCAGCGTCGGGAACAGCGCGCGAGCATTGTCGAGAGCCTGCGGGTCATAGACCACGGCCTGAGCGCCCTTGAGGGAGAGCATCCCGGCCACGTTCAGGGCCGGCGAGTCGCGCACGTCGTCGGAGTCGGGTTTGAACGCGGCCCCCAGTACCGCGACAGTCTTGCCGATCAGCGTCCCCCCGCACGCCTCGGCGGTCAGGTCGACCATCCGCTCGCGGCGACGCATGTTGATCGAGTCGACCTCCCGCAGGAACGTCATCGCCTCGTCAGCGCCCAGCTCGCCCGCACGTGCCATGAACGCCCGGATGTCCTTGGGCAGGCAGCCGCCACCGAAGCCGAGGCCGGCGCCGAGGAACCTCCGGCCGATTCGCGGGTCCATCCCGATAGCATCGGCCAACACCGTCACGTCCGCGCCGGCGGCCTCGCAGACCTCCGACACGGCGTTGATGAAACTGATCTTGGTGGCCAGGAAGGCGTTCGCGCTGACCTTGACCAGCTCCGAGGTCGCGAGGTCGGTCACGATCACCGGGCACGGGTCCGAGTCCAGGATCGGGGCGTACGCCTCATACACCAGATCACGGGCCGTGCTCTGCTCGTCGGCCCCGCCGGGCAGGCCGATCACGATGCGGTCCGGCGTCAGCGTGTCCTCGACCGCGAACCCCTCGCGCAGGAACTCCGGGTTCCACACCACGTCGGCGCGCACCCCGCCGGGCCCGTGCCAGTCCGCGATCCCCTGCAGCCGCACCGCCGTCCCCACCGGCACCGTGGACTTGCCGACCAGCACCGCATCTCGCGTCAGCAGCGGGGACAGGCGCGCCACCACGTCCTCGACCTGGGAGGTGTCGGCGGAGAACTCGCCTTTGCGTTGAGGGGTGCCCACCCCGATGAAGTGCAGGTCCGCGAACTCGGCCGCCTCGGCGTAGTCGGTGGTGAACCGCAGCCGGCCCGAGTCGACGTGCCGGGAGAGGATCTCGGGCAGTCCCGGCTCGTAGAACGGCACGTCGCCGCGCCGAAGTCGCTCGATCTTCGCCTCGTCGACGTCGACCCCCAGCACCTCATGCCCCAACTCGGCCATGCAGGCGGCATGGGTGGCGCCGAGGTACCCGGTCCCGAACACGGTCATACGCATGCCCTCTGTCTATAGGCCGGAGGCGACGGCTCGGGAACCGTTGCGTGAACGCCGGACGAGCACTGCGCGCCGCACCTTTCCGTGCGGTGACGGGCTGTCCACACGAACATGGCGGGCCCCGGGCAGAACAGCCGCTCCTCGCGATGGCGTCCCGCCCCCGCCGATGCACGGGCGGGAGTTCACGCCGGGGAGCGGATCCTCCCGGCGCGAGCAGGCGCGGGCGCGGATGCGGAGGTGCTCCAGGGTGCGCGAGCAGGCGCGGGCGCGGATGCGGAGGCGGGCGGGGAACCTCGTCGCGGGGGCCTACTGGAAGCGGGGACCTACTGGAAGTTGAGGTACGCCCTCGACGGGGTGGGGCCGCGCTGCCCCTGGTACTTGGAGCCTATCGACGTGCTGCCGTACGGGCTCTCGGCCGGGCTGGACAGCCGGAACAGGCACAGTTGGCCGATCTTCATCTCGGGCCACAGCGTGATGGGCAGGTTGGCCACATTCGACAGCTCGAGCGTGATGTGCCCGCCGAAGCCGGGGTCGATGAATCCGGCCGTGGAGTGGGTGAGCAGTCCGAGTCGTCCGAGCGAGGACTTGCCCTCGAGACGTCCGGCCAGATCGTCGGGCAGGTCGAGCCGCTCGAGAGTGGCGCCCAGGACGAACTCGCCCGGGTGTAGCACGAACGGATCCCCGTCGGCGACCTCGACCAGTTCGGTGAGCTCGTCCTGCTGCTGCGCCGGGTCGATGTGGGTGTAGCGCGAGTTGTTGAACACGCGGAACACGCGGTCGAGCCGGACGTCGATGCTGGAGGGCTGGATCAGCGACGGGTCGAAGGGATCGAGCACGACCCGCCCGTCGGCGAGCTCGGCACGAAGGTCACGGTCGGAGAGCAGCACGATCCAGAGGGTACCGTGGCCCACCCGCGAGCAGCCTGATCTGGGTGCCCAGCTCGGCCACGTCGGTGCACGCCTCGGCGAACGGAAGTCGCTGCCGGTGGATGGTGTCGTCGCGGTCGGTGAACTCGAGGTCGACGCCGGCGCGGTCGATGCCGACGAGCAGGGGCCGCTGGGCGGGAAGGCAGCGGCACACGCGCATGGCGATCCGAGGAACGATGCGGCAGCGCGGGTCGTTGAGGTGCTCCAGCCAGTGTCCCTCCAGGTCGGCGAAGGGGTCGGGTCCGGAGGTGGCGAGGTCGTCGGGGGCGATGTCGGCGACGCCGTCGTGGTCGGTGAGCACGATCCGATCGGCGCGTAGCCGCACCAGTGCGACGTCGCCGCCTACGCCGAGCAGGACCGAGTCGGGCAGCTCCTCCGCGATGTGGGTGGCGACGTGGCGTTGGGCGCGAATGCCGGGCAGTTCGGCGCTGCCTTCAACGACGACGACGCGGCGGCAACGCCCGTCCGCCACTCGTCCGATGATCACGTCCAGCACTTCCAGCCGGGCGTGCACCACCCCGCGGGTGATCATGGCCGCGTCGGCCATCGGGACGGCGACCCAGACGTCGGCGGTGCCGGGGGCGTGATGGGCGAGACGCACGTCTGCGGTGACGGGCGTGGTGCCCTCGTTCGGGCGGGCCGCGGTGTCTGCGGCCGCGGGCCGGATGGCGGAGACGTCGGCCCCGAAGGTGAGCGTTCCGCGCCCGCAGCGGCGGAGGGCGGAGCCGGCGCGTTCTGCGGGTTCGGGGACGGGCCCCACCAGGGATCGCATGCGTCGAACACCTCTCGTCGTAATCGGTTCCCGCACCGCTCCGGCGTCTCAGGGAGTGACGCCGGAGCGGCCCGGGGGCGGGGACGTGACTACCCGCGCCGACCAACTTAGGTAAGGCTCACCTATAACGCAAGGGCCGTGTGGAAACTGACAGGATTTTCCTGGCCCGGCCTCTGACTCCCGGGCTCAGATCCCGAGGGTCTCGAGCTCTCGCCGCACCGCCTCGGAATCGCGGCAGACCTGCGAGAACGGGACACGGAACACCTCTCGGAAGCCGCCGACGGAGTCCACGGCGACGTCCAGTCCCCGGCCGTCGACACCGACGACGCGCGGGACGCCTGCGGCGACCTCCCGGCCGGCGGCGAGCACCAACCGCTCCGCGAACCCGGAGTCCGGGCCTAGCCTCCGGAGCCAGTCCTGCTCGTCCACGCCGACCGGGTCGACGGTCGCGGACGCGAGCTCGGAGCGCGACACCAGGTGCGCGCCGTCGCCGCCGAGGTAGGTGATCTCCAACGGCTGCAACTCGCTCAGTCGCACGGATTTCAGGTCCCCGCCGGGGCCCGTCCCGCCGCCGTCGGCGGTGACCAACCTGCGGCGACGGGCATCAGAGGCGGAGGTGACGATCCCCGAGAGGATCACCACGCCACGGGCCACGGCACACTCGTCGTCGCACCCCTTTGGCCCGGACACCCGCCGACCGTCCAGCGCGAACGACGGCCGCGGCGCCGCCCCGCGGCAGCGTCCGGTGCAGACGGTGTCCACGATCTCGACGGTGGCCGACGCGCCGACGTCGGCCATGCGCGCCTCGTCACCGGCCTCGCGGGACATGCCGCCGACGTCGACGACGAGCACGATCACGCCGTCGTCCCGCACCCGCGCCGACCGCAGCGGGCGCCGGAGCATCCCGGCCTCGACCGTCCCGGCCGCTCCACGAGCGAGCACCGTACGAACCCGCTCGGCAACAGGGCGGTCCATCAGGTCGTTCATCACGCACCTCCTGCGCATGGACGTCCGTCGACCGATCATTCACGGCCCGGTAACGGACTGTTCCTCATCAATTAAGCGCTCTCCGGCGCCAAAAAGCTACCCGTGAGTAACAAATGGATGCGTGAATCTGGACACAGGGCGCCCAGTTGTCGGGTGCGAAGCGCCGCGCTCCGGCGGGCCCGGCAGCCCCGTCGCCGGAATCGGATGTGCGCCAACCCGTGCTGACGTGGTGAAATGGGGCCATGGACGAGTTCAGGGAAGAGCCATCCAAGTACGTGTGGCGCTGGACCACGTGGTCCTGGGTCTGCGTCGGCCTGGCCGTGATGATCGCGCTCATGGGCGTCACCAGCTACATGTCGCCCACCCCGTGGATCATCGGGGCGATCGCGGTGGCCGTGATCGGCGGCATCGGGTTCGGCTTCGTGCCCCGCGCCTCGCTCAACCAGCCCAGGCGGGCCATGACCCCGGGCGCCCGGCGCAAGGCGGCGGCAGCCAGGGCGAAGGCCGCCGAGAAGGGTGACCGGGAGGGCGGCGAGAAGTAGGCCCCAGAGGACGAGAAGTAGGCCCCAGAGCAGGCCGGGACGTCGCCCCTGCGCCGGCGAGTCGCCCCCGAAGCGACCCACCGCGGCCGCGCGCGGCCGGCCTCGTGCTAATCTGGACCAGCCCACGACGGGCAGTGCCGATGTAGTTCAATGGTAGAACTTCTGCTTCCCAAGCAGACAGCGCGGGTTCGATTCCCGTCATCGGCTCCAGTGCCGAAAAGCCCCAGCGAGCTGGGGCTTTTCGCATTTCAGGACGCCACGTGGGCCCCCAAAGCAGTGGCGACTGTAGACACTCCTGTAGCCAGCCCGGCTACCGAGCCCCCGCCACCGCCAGCACCAACCCCGGTTGACCGCCAGCCCCGGTACCGAGCCCGCCACCAGCGCCGCCCGCAGGTGCACCGCCAGCCCGACTACCGAGCCCCCGCCACCGCCAGCACCGAGCGCTTTGGAGACACCACCGCGAACCTTGGTGGCACCAGCGTGAGAAATCGGCCCGAATCTCACAGTGGTGCCACCAAAGTTCGGCGTGCGGTGGCCGATGATGATCCCGCCGCCCCCTGTGCAGAGCGTCCTCGCCCGGGCGGGCGCGAGCCGGCTAGCTGATGCCCCTGCTGCTGTCCCCGCCGCGGCGGCGCAGCATCTGGAAACCCGGGATCCCGTTGAGCGCCTCGAGGCAGTTGTTGGCCACCACCAGGATCTCGGACAGTTCCGGGGCCACGGTGTCGAGCGACCGGATCACCGGTATGACGTCCTTCTCGACCGACTGGATGATCGCCGGCAGATTGTCGATCACCTCGAGGACGGCCTCGAAGTCGTCGGAGTCCACGGTGTCGGCGACACGACCCGCGATCGGCGCGAGCTTGGTGGCCACGTCGTCGGCCACCACCAGCAGTTCGGTGACGCGGCCGGCGATGAACTTCGCCTGCTCGGCCCGGACCCCCTCCTCCAGCAGCAGTTCCTCGAGCACCGGTCGCACGCTCGCGACCGTCGATTCCACGAACTCCAACAACGGAGCGGCGCGCTCGACGAGCTGCCCCGCCTCCCCCACCGTCGTGTCGACCCGCGCCACGATCCCGTCGGCCGCCCCGGCCGTGGAGTCGATCCGCAGCACGAGCTCATCCGCGGTGTCGGCCGTCGCGTCCACGCGCAGGACGAGCTCCTCGGCGTCGCCGACGGCGGTCCCGACCCGGCGCACCAGCTGCTCGGCGTCCCCCACGGTCGAGTCGACGCGCAGGACCAGTCGCTCGGCACCGTCCACCGCGGAATCCACCCGCAGAACCAGTCCCTCCGCGGACCCGACAGCCGAGTCGACACGCACGACGAGCGCCTCGGCATCGCCGACCGCGGCCGCGACCCGCCCGACCAGCTGTTCCGCGTCTCCGGTCGCCGAGCCCACCCGCAGGACCAGCCCCTCGGCATCGGTCACCGCCGAATCCACCCGCAGCACCAGCCCCTCGGCATCGGTCACCGCCGAGCCCACCCGCAGCACCAGCCCCTCGGCGGTCTCGGCCACGGACTCCACGCGACCGACGATCGGTTCGACCCGCTCGACCACCGGCTCGACCCGGTCCACCGCGGTCTCGACGCGGGCGACGATCCCCTCGGCCGCGCTCACCGCGAGTTCGGCACGCGAGACGACCCCTCCGACGCGGGCGAGTGTCACGTCGACCTCGTCCACCGAGTTCGCCGCGGCCAGGATGATCTGGTCGACGGCGGCCACCGCGCGCTCGACGTTGTCGATGATCGCGTTGACCCTGGTGACGATCAGCTCGGCGTCCTCCAGCAGGAGCGCGATGCGCGCCGGGATGGACAGCATGTACCGCGCGACGCGGAGCTCCCACGCGACGAAGCGGGATGCGGCGTCGACGACCGACGACGGTCCGGGGAACCTCGGCTGGATATCTGCCATATGCTGATGATGCCCCACATCCCGCGCCGAACAGGGTGTTCTGCGCGCCCGCGTCCCCGAGGTCGCGAAATCAGAAGCCTTCCTCACCTTGGACTGTTGACCGACAACGCACTAACATCTGTCTTGTTACCGGCGAGTAGGTTCTTGTTCCGTCTCACGGCGACCAGCACCGACTCACCCGGCTACTCACATTGCCAAGACACCGCACTCCGAACGGAGAAGACCGTCATGGGTCATTACAAGAGCAACGTCCGGGATCTCGAGTTCAACATGTTCGAGGTCCTCGGCATCAACGAGGCACTGGACGCCGGCGAGTTCGGCGATCTCGACACCGACACGGCGAAGGGCATCCTCGCCGAGGTCAAGACCCTGACCGAGGGCCCCGTCGCCGAGTCCTTCGCCTCGGCCGACCGCAACCCGCCGGTGTTCGACCCGGAGACGCACTCGGTGTCGATCCCCGAGGACTTCAAGAAGTCGTTCTCCGCCTGGTACGACGCCGGCTACACCCTCATGGGCCTGCCCGAGGACATCGGCGGCATGCCGGCGCCGCGGAGCCTCGTGTGGGCGACCGGCGAGATGATGCTCGGCTCCAACCCGGCCGCCTACATGTACTCGGCGGGCCCGTCCTTCGCCGCGGTGATGTACGAGAACGGCACCGAGGAGCAGAAGAAGTGGGCCGCCACCTGCGTCGAGCGCGGCTGGGGCGCCACCATGGTCCTCACCGAGCCGGACGCCGGTTCGGACGTCGGCGCCGGCCGCACCAAGGCGGTCAAGCAGGACGACGGCTCGTGGCACATCGAGGGCGTCAAGCGCTTCATCACCTCGGCCGACTCGGACGACATGTTCGAGAACATCTTCCACCTGGTCCTGGCCCGCCCCGAGGGCGCCGGCCCCGGCACCAAGGGCCTGTCGCTGTTCTTCGTGCCGAAGTACCACTTCGACTTCGAGAAGAACGAGCTGGGCGAGCGCAACGGCGTGTTCGTCACGGGCGTCGAGCACAAGATGGGCCTCAAGGTCTCCACCACGTGTGAGCTGACCTTCGGCGGGCACGGCGTCCCGGCGAAGGGCTGGATGATCGGCGGCGACGAGCTCAACCAGGGCATCCGCCAGATGTTCGACGTGATCGAGCACGCCCGCATGATGGTCGGCACGAAGGCCATCTCGACCCTGTCGACCGGGTACCTCAACGCGCTGGAGTACGCCAAGGAGCGCGTCCAGGGCGGCGACATGGCGCAGATGGCGGACAAGACCGCCCCGCGCGTCACCATCACGCATCACCCGGACGTGCGTCGCGCGCTGATCCGTCAGAAGGCGTTCGCCGAGGGGCTGCGCGCCGTGTACATGTACACCGCCGCCCACCAGGACGAGACCATCGCCGCCCGCGTCTCGGGCGCGGACGCCGAGATGGCCCACCGCGTCAACGATCTGCTCCTGCCGATCGTCAAGGGCGTGGGTTCGGAGCGGGCGTACGAGGTGCTCACCGAGTCGCTGCAGACGTTCGGCGGCTCCGGCTTCCTGCAGGACTACCCGATCGAGCAGTACATCCGCGACGCGAAGATCGACTCCCTGTACGAGGGCACCACGGCGATCCAGGCCCAGGACTTCTTCTTCCGGAAGATCGCCCGCGACCGCGGCACCGCCGTCGGCCACGTGTCGGCTCAGCTCAAGAAGTTCCTGGAGAACGACGCCTCGAACGGCCAGCTCGCCGCCGAGCGTGAGCGGCTCGCCACCGCGTTGGGCGACGTCGAGGCCATGATCGCCACCTGCTTCGACCACCTGATGGCCGCGCAGGAGGATCCCAAGCGTCTCTACACCATCGGCCTGGCGTCGGTGCGCGTGCTGATGGCGTTCGGTGACCTGGTCATGGGCTGGCGCCTGCTGGTCGGCGCCGAGGTCGCGCTCGGGGCCCTCGAGGGTGCCGACGACGACGACAAGGCCTTCTACCAGGGCAAGATCGCGGCCGCCCGCTGGTTCGCCGCGAACGAGCTCCCGCTGATCACCGCCACCCGCGGGATCGTCGCCGACCTCGGCAACGATCTCATGGAGCTGGACGAGGCCGCCTTCTGATCGCCTGACCCCGACCGGGAATCCGCTACTCCCGCTTCGGATCCCCCACCCTCACAGGGGGTGGCGGGTCCGGAGGGAGGGTAGCGGATTTTTTCTTGGGGGTCAGTTGCCGGGCAGGCCCGGGATGCGCGGGAGCTCGATGGGCGGCAGGCCCGGGATCTCGACCGCGGGCGGGCCGACCGGCTCGCCGGGCGGGGCCGCCTCGCCACCGCCGCCGGGCGCCGGCCGGGACTCCCGGCACTCGATCCGGTCCCGCGGGGCGTAGTTCGAGGAGAAGGTGTCCGTGCTGACCCGCTCGTCGCCGCGCGAGACCACCCGCGTCACGCTCACGCTGTAGCCGTCCTCGCCCGGGAACGGGGTACAGCCGGCCGTGGTCACGACCCGGGTCGTCGGCCGGCGGATGTCCGTGCGGGGCGAGGTCGAGATGCGCACGTCGTACTCGGGTGTGCCCCACAGCCGGACCGTGACGGAGCTCCCGCTGCCGGACGCGTCGATCACCAGCCCGGTGCCCTGCCCGTTGCTGAAGGCGACGTCCGCCGAGGCGGTGGCGTCACGTCCGGAGGGGAAGGCCTCGCCGTCGACGCCCCTGCCGGTCCGCTCGATGTCCCGGGCGCCCGCCTCGAGCGCCGCGTTGAACAGGGCGGTGGCCACCGCATCGGCCGAGGTGTCCCCGGAGACCAGGCCCGCCACCTCCTCCATGGAGAAGCGGGCGCCGGACGGGATGAAGTGTCCGGAGAGCGAGGCGATCATCGACTGCGCCCGGCCGTCCGCGCCCACCGCGACGGTGAACTCGCCGACGGGCGCGCGGATCCCCGCCTTCTCGGCGTCCTCGGTGCTCAGCTCCGGCTCGCGCTCCACGTAGCCGACGGGCACGATCCGCGGCCCCTCGGTGTCGGTGAGCTGGCCCGGCAGCGCGCCGAGCAACGGGCCCCAGTTGACGGTGCGGCCCTGGACCGCCGGGACGACGGAGGCGGTGTTCCCGCTGAACGAGAAGGTGGCGTCCCTGCCCTCCTGTTCGGTCTCCTCCAGCAGCGGCTCGAGGATGCCCTTGGCCGCGTCGGCGTCGAAGCGCGGTTCGAGGACCGCCCCCTCCCGGACGAACGACAGGTATTCGCCGATCCGGTCGCGCGGGAACTCCACCGGGACGGCATCCGGGTCGTCGCGCTCCACCATCTCGATCTCACGCTCGGCCGGGTTCGCGCGCGGCTGACCGGGCGCGGGCGGCGGGACCGGCATGCGGGTGGTGACGGTGGTCGTGGGGGGCTCGGTGCCGTCGGGGCGCAGTCGCGAGGCCAGCAGTGTCACGTCCCGGGAGGCGGCGGGTTCGGCCACGTCGCGGATCAGGGCGCGGACCTCGTCGGCGTCGGTCTCGGTGGGCGAGTACTCGACGGGCAGGTCCACGCCGTCGTCGTCGAGCCAGTGCTCCAGCACGGCGTCGCGTGACTTCTCGATCTCCAGCCGCTGCCCGTCCAGCGGGATCGCCGAGCGCACCTCGTCCCGGTCGAACCAGATGGCGCCCTCGCGGGGCTCGAAATCGGCCTGGAGCGCCAGTCGCTCGAGGAAGTTGGTCAGCCGCTCGTCCGGGATGACACTCGCGATGCCCACCTCGTGCTTCCAGAACAGGCTGATCAGGCGGGTGAACGGGTTGAGCGGCTGCTCCCCGGCCCGGTCGAGGGTGGCCTGCCAGTCCACGGACAGACCGACGGCCTGGGGGTCCAGCGTCGTCGACACCACCCCGGCGCGCAGGTCCACCTCGTCGTCGACTCTCGGCCCGAGTTCTGAGACGAGCAGCATCTCGGCGTCGGCGGTGCGCATCCCGCCCACGTCGATCCCGGCGACCTCGGTCCCGCGCGGCACGCGACCGATGCTGTTGACCAGGTCGAACCCGTACAGCACGGCGAGTGCCATGAAGATCCCGACGCCGGTGTATATCCAGCGCGTGCGCAGCCGGTACCGGCGGCGATCGGACGCAGCCGGGCGGTGGGCCGCACCCTCGATCTCGACGGGGCGGGCCGGGCCCTCGTCGTGGGTGGTGGAATCGTCCACGCGCACTCACGCTCCTCACGGGTGGCAGCACTGATCCGGCCGGTCGCCGGTGTCGGTGCCGGTGGGTGGTCCCACCCGATGCACTGTGGGTCCACTATGGCCGACCGGTACCGATGAGTGCAGCCCCCGCGCCGGACGCGGGGGCTGCACTCCGCCACGGGCGTCACCCGCGACCAGTCCATCTGAGGATACGTTTATTCGCGCGTCGGTGACGACGACGTGCCGGGCGATCGTGCGACCCGGGGTCGAAATCCGGTCGCCGGAGCGGGCGTCAGCGCTCGATGATCGCGGTGACGCCCTGGCCACCGGCGGCGCAGATGGAGATGAGCGCGCGGCCCGACCCCTTCTGCTCCAGCAGCTTGGCGGTGGCGGCGAGGATGCGACCACCGGTCGCGGCGAACGGGTGGCCGGCCGCCAGCGAGGAGCCGTTGACGTTGAGCTTGGTGCGGTCGATCGAGCCCAGCGCCGAGTCCAGGCCGAGACGCTCGGTGCAGTACTCGTCGGACTCCCAGGCGGCCAGGGTGGCCAGGACCTGCGAGGCGAAGGCCTCGTGGATCTCGTAGAAGTCGAAGTCCTGCAGGGTGAGTCCGTTGCGCTCGAGCAGGCGCGGCACCGCGTAGGTGGGCGCCATGAGCAGCCCGTCCGGGGTGCGTCCGTCGTGGCCGTGGTTGAAGTCCACGGCGGCGGTCTCGGAATCCACCAGGTAGGCGCGGACCGGGAGCTTGTTCTCCTTCGCCCACTCCTCGCTGGCCAGCAGCACGGCGGAGGCGCCGTCGGTGAGCGGGGTGGAGTTGCCGGCGGTCATGGTGGCCCCGGTGCCGTGGGCCTCGGCGTCGCGCTTGCCGAAGACCGGCTTGAGCTTGGCCAGCTTCTCCTCGGAGGAGTCGGGGCGCATGTTGTCGTCGCGCTGCAGGCCCAGGTACGGGGTCACCAGGTCGTCCTGGAAGCCGGAGTCGTACGAGGCGGCCAGGTTGTGGTGGCTGGTGGCGGCGAACGCGTCCTGGTCCTCGCGGGTCACGCCCATCTCGCGGGCGGTGATGGCGGCGTGCTCGCCCATCGACAGGCCGGTGCGCGGCTCGGCGTTCTGCGGCTGCTCGGGGACGATCGCCTGCGGGCGGATGTCACCGAGAAGCTTGATCCGGTCGAGGTTGGTCTTGGCGGCCGAGACCTTGATGAGGATCTTGCGGAGGTCGTCGTTGACGGCCAGCGGGGCGTCGGAGGTGGTGTCGGAGCCGCCGGCGATGCCGGACTCGATGCGCCCCATGGCGATCTGGTCGCCGATCTGGATGGCGGTGGCCAGGCCGGTGCCGCAGGCCTGCTGCACGTCGTAGGCGGGCGTGGCGGCGTCGAGCACCGAGCCGAGGACCGACTCGCGGGTGAGGTTGAAGTCGCGCGCGTGCTTGAGCACGGCTCCGGCGGCGACGGCGCCGATGCGCTTACCCTGCAGGTGGTAGCGGGCGGCCAGGCCGTCGATCGCGGCGGTGAGCATGTCCTGGTTGGACGCGTCCGCGTACTTGCCGTTCGAGCGGGCGAACGGAATCCGGTTGCCGCCGACGATGGCGACCTTACGGGGGCTGGTGGTCACGTGAGTCACTCCCGATTGCTGTTGTATCCGATGGCCCGCAGAGCGGCCCTGGCGAGTATTGTTACTCGGCAGTAAGTTAATTGTCGACCCCGCACCGCAAAGAACCCTCCAGGAGATGATCGCCATGGCACAGGGCAACCTCGACCTCTATTCCCAGTTCGTGACCTCGGTCCCCGGCTCGTTCATCGCCGGCAAGGTCGGCCTCCCCCAGCCCGAGCGGCTGCGTCGCCACGAGGTCGGTCAGCCGCCGCTCCACGGCCCGGTGCTGGTCGGCGGCGAGGGCCGCCTCGTCGAGCCCGTCCGCGAGATGCTGCGCGGCGACTACGAGCTGGTCGGCGCGGATGCCGACGGCAAGTTCGCCGGCCTCGTCTTTGACGCCACCGCCGTCCGCAAGCCCGAGGACCTCAAGGAACTGTTCGAGTTCTTCAACCCGGTCGTGCGTCGCGTCGCCGCGAGCGGCCGCGTCGTGGTGCTGGGCACCACCCCGGACGAGACCGGCTCGGTGGATGAGCGCATCGCGCAGCGCGCGCTCGAGGGCTTCACCCGCTCACTGGGCAAGGAGATGAAGCGCGGCGCCACCGTGCAGCTCGTGTACGTCTCGGCCGACGCGGACACCGGCGCCTCGGGCCTGGAGTCCACCCTGCGCTTCATCCTGTCGGGCAAGTCGGCCTACGTCGACGGCCAGGTGTTCACCGTCGGCGCCGGCGCCGCGACCGCCCCCGCCTCGTGGGACCGCCCGCTCGAGGGCAAGGTCGCCGTCGTCACCGGCGCGGCCCGCGGCATCGGCGCGGAGATCGCGGCCGTGCTGTCGCGGGACGGCGCGCACGTGATCTGCGCCGACGTCCCGGCCGCCGGTGAGGCCCTGTCGGCCACGGCCAACAAGGTCGGCGGCACCGCGCTGCCGCTGGACGTCACCGCCGCGGACGCCGCCGAGGTGCTGGCCCAGCACGTCACCGAGCGTCACGAGGGCAGGATCGACATCCTGGTCCACAACGCCGGGATCACCCGCGACAAGACCCTGGCCGGCATGGACGCCGCCCGCTGGGATTCGGTCATGGCCGTCAACCTGGTGGCGCCGGAGCGCATCACCGCCGCCCTGGTCGAGAAGGGCGTGCTGGGCGAGGGCTCGCGCGTGGTGGGCGTGTCATCGATGGCCGGCATCGCCGGTAACCGCGGCCAGACCAACTACGCGGCCTCCAAGGCGGGCGTGATCGGTTTCGTGGACGGCGCCTCCGCCGAGCTGGCGTCCAAGAAGATCACGGTCAACGCCGTGGCCCCGGGCTTCATCGAGACCCAGATGACCGCCGCGATCCCGTTCGCCACCCGCGAGGCGGGCCGCCGCATGAACTCGATGCAGCAGGGCGGCCTCCCGGTGGATGTGGCCGAGACGATCGCCTACTTCGCCAACCCGGCCTCGTCCGCGATCACCGACAACGTGATCCGCGTGTGCGGCCAGTCCCTGTTGGGCGCGTGATCTGACATGGAGTACAGGAAGCTCCCCGGGATCCCCAACCTGCTGACGCAGTACGGCAGGGCCGCGCTCGGCTCGGTGCCCGTCGTGGGCGGCAGCCGGGACGCCACGTCGCTGCCCGCCGAGGGCGTCGAGGTGTCCGGCGTGGCGGTGGACGTGGCCAACCTGGCGGCGTACACGCGCGTCTGCGGTCTGCGGCTGAGCGATGCGCTGCCGCTGACCTACCCGTTCACGATGTCGTTCCCGCTGACCATGCAGCTGATGCTGGATCCGGGGTTCCCGTTCCCGGCCATGGGGTCGGTGCACCTGGCCAACGTGATCGAGTCGCGTCGCGCGCTCCGCGTCGGTGACGAGCTGTCGATCCGGTCGCGCGCGGAGGACCTGCGTGAGCACCCGTCGGGTCTGTTGGTGGATGTGGTCACCGAGATCAGGACCGGCGAGCCGGATGACGACGACGAGCCCGCCTGGCTCCAGCGGTCGACGATGCTCAACAAGCGTCGGACGTCCCTGACCCCGGCCAGGGATGCCCCGCGGCCACCGAGGCCCGAGCCGCCGACCGCCTCCGAGATCGGCGATCCCACGGTGGTCCGTTCGGTGTCGGAGGCGCAGATCGCCGAGTACGCGGCGGTGTCCGGGGATCGCAACCCGATCCACGTCTCCGGCGTGGGCGCCAAGGCGTTCGGTTTCCCGAACGTGATCGCGCACGGCATGTGGACTGCGGCGACGCTGCTGGGGACCGTCGAGGGCCGGATCCCGGAGCGGGCCCGCTACTCGGTGGAGTTCGGCAAGCCGGTGGTGCTGCCGGCCAGGCTGGGCATCTACGCCCGGCGCGCCGTGGCCGCCGGCGAGCCCGCGTGGACCATCACCGCGCGCAACCCGAAGAAGCTGGGCACGGTGCACGCCACCGCGACCATCGAGGAACTCTAGTCGGGCCCTGACGGCCACGGCCACGCTCCGCGTCCCGAGCGTGGCCGTGGCCGTTTCCGCAGACCTGCGCCGCGGCCTGCGCTACCGTGACGATCAACGGGCACCCGTGCCGTGCCCGCCGACCGTCCACCGACACCGGAGTCTCACGTGCCGCACCGGACCGCCCGCGCCGCCCGTCGTCGCCGCTGCATGCTGGCGGTCGCGGCGGTGTTCACGCTGGGTGCCCCGCTGGTCGCGTGTACCCACGACGGCGATGCGAGCGCGCGGTCCGAGGACTCCGATCCGGCCGCCACGGAGGCCCAGCCCGGGCTGGACCCCGGCCCCGCGGTGGAGATCGAGCCGATCCTCGACGGGTTGTCGATCCCCTGGGACGTGGTCCGTGATCCGGACGGGGTGGTCGTCACCGGTGAGCGCGACAGCGGCGAGGTCTTCGCGATCACCCCCCGGGGTGGATCAACGCTGGTGGAGACGGACTTCGGCGAGCTGCACACCCGGGGAGAAAGCGGTCTCATGGGCATCGCTCTGGCATCGGATTTCGAGACCAGCCGCCAGGTGTACACCTGCCACTCCAGCGCGGATCACGGCGACAACCGGGTCACCGCCTGGACCGCGGCCGACGACTGGTCGGCGCTCGAGGCGCCGGAGGTGATCGTCGAGGGCATCCCGCTGCAGGAGTACGGGTACCACTCCGGATGCCGGATCCTCGCCCACCCGGACGGCACCCTGTACATCGGCACCGGCGATTCGTTCGACGGCCCCACCCCGCAGGATCCGGACTCACTCGGCGGCAAGATTCTCCACGTGGACCGCTCCGGCGCGCCCGCCGCCGACACGATCGACGCGTCGGGCGTGCTCACCTACGGTCACCGCAACGTCCAGGGTCTCGCCCTGCGCCCGGGAACGGGCACGGACCCCGGGCAGATCCTCGCGGCCGAGCACGGCCCGGACTTCGACGACGAGGTGAATCTCGTCATCCCCGGCTCCAACTACGGGTGGGACCCGAACAGGGACGGCGAGCACGACGAGTCGGCATCGATGACCGATCTAGAGAAGTTCCCCGACGCCGTCGAGGCCGCCTGGTCCTCGGGCGAGCCCACGTTGGCCCCTTCGGGGATCGCTTTCCTCGATGATCCCGCGTGGGGCGACTGGGACGGCGCGCTCGCGGTGGCGATGCTCAAGTCCCGGCAGATCGTCCTGATGAAACTCGACCCGGACGGGACTCGGGTCGTCGAGATGTCCACGGTCATCCCCCGGCAGGAGGGGCGCATCCGCTCGGTCACGGCCGAGCCCGGTGGTTCGCTCCTGGCAACGACCTCCAATGGTGGTGGTGACGACAAGGTGATCCGGATCCGGCCGGCCGCCGGATGATCTGGCGTCACAGGAACCTCCTCTGACGTCACAGGAACCCCCGGAGATCCGGCATCTCGGGCCCGGATACCCGAATAGATTGGAAGACAAGGGGTGCCCGAGCCCCCCGGCCGTCCCCGACCCAGGAGTCACAGTGCCCCTTTCCCCCACCCCCCGGCCCTCCGCGCCCGGCGCGTCCGCACCGACCACCACCCGGCCCGGTTCGGCGACGCCGCGCACAGCACTCTCCCGCACCGTGTCCGCGCTGGCCGTCGCCGCGGCCGCGACCGTCACGCTGCCGCTCACCGCGAGTGCGCAGAGCATGATCCCGGGCGGCGGCCCCGTCGGATCCAGCACGGATTCGCTCGGTTCCCTGGCCCCGGAGACCCCGCTGCCACCCGGCCCCGAGGTCGAGGTCGACGTGCTGGCCGACGGGTTCACGATCCCGTGGGACGTGGCCCGCGATCCGAGTGGCGTCGTCGTCACCGGAGAGCGCGGCTCGGGCACCGTCCACGCCATCGGTACCGACGGGGAGCCCACCGTCGTCGACGCCGATTTCGGTCAGCTGTTCACCGGCGGCGAGAGCGGCCTGATGGGGATCGCGCTGGCGGACGATTTCGCCACCAGCCGCGAGGTGTACACCTGCCACTCCAGCGCGGATCACGGTGACAACCGGGTGACCGCCTGGACCGCGGCCGATGACTGGTCGGCACTGGAGTCACCGCGGGTGCTCGTCGCCGACATCCCCCTCCACCCCGGCGGCTACCACTCCGGCTGCCGGATCCTCGCCCACCCCGACGGCACGCTCTACATCGGCACCGGCGACGCGTCGAATGGCCCGGGCCCCCAGGACCCGGCATCGCTCGCCGGGAAGATCCTGCACGTCAACCGTGACGGCTCCACCGCCGTCGACGAGCCCGTCGAGGGCGCACCGGCCGACTCCCCCGTCCTGACGGTCGGGCACCGCAACGTGCAGGGTCTGGCCGTGCAGCCGGGCGGGGACCGGGTCTACGCCGCGGAGCACGGCCCCGCCGTCGACGACGAGGTCAACCTCGTGCAGCCACGCGGCAACTACGGGTGGGACCCGAACCGCGGCGGCGAGTACAACCAGGACGTCCCGATGACGGACACCCGGGCCTTCCCGGATGCCGTGCCGGCGGTCTGGAGCTCGGGCGCGCCGACGCTCGCGCCGGGCGGGGTGACGTTCCTCGACGACCCGGCGTGGGGCGAGTGGAACGGCGCGATGGCGGTGGCGATGCTCAAGACCAGCCAGATCGTCCTGATGAAGCTGTCCCCGGAAGGCAACTCGGTCACCGAGACGGCGACGCTGCTGCGCGACGTGCACGGCCGGATGCGGTCCGTCACGGCGGAGCCGGGCGGCTCACTGCTGGTGACCACCTCCAACGGCGGAGGCGCCGACGAGGTCCTGCGGGTCCGCCCCGCCGCCGCCGAGTAGCCCCGGCAGGCCTACAGCCGCAGGACCGCGCGGGCGGCGTCGGCGAGCGCGACCGCGTAACCGGCGCCGTGCCCGGCCGAGTGGGTGGCCAGGGGATGCATCTGGTGCAGCGGCACGCGCTCGCGCCACCCGGGCCGGAGCGGGTGCGCCTCGTCGTATCCGGACAGGATGCGCTCGAGGTGAGGCGCCCCGAACAGGGCGAGCATCGCCAGGTCGGTCTCGCGGTGCCCGCCGTGGGCGGCGGGGTCGATGAGGACCGCCTCCCCGTCCGGGGTCCACAGCACGTTGCCGGTCCACAGGTCGCCGTGGAGGCGGGCGGGGTGGTCGTCGGGGTCGTCGAGCTCGCCGGAGGCGATCCGGTCGCAGGCCCGCTCGACCACCGCCAGGTCGGCGCCGCCGAGCACCCCCAGGTCCACGGCGATCCGGACGAACGGCCGCACGCGCTGCTCGGCGTAGAACGCGCCCCACGACCCGGTGGGCACACACTCCTGGGGCCGGTCGCCGATGAAGCACCGGCCCGCCCAGCCCTCGGCGGGCGCGCCCCATCCGGCGGCCCCGGCATCGTGCATCGCCGCCAGTGACCGGCCGAGACGCAGGGCCCCGTCCGGACTCGCGCGTCCGTCGGGGATCCGTTCGAGGACGATCTCGTCGTCGTCGACACCCCACACCCGGACCACCCGGGGCCCGCCGGGCACCGCGGCGAGCCACCCCAGGCCCGCGGCCTCGTGCCGGAAGAAGTCCGGGCCGTGGGCGGAGCCGCGCTTGACGAAGGCGTTCATGCGGCCCCTCCCGGACGGTGGTCGGCGTGGTGGCCGGCCTGGTTGTCGGCGTGGCGGTGGGTGCGGCCGAGCAGCGGGCCGGCCAGCGCCGTGATGAGCACGCCGCCGACGATCATCGGCGCGACGGTCCACCGCAGGCCGGCGTACTCGGCGATCAGCCCGACCAGCGGCGGTGACACCAGGAAGCCCAGGCGCATCACCCAGTTGAGGACCGCGAGCCCGGACCCGGGCGGCAGGCCGGGAAGCGCGTCGGCACCGACCATCGCGCCCGGGATGATCGTGGCGATCCCCCAGCCGGCGAGCGCGAACCCGACCAGCAGCACCATCAGCATCGCCGTCCCCTCGAGCAGGAACGAGCCGGCGAACGCGGAGCCCGCCCCGAGCACCACGCACGACCCTCCCATCCGGCCGACGCGCGCGGTGCCGAACCCTTCGACCAGCTTGTCCCCGGCGAACCGGCCGATCAGCTGCGCGCCCTGCACCGCGATGAACCCCAGACCCGCCAGGCCCGCCCCGGCCGCGGCGACCTCACGCAGATACAGCGCGGACCAGGTCTGGGCGAAGTCCTCGACGATCTCGGCCAGGCACGCGAGCACTCCCAGCGCCAGCAGGAGCAGCAGGGTGCGGCCGCCGGGCAGCCGTCGCCGGGCACCCGGGTCGCCGGCGCCGCGCGGCCGGTCGAGGTCACGCGGCCGGTCGAGGTCACGCCCGTACCGGTCCTCGGCCACGGGCGGCCCGAGCCGCATCGGGTACGTGACGGCGGCGGCGAGCGCACACACCGCGGCGGCGCCGACCATCTGGGCCTGCACCGACGCGTCCAGCCCCGCCGAGAGTGAACCGGCCCCGGCGCCCAGCACGGCACCCAGGGACCACGTCGCGTGGAAGCGGTTGATCAGCGACCGGCCGAGCCGCAGCTGCACACGGATGCCGTGCGCGTTCATGGCCACGTCGGTGAGGGAGTCGCACACCCCGAACAGCAGGAGCAGCCCCGCGAACACGGCCACCACCGGCGAGAACCCCACCAGTGCGGCGGCGACCGACGTCGCGATCATGGCGCCCGCGGCCACGGCCCCGTCGGAGCGCCGCCGCATGAGGACCGGGGTGAGCAGTCCGCCGAACAGCGCCCCGGCCGGATAGCAGGCCATGGCGAGTCCGAACGCGGCCGGGCCCACGTCGAGGGCGTTCTTCAGGTCGGGCAGGCGCGGCACTATGGCCCCGAAGATGGCCCCGTTGGCGGCGAAGAGCACGGCGGTGGCGACGATCGCGCGGCGGGTCGACGGCGTGGCGTCACCGACCGGGTCGGCGCCGGCGGTGACGCCGGTGTCGTGGTCTCCCGGCGGGCTCGTCGAGGTCACGCCCGTCACCCTAATCCGCGCCCGCCTCCCCGGCAGCCGCGCGGGAGGTCCCCGGCCCCCGCCGGTAGCGTTGTTCGGGTATTCGACGAAGGGGCGGCGGGAGTGGACATGTACCAGGTGACGGCGGCGACTTCGTCCGGCGACGGGGGGCCTCGCGTGGAGTGCACGGTTCCGCTGCCGGTGCCGGCCGAGGTGGTGTGGGACGCGGTCGCCACGGGCGAGGGGATCTCGTCGTGGTCTGTGCCGTGCGCGTTGGAGCCGCAGGTGGGTGGGCGGATCGTGCAGTTCGCCGACCCGGGCGCCCCGGATCCCACGACCGGCGCCGAGGCGGCGGCGGAGGCGATGCTCACCGCGACCGTCGGCGAGATCACCGTCTACTCGCCGCCGCGCCCGGGCGCGGCGGGGACGTTCACGTACGTGGAGCGGGACTGGATGGGCGAGGGTGTTCCGGTGCCGCCGTGGGAGACGTCGTGCGAGATCGTCGCGGCCGGGCCCGGTGCCTCCGGTGGTGACGACGACGAGACCACCGGCTGCCTGCTGCGTCTGCGGTCGGGTTTCGACACCGGCGGGCAGCTTCCGGAGGAGGCGGTCTCGGGCAGTGTCGACGGCTGGGTGCAGGCGCTGACGGTGCTGGCTCATCGCCTGACCCACCGACCGGCGGACGGGGTGGTGACCGTCGACGCGGCCACTGACCCGGTCCCGATGACGGTGCCGGAACTGTGGTCCCGGGTGAGCGCGCAGCTCGTCGCGCCGGCGGCGGCGGTGGGCACCGGGGCCCCCGCCGGTGGGCAGGCCGCTGGGCAGACCGGCACGGGCGGGGTGGCCCGGTACGGCCAGGTCGGCGGGATCGTGGCCGCCGGGTCGACGGCGTCGATGACGGTGATCCTGTCGGGGCCGGTCGACGGGATGCTGGAGCTCTTCGCGTTCCCGGCGGGCGAGACGCACGAGGACGCGGCGACCCGGGCCGCGCTGGCGGTGCGGGTGTTCGAGTACGTCGACGTCCCCGGCGGCGACGGCGGACCGCTGGGCGCGGCGGCCGTCGACGTGGAGCCGACGTGGGATTCAACGCGCTGGAGAGGGTGGCTGGACGGGCTCGCGGGAAACACCGAGCCGGTCCGGAGCGATCCACTCCCAGGGCCGCAGTAGTGTGGCTTCAAGCACGAGCCGTATATCGAATACGGGCCGTATACGGATGAGGAGCGAGACCCGAATGGCGGATTCCAACGAGACCGTGACCATCGCTACCGGCGAGGGCGCATCCGGCACCACCCTCCTGGGTATCGGCGCCTACCGGCCCGAGCGGGTCGTGAGCAACGAGGAGATCTGCGAGAAGATCGACTCGACCACCGAGTGGATCTACGAGCGTTCGGGCATCCTCAACCGCCGGTTCGCCGGGCCTGAGGAGACGGTCATCATGATGGCCAGCTCGGCGGCGGAGCGGGCCGTGAAGTCCGCCGGGATCGACGTGGAGTCGGTCGACGCGATGATCGTGTGCTCCTCGACCTACGAGAGCATGACCCCGCACGCGGCCCCCAAGGTCGCCATGAACATCGGGCGCAACGGCATCGCCGCGTTCGACCTCACGGCGGGCTGCGCCGGTTTCGGCTACGGCCTGGCGGTGGCGACCAACATGATCCGAGGCGGTGGCGCCCGCTACGTCGTGGTGGTGGGTGTCGAGCGGATGAGCGACGGGATCGATCCGACGGACCGCAACACGGCGTTCATCTTCGGCGACGGTGCCGGCGCCGTGGTGGTGGGCCCCTCGGACGAGGGCAACGACGTGGGCCCGGTCGTCTGGGGTTCGGACGGCGAGCAGGCCGACGCCATCAAGCAGACCAAGAACTGGCGCGAGTTCATGGACGAGGCGGCCGAGGGCGCCTCGGAGCAGCCGTACCTGGTCATGGACGGTTCCAAGGTGTTCCGCTGGGCCGCGGTCCAGGTGTCCAAGGTGTGTGCCAAGACCCTCGAGGCCACCGATGTGACCGCCGAGCAGATCCAGGCGTTCATCCCGCACCAGGCCAACGGCCGCATCAACGCCGCCATGGCCAAGCACCTGGGCCTGCCGGACACGGTGGCGATCGCCGGCGACATCGAGCAGACGGGCAACACCTCCGCCGCGTCGATCCCGCTCGCCATGGAGACGATGCTGCGCGAGGGGCAGGCCGAGCCGGGCGACATCGCGCTGTGCATCGGTTTCGGCGCGGGCCTGTCGTACGCAGGCCAGGTCGTGCGCCTGCCGGCCAGGCCGCCGGTCGACTGACGCCTCACGCCGCGCGGTCGTCGCGCCCCGGGCCCCGGTTCCAGGTGGTGAACCGGGGCCTTCGCCTGGCGCCGGAACCGGACAAGGTGGCTGCCCCGGTACGGATCTCGATCGTGTATTGGTGTATTCATGTTCACTCGTTCCTCCCGCTCTGTTCGCCGTCTGGCGCCCGGACTGATCGCGGCTGCGCTGGCCCTTTCGGTGGCCGCGGCCCCCTCGGCCTCGGCCGCTCCCCCGATCCCGGAGGCGCCGCCGATGGCCGGGTCGACGGCCGAGCAGGTCGGTGGCTCGGCACAGGGGCTGGGCCAGAACCTGGCGGGCCAGCTGAGCAGCTCGGACCTCGGGCCGGGGATCATGGCCGGCGAGGGGACGGGCCCGAACCGCTACGTGGCGCTGGGTGACTCGTATGCCGCGGTGGGCCGCGTCGCGCCGGGGGCGTGGAGCGCGGGCCCGGTGAACTGCGTCCGGACCGATGACGCGTACCCGACGGTCGTCGCGCGCGAGCTCGGGGTGGGCACGTTCGTCAACGCCTCGTGCGGCGGGGCGGTCACCGATGACCTCTGGGCGCCGGATGAGGGCGTGCCCGCGCAGTTCGACGCGCTGACGGAGGACACGGACCTGGTGTCGTTGTCGATCGGCGGCAACGACGTGGGCTTCGGTGCCGTGATCGCGGCCTGTGCGGTCCGCACCAACACCGCCGAGCCGTTCCTGCCGGTGATCGACGCGATGACGGGCACGCTCGCCGAGGGGTTCGATCCCTCCGCGGGCTGCGCGGACGTGATCGACCGGCAGGCGACCGAGGCGCTCGCCGAGCTCGACTCCCACCTGGACGAGGTCTACGCGGAGATCGCCCGCCGCTCGCCCGAGGCCCGCGTGGTGACGACCGGCTACCTCGCGGCGATCCCGGAATCCGACGAGCTCATCGCGTCGTCACCGTCGTGCGCGCCGCTCATGGCCGCGACCCGGGAGGAGCGCGACAAGGTGCGCGGGTTCCAGAACTCCCTCAATGACGTGGTCCGGGCGGCCGCCGAGCGGAACGGCGCGACCGTGGTGATCCCGGACGAGCCCGGTCACTCGATGTGCGCCCCGGCCGACACCCGCTATGTGGACCTGACCGGGGTGGAGACCGGTGCCGCGCCGGTGCACCCCACGTCGCTGGGCCACGCCCATGTCGCCGACCGGGTCCTCGCCGCGCTCGAGGGGTAGCCGGGTCGGCACGAGCCCGATCTGCCACGCTCGGCACACTGGCCCTACCTGCCACACCTGCCCCGCCAGGCACACCGGCCCCGTCCGGCACATCTGCCCCGGCGCGGAGCGATTCGCCTTCGCCGCGACACCGGCGGGAGCACACTATGAGCATGCTCACACCACGTCGTCGTCATCGTCGCCCCACCTCCCCGGCCTCGACCCCGGCCACCGGCCGGGACTCCCGCTCCGCCGGGGCCTCACTGGTTCCACCGGTGCTCGCGCTGGGCGCGGCGCTCGCGCTGGCCGTCACGCCCGTGGCGGCCGCCCAGTCCACCGCGGAGGCGGACGGCACCATCGCGGTCGGCTCGCTGGGCTCGACCATCGCCGCCGCGGGCAGCACGTCCGGCTCGCTGGGCCCGCTCGGCTCGCTGGCCGCACCGGCCTATGCCGACTACGTCGCGCTCGGTGACTCGTTCGCCGCCCTGGGCGACAACACCGAGCCGGCAGGCGGACCCGCGGACTGCGCACGGAGCCTGGCCAACTACCCGAACGTGCTCGACGCGAACCCGGCGGTCGGCGACCTCACCGACGCGACGTGCGGCGGGGCCCGGGTGCCGGACGTCCTCACCGAGACCCAGGTCGAGGGCGCACCGCCGCAGGTCGAGGCGCTGGAGACGGGAACGGACCTGGTGACCCTGTCGATCGGCGGCAACGACGTGGGCTTCGGTGCCATCGTCGCGTGCATCACCCGGCAGGGTCCGTTCGAGAGCCTGCCCGGGGAGGCGACCTGCGAGTCGCAGATCGGCGACACCGTCGCGGCCGATATCGCGTCCGTCTATGCCGAGGACGGGCCGGTGGACACCGTGTACGACACGATCGCGGGAATCTCGCCGGATGCGACGGTCATCGCGACACAGTACATGCCGCTCATGCCCGCCGAGGGCACCACGTGCGCGTTCACAGACCAGCTCAACCCCGCTGACGTGGCCTGGGCGCGCCAGGTCACCGACGACATCAACCGGTCGGTGGACGAGGCCGCCACACGCAACGGCCACGTCTCGGTGATGCCGACCGACGACGTGGACCGCAGTGCCTGCGCCGAGCCGGGTCAGCGCTGGACGTCGTTCCTGGGCGAGCCGGACGACACCGCCCCGATGCATCCCACGGCCCTGGGCCAGGAGGCCATGGCCGCTGCGATCGCCGCCGCACTCTGACCTGATCCCGGCAAGCCCCGGCGTGATCCCGGCGCCGCTCGGCCTGGTCCCGGCGCCCCTTCGGGGCTAGGCCTCTTTTCCGGCGGCGGCAGCGGGGGTTGTGCATCCGATTCGCACCGCAGCGGATGCACAACCCCCGTTCGCGCAGCCGGGTGGGCCTCAGTCCTCGAAGAGCTGCTGGCCCACGTACCCGCCCTCGGGCGCGCCGGGCGGGATCGCGAACACCGCGGACCCGATCGGGATGGTCCACGTGTTGAGCGCGTCCAGCTCGGCGAGCCGCTGCTGCACCGGGATGTAGGTGCGCACCGGGTCGGCCATGTATGCGGTGAACAGCAGTCCGGTGTTGCTGATCTCGCCGTCCTCCGGCGGGTCGTCGTAGTTGTACGGCCGCCGGAGCATGGCCTCGCCCCGGTTCCGCTGCCGCGCCCGGGCGATGTGTGATTCCTCCGGTATCACCGGCAGCCCCAGGTCGTCGACGGCCTCGAAGTCCGCCGGGTCGTGCTCGGCGGTGCCGGTGAGCGGCGCACCGGTGTCGAGGGTGCGGCCGACGGACAGTTCGCGGGAGGTGCGGTCGATCTCCTCCCAGGTGTCCATCGTCATGCGGATGCGCCGCAGCACGAGCGCCGACCCACCCCGCATCCAGCGTTGGTCGCTGCCGTCGCAGTAGAGGATCTGGTCGAAGTCGACCTCGTCCTCGTGGGGGTTGACGGTGCCGTCGATCTGCCCGAACAGGTTGCGTTGCGTCCGCCCGCTGGGGTCGGTGCCGACGGCCTTGCGGAATCCGCGCTGGGTCCACTTCTGTCGCGCCACCCCCCGCACCCCGGAGGCCAGGATGCGGGCGGCATGCGAGACGATCAGCGGGTCGTCGGCGCAGATCTGCAGCAGCAGATCCCCCTCGGACCAGCGGTCTTCGAGCTGGTCGATCTGGGGGAACGCCGGCAGCTGCTCGAGCCATTCGGGCTTTTTGTCCGGCATCCCGACGGCGTCGAAGAAGCCGGGCCCCAGCCCGATGGTCACGGTCAGTCGGGCCGGGTCCTCGGCGAGTTCGGGTTCGAGGTCGGCCAGCCCGCCGTGGCCCTGGGTGAGCCGCGCGGCGTCCTGGGACCAGGCGCGCAGGACGCCCTGGATCTCGGTGCGTGTCGCTCCGGGGACGATGTCGAACGCCACGAATGCGGCGTGCGATTGCGGCGCCGTGGTGACGCCCGACTGCCGGTCGCCGTAGAACGGTTCGGTGGCTCTCCCGACGACCCGGGAGTCGGCGACCGTCTTCCAGTCGACGGCCGTGTCGTCGTCGAGCACTCCGCGCCCGGTGTATCCGGCGAGGGCGCCTGCGGCGCCGCCCCCCACGACCGCCGCGACGCCGCCGGTGAGCACCGACCTCCTGGACAGACCGCGGTTGGTGCGGTCAGCCATCGTGGTTCGCGCCCTCCTCGTGCTCATCGTGCGAGGTGTCGCCGCCGACGTATTCCTCCTCGCCGCCCTTGAAGTCGCGGGCGGTGACGGTGACCTGCTGGTCGGAGCCGTCGTCGAACTCCAGGACCAGCGGGATCACCTGACCGGTGGTGATGGGCTCGGTGAGGTCCATGAACATGAAGTGCTCTTTGCCGGGTTCGAGGAACAGTTCGCCGCCGGCGGGCAGGACGAAGCCGCCCTCCTTTTCCTGCATCAGCATTCCGCTGCCGCCGGGCACCATCTCGTGCATCTCGACGACCTCACTGACGGGCGAGGTGACGCCGGTGATGCGCACGTCGACGTCGCCGGTGTTGCGGAGGGTGCCGAACGCGCCGGACATGTCGGTGTCGGTGGCCTTGGCCCAGCCGTTCTGGAACACCACGACGGCGGCCTCGGATTCGCCGCCGTCGTTCGGCTGACTGGTCGCGGCGGGTTCGGCGGTGTTCGTGGTGGCGGCGTCGGTGTCCTCGGAGCAGGCGGCGAGGCCCAGTCCGAGGGCGAGGGCGGCGGATGCCGCGACGACGGCGCGGGTGGTCTGCTTGGTACGCATGTGTGTCCTTCTGAGACAGGGGTGATCGCCCGTCCGCGTGGGCGCGGGCGTGTGGGTTCGGATCACACTGCGGCGGGTGGGGCCCGGGTTCCGCCGCCGGTCAGGAGGTAGCGGGCGCGCGGTGCGTGGGCGTCGTAGGAGGACAGCAGGGGTCCGACGACGACGAGGTGCACCCTCGCCAGCAGTGGCACCACCCGGGCCGCGACCCATGCGAGGGTCCGGGAGAGGATCGCCACGAGGACGAGCGTGAGGACGACTGCGGCCACGTGTGCGCCGAACATCTGCGGGGTGAGCAGTGAGTCCATGTGGCCGGTGCCCACTCCGGTCGCTCCGCCTGCGGCGTCCATGGCTGCGCGGACCGCTGCGGGGTCGCTGACGTGGTGGCCGAGTGCTCCGCCCGCCCCGGTGACTCCGCTCGTGTGCGTGTGGCCGGTGGACAGCACGAGGTGGACGAGTCCCTGTCCGGCGAGCAGGCCTGTGGCCGCGGTGAGCAGGGGTGGGCGGTGTCGGGCGAGGGCGGCGGTGACGGCTCCGATGCCGGCGCTGGCGGCTCCCACTGTGAGGATGTCGCCCGAGGTGGGCGGGAGGGCTGCGGCGCCGGCGGCGAGGCCGTGGGCGCTGATTCCGAACACGCCGCTGACGAGGGCCACGATGACGCCCACGGTCGCGGTCACCACGGGTGGGACCTCGGCTCGTAGGCGCTCGGCGGACATGACCTGATTCTAATGCGACTCGGGTGTGGTGACGATTCGTGCGCGTTCCTCGTCTGAGAGCCCTGCCTCGACGCGGGCGAGGAGGTGTGGGCGCATCTCAGGGAGGTCGTCGACTCCGAACCAGCGGACGTCGGTGTTCTCGCCGTCGGCCGGGCGGGGCTCGCCGCCGAGGTAGGTGCAGGCGAAGGTGTGGTCGATGTATTGGGCCTGGTCCCCGTTGGCGTAGGTGACCATGCGGGAGACTCCGACCGAGGCGAGTCGGTCCACGCTGATGGCGACGTCGGCTTCTTCGCGGGCTTCGCGGACCGCGGCGTCGGCGGGGTGTTCTCCGGGGTCGACGATGCCGGTGACGGGTGCCCACCAGCCATTGTCGCTGCGGCGCACCAGCAGGACCCGGGTGCGCTCGGGGTTGCGGATGACCGCGGTGGCCCCGGCCAGCCACAGCGGGGCGGTGCCCACGTGCTCGCGGAGCTTCAGGACGAAGTCGGGGGTCGTCATGGCCCGAGGGTATCGGCCGCCCTCGTCTACCCGATTTCGTCGCTCAACAATGCCCGCACGGCATCCGCCACTTCCGCAGGACCGAGGTCTGTGGTTTCGATGCAGGTGAACGCCGTAGTGATCCAACTTGCCGAGCGAAATTGCTCGAACCCACCCAGCCTCCACCGCAGCGCGCCGGGCTCGGAGGTATCCTCGGCGACTCGGCGGCGGTGCTCGTCGGCACTGACCTGCAACGCCACGGCAGTGATCCGACAGCCGGGGTCGAGCGCCGAGACGATTTCCGACCAGTACTCGTCGTTCGAGATGGTCTGCGGCACCACGACCAGGCCCGGTCCTACTTCCGGCAGCTCTCGGACAACTGAGTTCAGCGTCGCCGCGACCAGCTCCCGCCACGCGCCCCACTGTTGGAAGTCCCGCACGGGAGCGACCGGCTGCAGCACGTCCCGCAGCAGAGTTCCGACTTCCTCTGGGTCGACGAGAACGGAGCCCGGCACCGCATTGACCAGCAATTGCGCGGTCGTGGTCTTTCCCGAGCCGAACGCACCGTTGATCCAGACCACGTGGCCCGTGCAGTTGTGCTCACGTTGCATGCCTCTATCCTCCTTATCCTCGTCGGGCCGGTCGCCGGGCCTTCTCGCAACCCCTTGGCCTCGGCTCGGCTGTGACCTCGTCGGCTGCCGATAGGCCACCGCCACCGACAGAGGCGCGGCTGGCCTGAAATGCGGCGATCCCCCGCCGACCGTGTGGCCAGCGGGGGATCGCGTGGAGTCTGTTCAGTTCATCGGTCGGTCAGACCGACGTGCGAACACGGCTCAGGGAGCCGGCTGCTCCTCCGGCTCGCACTCGTGCCGCTCCATGGAGCCGTTGTCCTTGAGGAAGTCGATGGCCTCCTGCGGCAGGTTGCAGACCGCGCCGACGTTGACCGCCGGGAGCGGCGGAAGGTTGACGCCACCGGCAACGATCAGGCCGAGGCCGATGCTGCCAGCTGCGAGCGA
>DWWG01000061.1 GCA_019119875.1 Candidatus Dietzia intestinigallinarum | reverse complement strand
CCAGGAGGAGGCCCACTCGCTCGAGGAACTGGTCACCGAGTGCAGCCTCGACTACGACGGCGGCCCCGGGATGATGGGCGAGTCCGGGCCGTTCGGCGAGGGGTCGGGCGACCAGGCCCTGCCGATCGCGGTGGAGAGTTTCCACGCCCTCAGGGCACGCCAGACCTCCGACACCATCGCCTCCCCGGCCGACAAGAACCGACGAGTGAACCTGCTCAACTGGGACGGACTCGGCACGGGCGGGCTCTTCCCGCGGAAGAAGGGCTGAGCCGTGGCACAGTTCCTCGCCGGGACCGGCTTCGGTTCTGACTTGTTCTCCCGGGTCCGGCGGGCGGTCATGCCCGGCGCCGACGCGACGGTCGGCCGTGGTTCTCCGGAGGACCGCCCGCTCTACCAGGCGGTGTCGCTACTGCTCGACTACCCGGACACCGCGCTGCTCGAGCGGCTGCCCCTCATCCGGGAGCTGGCGGGCGAGCGGGGTGAGGTGGCCCGGCCACTGCTCCCTCTGCTCGACCACCTCGGGTCGACCCCGCTGACCGAGGTCCAGCAGGAGTACGTCGAGACCTTCGACCTACGGCGGCGCTGCTGCCTCTACCTGACCTACTTCCGCTACGGCGACACCCGCAAGCGCGGGGTGGCGCTGGTCGACTTCGTGCAGGCCTACAAGGCGGCCGGCGCGGACCTCCAGGCCGCGGAACTGCCCGACCACCTGGGCGTCCTGCTCGAGTTCGGCGCCCAGCACGACCTGGACCGCTGCCGGGAGCTGCTGGTCCGGAACCGTCCCGGACTGGAGCTGCTCCGGATCTCCCTGACCGACCGGGGGTCCGCCTGGGCCGGCGCCCTCGAGGCGGTCTCGGGCACGCTCCCGCCGATCGGAGGGGACGACCGCGACGCCGTCCGCCGGCTCGTCGCCCAGGGGCCGCCCGACGAAGAGGTCGGGCTCGAAGCGTTCACCTCCTCGTCCTACCTGGAAAGCGGGGCCCGGCCATGACCGACGTGACACTCCCGTCCATCCTCCTGTGGGTAGTCCTGCCGTACGTGTGTCTCGCGATCTTCGTGGTGGGCCACATCTGGCGGTACCGCTACGACAAGTTCGGGTGGACCACCCGCTCGAGCCAGCTGTACGAGTCGCGGCTGCTGCGTTGGGGCAGCCCGCTGTTCCACTTCGGGATCCTGTTCGTGATCGGCGGCCACATCATCGGCCTGCTCATCCCCAAGTCGTGGACCGAGGCGGTCGGCATCTCGCAGACCGCCTACCACTGGATGGCGGTGGTCATCGGCGCGATCGCCGGCTTCTGCACGGTCGTTGGCCTGGTGATCCTCATCTACCGCCGGCGCACTGTCGGGCCGGTGTTCTCCGCCACCACCACCAACGATAAGGTGATGTACGTCTTCCTGGCCGCGACCATCTTCTTGGGGATGGCCAACACCGTCGTCGGCAACATCCTGGCGCACTACGACTACCGCGAGGAGCTGGCCGTCTGGTTCCGCCAGATCTTCTACCTGCAGCCCGACCCCTCGCTCATGGTGGACGCCCCCATGACGTTCAAGCTGCACGCGATCGTGGCGTTCCTGCTGTTCGCGATCTGGCCGTTCACCCGCCTGGTGCACGTCTTCTCCGCGCCCGTCGGCTACCTGTGGCGGCCGTACGTGGTCTACCGCTCACGGCCGTCGACCCAGTTCGGTAACCGCCCGTACCGCCGCGGCTGGATGCGCGAGGACGTGGGCGACGTGAGCCGCCGGATCGGTGCGGGTCGTGGGGCACGCGACTAGCGCCTCCCGTCCGCGCAGGATCCCCACCCCGGAGCAGCTGTCCCCCGGCTACTTCGCCATGGTCATGGCCACGGGCATCGTGGCGATCGGGGCGGGCCAGCGCGGATGGCACACCCTGTCGGTGATCCTCCTGGTCGTCACGGCCGTCGAGTACGGGGTCCTGGTGGTCCTCACCCTGTGGCGGTTGGTCTCCTATCGTGCCGAGGTCGGAGCCGACCTGCACGACTCGCGGAAAGCGTTCCTGTTCTTCACCTTTGTCGCCGGCACCAACGTCCTGGCGGTGGGACTCGCCGGCCAGGGTCTCCACATGGTGGCGGCGGTTCTGCTGACCGTCGCGGGCGTCGCCTGGCTGATCCTCGGTTACACCGTCCCCTGGGTGGCCGTGCTCTCCCGCACGCAGCGGTCCGTGCTGACGGAGGCGAACGGCACCTGGTTCATCTGGGTAGTGGCCGCCCAGTCCGTGGCGGTCGGCGCGGCCACGCTGGAACCCCATTTCGAGGCGGCCCGCGACGCGCTCGCGATCCTCGCCGTGACCGCGTGGTCGGTCGGCGTCGTGCTCTACGTGGCGTGCGCGGTGTACGTGTCGCTGCGGCTCATGGTGTACCCGTTCGACCCGCGGGAACTCGACCCGCCGTACTGGGTGTCGATGGGCGCGGTGGCCATCACCGTGGTCGCGGGGGCACGCATCGTGGAGATGTCCAGCGCGCCGATGGTCGACGCCGTGCGCGGCCTGGTCGCCGGGCTCGTCGTGGTGTTCTGGTGCTTCGCCACCTGGCTCATCCCCGTCCTCGTGGCGGTCGGCTACTGGCGACACCGCGTGCGCGGCGTGCCGTTTCGCTTCGAGCCCACCTGGTGGTCGATCGTCTTCCCGCTCGGCATGTACGCGGTGGCCGGGATGTACCTCGGCCGCGCCGACGACCTGCCCATCGTCGCCTGGATCGGTCAGG
>DWWG01000060.1 GCA_019119875.1 Candidatus Dietzia intestinigallinarum | reverse complement strand
GCGACGAGCCCCTTGACCTCCACGGTGGAGGTGCCGACCTCGACTGCTGACACATCAGGGGTGGAGCTTCCTGAGGGCGGTGAGTGCCCGGCCGTGCAGTTGGTCGCGGTCAATGGCACGACTGAATCGTCGAGGAACACTCACGCGGAGGCCGACACCGGGTGGATGTCGCGGGTGGCCCGGCCCGCAGTACAGACTGCGAACGCTGATGGCCAGGATCGCATGACCCGCACGTACGTGCCCTATCCGGCCTCGTTCGGCGGGTTCGTGCCGTCGGAGGACCAGTCGAGCTACGCCGAGAGCGTCACGGTCGGTATCGAAAACGGTAAGGAGCTCATCAGCGAGACGGTTGACCGCTGCCCGGAGACGAAGGTCTTCGTCTCCGGCTACAGTCAGGGCGCTCAAGTGGCCTCGGCCATTGCTCGCGACATCGGCGCGGGGGACGGGCCGGTCGAGCCGGACCAGTTTGCCGGGGCGACGCTGATGAGTGATCCGACCAGGGCTCAGGATGCGCCTATTTTCCAGGGCGACCCCTCGCGCACGAGCCCGGGCGTTGTCCCTGGCACTGAGGGGACATCGGTGGCGTCGATCGACGTTGGTGGCGGCGCACCGACCCCCGAGGGCAAGGGCATCTCGCCGAACACTGCGGCCCCTGATTTTGGTGCGGTCTCCGACCGGGTCGCCTCGTTCTGTGTCCCTGGCGACCTGGCATGTGACACCCCGCCGGGCTCCGACCTTCTCCAGGTCGTAGCGAACATCGCCGGACAGTCCGAGACCGGGGGAGACCCGGTGCAAGCATTGTCGAATGTCGCCGAGGTGACCGGGCGGTCCGTGTTGTTCACGGCCGCGGAGACGGTCGCCGAGGACGTGGAGTACTCCGAGGGCAGCGGATTCACCATCGCCCCGGCCACACAGGGCAATACGACACTGTCGCGGATGGCTCGCTACAGCGATCCGACCCGGCCCCAGAATCCGCAGGATCAGACAGCACTGTTGGTCGATGCGGGCACCAAGCTCGCCGGGATGGCTCTTGGTGCGTCGATCACGGTTGCCAAGGAGACGCTGACACCGGAGAACCTCGCGCAGGTCGCGGTGGCTGGCGCCGCGAACCCGGCCGCGGGTGCGGCGGTACTGGCGGGCCAGCTCGCGGTATCGGCGACCGAGGTCGTCACCCCGGCGACGGTGAATTCGGGACTGCGCCGGGTGGCCGGAGAGATCGAGCACACCGTCACCGGCAGCAACGGACTGGCGGACATGGCGACACAAACCAAGACGTGGGACACCCTTAACGCCCACGGTATGTACGACCAGACACCGTTCTCGACATCCGGGCAGTCCCCGGCGGCGATCACACAGCAGTGGGCGGTCGCCGCCGCCAGTGACATCGCGGCCTCGCGGGGGCTAGATCCTGTCAGCCAGCTGACCTCCGCCGGCGACGCCGACCGGATGGAACTGATCCGCTCCGGTGCCGGTGAGGACGAGCTGACTCAGCTGGCCACCAGCGCCCAGGACGTCGACTCCACCGGCCTATCCGAGGCGCTGGACTCGGTGACTGCGTGAGTCAACCCGTCGACAACGACAAGGAGGGCGACGTGACCAGTGCACATGAGCTCGACCATGGCGAGTCGTCAACACCTGTGCCTGACTGGCTGGCCGTGCCGGAGGCAGGTCTGCGGGCGCCGGTGTGGGACCGCCCGCTATCCCGAGCGGGCGGACGCCCTCCGGCGATCTGGCTGCTCGGTGCCCACGGCGGTGCCGGGGTGTCAACGCTCGAGTCGATGTGGGCACCGGCTGCCGACAGTCGTCGGGGATGGCCCGCCGCCGAGACCACACCGTTTGTGGTCGTCGTCGCGCGGATGCACGCGGCCGGCCTGGACGCGGCGCACCGCCTGTGTCTGCAACACCAGGGAGGCAGCACCGGCGGGTGCGAACTGCTCGGCCTTGTCACCGTGGCCGCCGCGCCCGGCAAGCCCGCCGTCTCGCTCTCGCGCCGGCGCGAACTCGTCGCCGCGTCGGCGGGGGCGAGCTGGCACATCGACTGGGTTCCCGAGCTGCTGACCGCAACAGCCGATGAGCTGACGATATGGCAGCCCGGCTACGTCGGCCCGCCCACGAAACGACTTGCCCGATCGCCCGGCCCGACCGAGGCCGTCCCGCCGTCAATTGCCACCGCGGCCACCGAGGTCTTCGACGCCGCGAGCGCAGCCTGGCGTCGAACCAAAACCACCTGACCTGTCCACCCACATCACCCAAGGAGAGCACCATGCTTGTCGAAACGTTCCACGCCGCGGCCCCGGTCGCCGAGCACGTCATCGCCGTTGGCGAGAACCTGTCACCGGAGGAGATCCCGGGCGCGGGCGACAAGGTCGACACCGCCCTGTCGTACTTCATGTGGGGCTGCATCGCCATCGGAATCATGGGCGTCATGGCCGCCGGTGCCTACTTCATCATGGCGCGCTCATCGGGACGCGGTGACGAAGTGCAGGGCACGGTGGCCCGCATCATCGGCGGCTGCTTGACGATCATGCTCGCCGGGCCCATCGTCAACGCCCTCGTGTCCTGACCCGGCCGTGCTTATTGACGTGGTGACCGTGCTGGCACAAGAGCCAGGAGCGGTCCTGCCCCCGACCAGCCCGGTCGCCCCACCGGAGGAGGCCATGACCCGGTTCACCCAAGCGGTCGGATGGGTCAAGTGGGGAGCCACGGTCGTGCTGATTGCCGGAGTGCTGGCGATCGGAGCTCTGCTGATGGTCGATAACCGGCTGGTCGACCAATACGGGCCCTCTATCCAAGCGATCACCATCAAGGTCGTCGTCGGCTGCCTCGTGGTGGCCTCGGCCGGCCACATCACCTCCGCGTTCATCTAGAAGGAGACACCCCGTGACGATGATCCGACGACGGGTATCGGCCGCGATCGCCGCGACGATGCTGCTGACAGCGGGCGCCGCCTGCTCAAATGATGAGCAGCATGACCGCCCGGCAGTCGACGTCAGTGCCGCACCCGCCGATGTGACCTGGCGCTCGGTGGCCGGCCTGGAAGTGCCCACCTCCCGCGACGATGGGCCGGCTAAAACCTCGCCGCCGCAGGGTTACAGCCACACCCCGCAGGGTGCGGCGCTGGCTGCGGCCAACGGGCAGGCGGCGCTAGCCACGGCCCCGGATTCAACATGGCCCGATGTTGTGCGGACTGTGACCGCTCCCGGCGCTGGCCGGGACCAGTTCGCCCAAGCGCGCACGCTGATGAGCGTGTCCGGCTCCGTCGACTCCGAGGACGCCGCCACCTTCGCCGGGTTCAAGGTCACCGAGTACACGCCCGAGAAGGCGATCGTGTTGTTGGCAACAACCACCCCACCCGGCCCGGACGACGCGGTTCTGCGAACCGCTTACCCGGTGCAGCTGGCCTGGACAGGCGGGGACTGGAAACTCGTGCTCCCTACGCAGTCCGACGACATCGACGCCACCGAAATAGCCGATCTTGATGGCTTCACGACCTGGAAAGAGGACGGATCATGACAAAGCGCACCTGGATCGCCACCGCCGCCCTTCTGGCCACTGTCATCGTCGCCCTGGTGGTCGTCGTTGTGGTGGTCAACAAGAGCGCGGAGGACTCCACTCAGGCCGCACCGCCAACGCTTTCCGACAACCCGGACGGCGAGCAGTCGCCGCCTCCTCCGCCTGGTGGCGCGGTGGAAACTGACCTGTCCGGTCGACAGGTACTCATCCCCGCTAATCGGTCGGGAGACATCCTGTCGACGAGCACCGATGACGGCGGCACCTGCGAAGACATTCGCAGCCCGCAGGGACTCCAGATCCAGCGCATCAACCAGTACCCAATCCTGTTTTCCACCGATTCTGGCCCGACCCGGATTGAAGGATCAGTACCCACCGGCTACGCGGACGGCCCCCGGGGAGCGGTGCTGGCCGGTGCCAATTACCTATGGCTGATGCAGTCCGGCGGCACACCTGGAAAAGACACCGTGCGCAATCACATGGTCGTGGACGACGTATTCCGGGAAACAATGGAATCGGAACTAACGGACGGATTCAACACCGAGGGCAACAGCCTTGGAGCCGCCAAAGCGTTCAAGGTGCGCAGCTGCTCCGAGCGCGGCGTGGTCATCGACTACGCCTACGACCTGTTCGGCGACGCCACTGGCGCCTTTCCTGAACCGAAGTGGATTGTCCAGTCGGTGCTCGTAGTCAAAAGCGACGACGAATGGAAGCTCTCGATGCGAGAGGGCAGTTACACGAACCGGGGCGTGACAGAGAATCGCGAAGGGTTCACGACATGGGACATGTGAGCACCTGGCGTAGAGCGTCCCACCGGATCGTCGTCGCGATCGCTCTGGTACTGACTGGCCTGCTGGTCGGTGCCGGGAGCGCTGCCGCCCAGGACACCCCCGGTGCAAGCAACGGCACCGAGTACTCGGAGGCGTACGAGCAGTGCATCGCCGCCGCGGAAGCCGGCGACGAGCCGGGCACCGGTCTTGATCGCACTGCCAACAAGGCGCTACGAGCATTGGGGGCCGACGGCGTCGCGGACCTGACGAACATGACGAACTGTGCAGGCGATGCGGTCGAGGTTGATCCGGGAGGGGCGATCTCGACGGCGGCAGGCAACGCGGCGTCGGCGTTCTGGGGTGACCCGATCGGTGATTTCGTGAAATCGCTGCTGGAGGGGAATGCGCAGTCGTTGTCGTTGATCATGACGATGTGGATTAAAGAGTCCCCGTTTTCGGGGACTGACTTCGCGTCGTCGGTTGAGGGCGTGTTCAACCTGACGCTGTGGGCGCAAGCACTTTTGTTCTTTGTGTCGCTGGTGGTGGCGGGTACCCGTATGGCGGTTGCCCGTAATCGAGGTTTGGGTGACGGGTTCGAGGATGTTGGGCAGGTCGTGTTCAATTTCATCCTCGCTGGCGCGGCGTTGCCGGTGGTGATCCTGTCTTTGCATCTGGCGACTGATGCGGTGTCGGCACAGTGGCTCGAGGACGGTTTGGGCGGCGATCCTGCTGCGTCGATCAACGCGGTCGCGATGGTTGACGAGGAGACCGGCCTCGGCCCGGCTGCGGTGTTGATCCTGGTGGTGTTCGCCTTGCTGGGCGCGTTGGCGCAGATGGTGGCCCTGGTGATCCGCGAGGGTCTGCTCGTGGTGGTGGTGGGCCTGTTGCCGCTGGCGGCAGCATCGTTTTCCTTGAGTACGGGCAAGCAGGCGTTCCGGTCGATGGTCGGTTTCGTTGTTGCGGCGCTGTTGTTCAAGCCGGTGGCGACTCTGCTGTATCTGGTGGCGTTTTGGTTGTCGTCGGGGGACGAGGCGCCGTCGGTGATGGAGGCGGTGTCGTCGATGCTGCTGTTGGCCTCGGCCGGGCTGGTACTTCCCGCGTTGATGCGGGTGGTGGCACCGGCGGTGTCTCAGTCGGTGGCCGGGGGTAGCGCGGCTGGGATGGGTGCGATGGCGGCTGGCGCTACGGGTGCGGTCGCGGCCACGGCTGGCGCGGCGCTGGGTAGCGCTGGGCAGAGCTTGTCCGCCGCCGGTGGCGGTGGCGGTGGTTCTCAGGGTGCTGGCAGCGGTGCGGGAGGCGCGGCGAACGGGGCTGCGTATCTGGGCCCGCATTCGTCTGGCGGCTCCTCGGATGCTGGTCCCTCGGGCGCCTCTGGCGGGGGATCGCCCGGTGGAGGCGGCGCCGGTGGCGGTGGTGGGGCGACCCCTGAGGGTGCCCCGGCCGGCGGCAGCGGCGGGTCCAGCGGATCGGGGTCCGGCTCGTCGAGTCGTGTCGGCGGTGCGGTTGCCGGGGCGGCTCGTGGTGCGGGGGCGGCCGCTGGCCTGGCCGCCGCAGGAGCTGGGGCGGTGTCCTCGGCGGCTCATGGAGCAGCACGGGTATCGCAATCAACTGAGCAGATGCTCGACGGCGCGTTGGCGGCTCAGCCCACGCCGCATCACTACCGCTGAGGACAGGGAGGTTAATCGTGACTACATCCGGTGAGGCGACCGATCTTCGTCTCTACACCTTGGGTGAGCAGTCGCAGCGTACGGGCATGTTCGGGTTGCCTCTTCGGGCGACGATCATCGCCGGTGTGGCGTTCATCGTGGCGATGTTGGTGCTGATGCAAGGCGGCTTGGGTGCGGGGGCTCTGATCGCCGTTGTGGCAGTGGGCTATCTGGCACCCGCGGTGGTGCGTATTGGAAATCGAACTTTGTATGAGGTGGCACAGATGAGGTGGCAGTTCTGGCGGGCACAGCGGTCCGGGGCGACCGTCTACCGGGCGGGGCCGAATTCACGTGTGCCTGGCGGCCGGTACCGGTTGCCGGGGGCGCTGGCAAAGACTGAGCTGCACGTCGGTCGCGACGTGGCGGGCAATGATTTCGCGCTGATCCGGGATCGGTCGCTGAACCAGTACACGGTCCTGTTGGATGCGTCTTCGCGGGGGCAGCAACCGTTGACGGTTGATGACCGCAACGACATGACGGCGGAGTGGGGGGCCTGGCTTGCCGAACTGTCGCTCAACGACGACGTGGTGGCGGCGACGGTGACCGTCGAGTCCTACCCCACGACGGGGCAGGACCTCATGGCGGCAGTGAAGAACTCGGTCGATGAGTCCACGCCTGAGGTCGCTCGACGGATCCAGGCTGAATCTGCGGTGCAGTTCGCCCGCGGCAAGCTTGTGACTCGTTCCTGGGTCGCGGTGACGTTCAAGGCGGCGACGGCGATGCAGCGCAAGGACCCGGAGGCGATGGCCACAGATCTTGGGTTCCGGCTCCCCGGCCTGTATCAGCGTCTGGAGTACGCGGGAGTGTCGGCGACTCCGATGAGCCCAGACGATGCGGTGGGGTTGGCGCTGCGCTGCTACCGCCCAAACCTTGAGGAGACCATTAATCGGACTCGGCTTCAGTCCGAGCCGCTGGGGGTGGACTGGGAGGATGCGGGCCCGGCCGAAGCGGTGGCGCAGTGGAACTGCTACCGCCACGAGGACTGGGTCTCCCGCACGTTCGAGATGGCCACCCCTCCGGCTGCTGCGTTTCCGGATCACGTGCTGCGTCCGCTGCTGGAGCCCAAGTCGGATATTCCCCGTAAACGGGTGACGTTGACGTACCGGCCGATCGTCGCTGGCGACGGGCAGCGGAAGGTGGAAAAGGAGCACACGGACGCGGTCAATGCGGCCAACAGTAATCGTAAGATCGGCAAAGCCTCGGCTGGTCTGCGGCTGGAGCGCACGGAGGCGGCGCGGCAGGCCCTGGCTCGTGGGGGTCAGGTCGGCGAGTACTCGCTGTTGGTGACGTTGACGCTGCGTGACGCGGCCCTTCTTGACCAGGGGGCTGCGATCATCGGCCAGCTTGGTAACCGGTCGCAGGTGCGGTTGCACGCCACCAACGGTCAACAGGATGCGGCGTTCGCGGCGGGCCTAGGTCTGGGTGTGCTGCTGGACCAGAAAACGACGATCTCCTCGTTCGCGAGGGCCGAGTGATGGCCCCTCGCGTGAAGACGCCGATCGCGCCGGCGGAGCTGGAAGAGTTGCACGCGCGGATCACAGCCGGTGATGTGCCCCCGCCGTGGGTGTTCACCACGACTGGTCGCGCGTACAAGCGGTGGTGCACTGAGCACCCGCAGCGTGCCGAGGAGGCGCGCACTGCACGACAGTCTCGGCAGCTGCGGTATGGAAAACCCCGCTTCACGCAGCGGTACAGCGCCATCGACGGGCACGGATTCAAGGGTGCGTTCTCTGGTCGTATGTCGGTGGTGTCCGCTCCCGGGGCGACACAGACGTCGACGAACTACGGCTGTGGGTTCAACCCGTGGGTCGTGGGGGCGATCGCCCCGGCGGTCGGAGTGCCCCTGGGGGTGCATGCGCAGACTGGTCAGGACGTCTCGGGAGACGTGCTGAGCTGGTTTCGTGCCGGCATCATCGGTAACCCGTCGGCGTTCGTACTGTCGTTGCCCGGCCTGGGCAAGTCGACGGTGATCCGCAAGCAGTTCATCGGCGCGGTCGCCCAGGGGCACGTGCCGATCGTGGCCGGTGACATCAAGGGCGAGTACGTGGCGGTCACCGATCGGATGGTCACCCCGGCAGGAAAGCGCGGTCAGGTGATCCGGCTGGGGCATGGCCACGGTCACCTCAACCCCCTGTCCGCGGGGGCGTTGGGGGAGGCGATCCCGGTGATGCGGGCAGCTCTGGACAAGCTGCATGCCCGAGGTGAAGACAGTACCCAACTGTCCGAGGCGATCACCGAGACCGAGGAGTCGGTGCATTCACGCCAGGTGACGATGGTCGTAGCCCTGGCCGAGCTGATTCGTGGTCGGCCACTGGCCGACTTCGAGGGGTTGGTGATCTCCACCTCGCTTCGCGCGATGCGTGAGGGCGGACAGTTCTCGTTCGCGAACCCGCCGCTGCTGCGCGACCTGATCGACTTCATCCGTTCAGGCAATGACGGGCTGTATCGAGCCCTGTTTGTCACCGGAGAGGACGACTATCGCCGTACTGTGCGCACGTTGGTGCAGACCTTGGAGTCGTTGACCGACGGTGTGATGGGCCAGGTGTTCGCCGAGCACACCACCACGAAGATCGACCTGGATGCCCCGGCGATCTGTATCGACGTCTCGGCGATCGCGCGAGGCGATCAGGCGCTCAAGGCCGGGGTGCTACTGGCGTGCTGGTCCGATGCGTACGGGGCGATGGAGGCCGCCCACGTGCTGGCCGACTGCGGTCTGGCACCCCAGCGCTACTTCCTGGCGATTCTCGACGAGATGTGGGCGACGTTGGGCGCGGGCGCCGGGATGGTGCAGCGCGTGGACGAGCTCACGCGGCTTAACCGTACGGACGGCACGGGCTTGCTGATGATCACCCACACGGGACGTGATCTGGAGACGCTACCGAACGAGGTTGACGTCAAGACCGCGATGGGGTTCATCGAGCGTGCCGGCATGGTGATCTGTGGCGGACTGCCGGCCGGGGAGCTAGACCGTCTCAAGGGCGTGTTGCAGTTCACCACCGCGGAGGCGGAGATGATCACCGCCTGGTCCAAGGGTGCCCCGATCGAACGCACCGAGGCCCGCGAGCGAAAGAAGCCACCGCTGGGTCGCGGTAAGTTCATGCTCAAGCCTGCCAAGGACGGCACGGCCGGAATCCCGATCCAGGTCCTGCTCACTGCAACCGAGCAAGAGACCAATATCCACGACACGAACGTGCGGTTTAGGGATCTGCTCGACGGCGCTGAGTCTGCTGAGGCGGCGATCGCATGACCGCCTCCAGATATGACGAGGAGTTCCGCGCCCGTGTCGTGGCACGCCTGACCCAGCTCGAGCCGCAGTTCCCCTCGACCTCGGCGGCGGCGGAGTCCGTCGCGCGCGAGTTCGGCGTCAGCCGTGACTCAGTGCGTCGGTGGGCGACAACAGCCGGGGTGTGGCAGGCCCACAACTCGGCGACTCTGCGGGCCCTTCAGGCCGAGAACGCCTCACTACGAGCCCGCTTAGGACAGTGACATGACGCGGTCGGTCAAGCCCGTCGTCGGCCTGGTGGTCGGGATCATCCTGCTGGCCCTGCTGCTCGTGGTGGTCCTGGGGCCGGGAGGGGACGACCGCTGCCTGCCCGAGGGTGGCGTTGCTGCGGGTGGTGGCGTGCCCGCAGGCGAACTGAGTCTGCCTATCGCCGAGGGCGACTATGTCGTGTCGTCGACCTATAAGAGCCCAGACCGGCCCGGCCACCGAGGCATTGACCTGGCCGCCGACGACGGCACGCCGATGTATGCGATGGCCGGCGGGGTGGTCGTCGAAGCCGGAGCAGCATCCGGGTTCGGCAACTGGATCGTCATTGACCACACCATCGACGGACAGTCCTACTCAACGGTCTACGGGCACATGTGGGACGACGGTGTGGCCGTGTCCGCTGGCGACACCGTCACTGCCGGACAGCACATCGGTGAGGTCGGAAACAACGGCCAGTCCACCGGGGCGCACCTGCACCTGGAGGTATGGGAAGGCGGGCGGCTGTCTGGCGGGGCCGAGACCGATCCGCAGCAATGGCTGGACCGGGCGGTCGAGCCCGGGTCAGGGGATGACGAGGAGAAGTCGCCGTCGAACAGCGACAAGCCGAGCACACGTCCCACGCCGTCGCCGCCGGAGGGCGGCGAGATGGCCGAGTCGGACAAGATTTTGTCCGAGGACAAGTTGCAAGTCGACTCGGTGCGGGTGGCTCGTGCGGTCGCGCAGCGCTTCCCCGATGTGGAAACGATCGGCGGGTGGCGGCCGACCGATGCGATCAGTGACGATCACCCCTCGGGCCGGGCGGTGGACGTCATGATTCCCGACTTTCAGTCCACCGAGGGCCGCGAGCTGGGCAATCGCATCAAGAACTACCTGAACACGCACCGCGAGAAGTTCAACATCGAGTACATGATCTGGCGGCAGATGTATATCCCTGCCGACGGGCAGCCGAGCCAGATGGAAGATCGGGGCGACCCGACCCAGAACCACTTCGATCACGTCCACGTCACCGTGGCCGGGGGCGGGATGCCCACACCGGACCAACAGTATGGGCCCGCGCCTACCGAGGGGGCCGACGACTCCTCGGAGACGTCCGGCGGGGCGGCCGACGACGACTGTGCACCGGATTTCGGGCATCGAAGCCTCAACACGGGAGAAATCCCCGAGGAGCTGCGCAAGTGGATCGACCTGGGTGGCCAGGTGTGCCGCGAAGTCGATTCACCGCTGCTGGCGGGGCTGCTGTATCACGAGTCGGCCGGCTTCCAGGCCCAGGCGGTGTCCACGGCTGGCGCCCAGGGGTACGGGCAGTTCATGCCCGGAACGTGGGCCACGGCAGGTGCCGAGGTGGATGACAACGGCGAGGTCGTCGGCCCGCCGGGATCAGGGTCCCCTTCGGACCCTGCGGACGCCACGATGGCTGCGGCCCGCTACTTGTGCGAGACCGCCGAGGGGCAGAAGGAAGGCATCGCCTCCGGTGAGCTCAGCGGCGATCCACAGTCGTTGATGCTGGCCGGCTACAACGCCGGCCCCGGCGCCGTGCAGCAGTACGGCGGGGTCCCGCCGTACGCGGAGACCCAGAAATACGTCGAGATCGTGCCGCAAGAGGCCGAAAAGTTCGCCGCCGCGTGAGCGGCCAGGAAAGGACACGCGATGAGAACGACAACAGTGGCCGTGACCGGCGCGGTGGTGCTCGCGGTGGTAGTGGCAGCGGTAGCGGCGGCGCTGATGCTCTCTAGCAGCGACGAGCCAGGAACCGACGCCCACGAACAGATCGACCCGATCACTACCGCGGACGAGGTGGCGGTCGCGGTGATGGTCGGGGCCCACACCTGGAGCCCTGCCGACCAACAGTCCCCCTGGGATGCGTTGCACGCGATCTCTGACCGTCTCACGGGGCCGATGGCACAAGCCGCCTCGGCCCGCCCTGACCCCGATCCCACACCCCGGCAGTGGGACGCCTGGGCGCGTTCCGGTGACCGTGTCATCGGAGCGGCCGACCTGGCCGCCGGCCAGAAGTCGGTCAACGACGACGCACACACTGCCGAGCGCGTGGTGCACGTACACCAGCAGGTGCTGCACCCCGACGGGGAGACCACCCCACTTGAGCAGATCACGGTGACCGTCGATCTCGAGCGCACCGGCGACCAGTGGAAGGCCGCCAATTACCAGTACGACGCAATCGGCAGCGACCGATAAGCGACCACACCACGGCAGGGAGGCTGTAATGGCAGGCAAAGACGTAGCACGACGTTCACAGAACCGCGACCCGGGCCCCACGATTGCGTTGGTCCTGATGGGCATCGTCGCGCTCGTGGTAGTTGGCGTGTGGGCCAGTGTGAGGCTCGGCGAAAAGATCACCGAGTCAGGCCAGCAGGTGCCCGGCAATCCGGTGGTCGCGGTGATCGACCTCGCCCAAGGGCAAGTGCAGTGGACGACCGGCGCCACCATCGTCGCCGTCGCCCTGGTGGTCTTGGCCGGGGTTGTGCTTGGCGTGGTCGCAGGTCTGCTCGGTCGCCGTCACGGTCGCAGGACCCGCGTGGACGACGTTGCCAAGCATCTAGCCAGCCGCACGGATGTGCGGTCGTTGTCCAAGAAGTCGATCACCCGCGCCAATCGTCGCCGCGGCGACACCGTCGACGTGCCCGGCGTGTACATCGGCAAGGAAGTGGCCACCGGCCAAGACCTCTGGGGCGGATGGGAAGACCTGCACCTGGACCTGTGGGGACCGCGCCAGGGCAAGACCTCGAGCCGGATCATCCCGATGATCCGCCGTGCGCCGGGAATCTGCATCTCCACCTCGTGCAAGCGCGACGTCATCGAGGCGACCCTGCCGTTTCGGGAGCAGGCCGGGCGGGTGTGGGTGCTCGATCCGCAGGACAAGGCCGTCGGGCTGGACACCTCCCGCTGGTATTTCGATCCGCTAGATTTCGTTCGCCGCGACCAGTGGTGGGACGGCAACGCCGAAGAGCTCGCCGAGATCTTCAACGCCGCCACCTCTCGCGGCGAAGCCGGAAGCGACCCGAACGCCTACTTCTACTCCCAGGCCGTCGACCTGCTGGCCTCACTGTTCCTCGCCGCGGCGCTGAAGCGCCGGCCCATCACCGACGTGTACGGCTGGGTGTCCAACCTCGAAGACACCACCGCCGTAGACATCCTGACCGACAGTCAGTGGGCACCGCAGGCAGCAGATCTGGCCAGCAAGTACCGCGCCGAGCCGCGCACCCGCTCGAATGTGTTCTCCGCAGCCAAGAACATGATCTCGTGCCTGGGCCGTCGGCAGATCGTACGGTGGCTGACCCCGCAGGCCGGGGCCGAGCGCTTCGACCCGGTCACTTTCGCCAACTCGGACGCGGACACCCTGTACCTGGTCTCGGATGAGGAAAACCCGATCGGCCGGCCGGTGACGTCGATTCTGACCGTATCGGTGTTCAAGGCACTGGTCGATCGCGCCGACCAGTACCCCGGCTCGCGGCTGCCGGTGCCGGTGACCGCCGCGCTTGATGAGATCGCCAATATCGTCCGGTGGCCGCGACTGCCCGACTACTACTCGACATTCGGCTCCCGGGGCATCATCTGCGACACCGTGCTCCAGTCCTACGCCCAGGGCGTCGAGGTGTGGGGAGAGCAGGGGATGAAGAAGCTGTGGTCGGCGGCGACGATCGTCGTGATCGGCCCCGGGCACAAGGACTACCGCTTCCTCGACGAGCTGGCCCATCTCATCGGCACCCATACCGAGCAGCAGCGCTCTATCTCCCACGGGGCCGGTGAGCGTGGGCGCTCGGTGTCGATGCAGACCGTCGAAAAGCAGACGCTGACCGCCGCCGAGCTGGCGGCGCTGCCGTTCGGGCGAATGATCGTGCTGGCCACCGGCCGCCGGCCGATCCTGGCCCGGATGGTCCGGTGGGACCACCAGAGTCTGCCCCCGGCCCAGGAGAAGAAGACGGAGGAGACAGCAGCATGAGCGATCTGTTCACCAAGCTGATCATCAACGCGTTCGGCAAAGCGATCCAGGAGCCCTCCGAGGAGGCGATCACCACCAGTGTCGAGGACGTCCTTGCCACACCAGGACTGTCCGAGTACATCTCCCGCGCGGTTGAGCGGCAGGTGCAGCAGTTCGCCGAGACCGAGCTGGGAGTGCCGCCGATGCTGCGGTTCACCGACGAGTTCGAGTTCTTCGATGACTACCTGCGGCCCGCCTACGAGACCGGGGGAGCCAGCCAGGACAAGGGCTGGTGCGGCCGGTGGTGGGAGCACCCCTCCGCCCGCTTCCGCATCCGCTCCATGTGGCAGGCCTACGAGCTGCTGGCGCGCAAGGACCCGGCCAGCTGCGATGAGGTGTTCCTGCGCACGATCGGAGACCACCACATGGATCGGTTGACCGGCGACCGTTCTCCAATGTTCGCCTGCCAGACCGCCCACCAGCCCAGCAAACAGCTCAAATCCGAGCCCACCGATGGAGGTAGCCGATGAACCCGCATCCCAGCGACCGGACCGTCACTGATCTGATCCGCCACGCCCGCCTCGGAGCGGCCACCACCGAATGCCCCACACGCACCCGGACAGTCGGGGAGCACAGCGTGCGCCAGTGCTCCGCCGGACATCTGGTGGTCGAGGTCGCCCGCGCCGATTCCGGGGTGTCCGAAGACGTCGCCCGAGCCCGCCGGGAAACCATCGCCGCGGAGCTGGAACGCCGCCGCATGGTCGACGCGGCAGAGGAGGCCCGCCGCCAGGCAGAAATTGATCGCGCCCACGCCGAGCGTGAGCGCGACGACGCGGTCGCCCGCCAGCGCCAACACGGTGGCCCGGAACCGGACTTCCTCACGCTCGCGCTGATCGCGGCGGCGACGTTCGACGTCACTGATAACGACCTGGCCCACGTCATTGACGCTGCGGTGACAGACAACCCCGAGCTGAGCCCCCAGGACGCCCAAGACCTCGCCGGTGAGCGTCGTGTGGGTCTGTCCGCTGAGCAACTCAACGACGAGTTGACCGCGACCGGGCTCTCGACCGCGCTCACGGACACGATGCCACGCACCGGCGTCGAATCAGTCGCCCCGGCCCAGCTGGTCGGGCAGGGACTAAGCAATGACGTGCCAGCACCGCAGCCAACGCCTGCGGCCAGCTTGGAACCGGAAGACTCACCCGAGATCGGTTGAGGGGCCTGAGTCTTCGCTCGGACCGAAGTCGAACTGTGGCCCGGTCGTCGTGTCGGCGGCCGGGCCACCGTCTGTTCCCGCAGCACGAGCTTCCATATACGAGGAAGTGATGGAGGCCAAGAAGTTATCGTCTGCCGAGGCGGTGCCCGATCCGGTGTCGAACGGATCACCGACATCAAACGGGTTAGTGGCGTCGAATGGGTCGTCGCCGGTCGCAGTGGTGTCGAGGACGGTCTCTTGTGGTGGCTGCTCCTGAGCTGCGGCCGGGTCGTCGGTGCCGGTCAACGCGCCCTGGGTCCACGGGGCCGCCGCGGCAGCGTCGGTCCAGGCTGCCGCCAGGTCCACGCCAGTAGTCCAGGGCTCGGCCAGCTCCCCGTTGGCCCACGCGAGGTCGGGGTCGTTGGCGGGCGTGGCTGTGAGGTCGTAGCGGGTGGTGTACAGCCAGTCGTGCAGCTCGACGTCCCTGCCGGCGTATGCCGGTGGTGGGTGCGGTGTGGCGTCGGGGGTCGGAAGGTGCTGGCGCAGTCGCCATGCCATCAGCGCGCCGGGCTGGTCGGCTGTTTCGAGGTTGTCGGTGATGTGAAGCCAGTGCTCGCGGGGGTCGATGCCCGCGAGTGCGGCATCGGTCCACGCGGCGGCGATGGCTGCGTAGGGCTGGGAGTCGGGATCGAGACCGGCACTGTGTATTGCCGGGAGCGCGTCGATGTATTCGGGCAGGGTCGCCTCGGTGAACTGGGCGGCGGCCAGGTCAGCGCCGTGAGCGTACAGAGCGGCTACCCGCTCGGTGCTGGTGGCGGCGTGCATCTCCTCGCGCATGGTTTCCACGGCCGAGCGTTGCGAGCGATCGTGGCCGAGTATTGCGGCTAGGAGGGCCGCGGGCTCGGAGGGCCATTCGTCGCCGGCGGAGTGCATGTGTCCGTCCTCGGCGCCGATGTCGGGGTCGAACTCGGTGACCGTGTAGAACCGGTTTTCTTCCTTGCCGCGGGTGGCTGCCACGTACAGTCCGGCCCGGTCCATGGAGGTGTCGGCGATGGCATGGCAGGTGTCCACGGTGGCGCCCTGGGCCCGGTGCACGGTCGAGGCGTACCCCAAATGCACGTGCTCGTGGATGTAGTCGGCGGGCAGGATCATCTCCCGGTCGCCGGTGCCCGAGGTGCGCCACACGCGCAGTGATCCATCGTCGCCGACCTCTTGCACGGTGAACAGGTCACCGTTGGCCACCCGCCCGATCGGGCGCCCGTTGTCGGCGAAGATGAGCTTGTTGCGGCGAGCAATGACCGTGTCTCCGGCCGCGATCTTCTCGCCCCGGCCGACGGTGAGCTCGCGGCCGGTGTCCACGAGTCCGGTGTCGATGTAGTGCTCACGCACGAGATGGTTGATGGCCTCGCAGTCAGAGTTACGGCCGGCCACGATCAGCGACTCGGCGCCGGCGGCGCGGTCGTTGAGGTACGCCTGGACTGCCTGGTCGATCATGTCGGCTCGACTACCCCCGGCGATCCAGCCGCGCTGGTTGTGCACCGCCAAGCCGGATGCGTCACCGTGACGCAGAGCAAGGCTGGCCTGAGCCTGTTCGGTGTCGCCTTGGAACCGCATGACCTCATCGAGCATGGGGGTTCCGGGCACGCGGGCCAGCTCCCGGAACAACCCGCCGGTTTCGACGGCATCGAGCTGCATCGGGTCACCGATGAGCCGGACAACGGCGCCGGCTTCGCGCGCGATGTCGGTCAGGGCGTGCAGGTTTTCGGTGCTGGCCATGCCGGCCTCATCGACCAGCAGCATGTCGCCGGCACTGATCGTCACCGGCAATGCTGACAGGTCCCTGCCGGGACGGGAGGGGTTCTTTCCCGTCCACGTGTGGGTCAGCGAGTCGATGGTGTGGCCGGTCTGTCCGAGCTCGTCGCCGAGCACGTCGGCGGCAGACTTCGAGGTAGACAGTGGGATCACCGCGCGGCCTTCTGCCGTCCAGGCGGCCGAGACCACGCCCATGGAGGCGCTCTTGCCGGTGCCTGCCGGTCCGACACCCGAGGCCACCAGCGACCCGGTCTGAAGCAGGTGCCGCGCGAGGGTCTTTTGGCCCTCGTTGAGAGCGAATCCCTTGCCCGTCTCGAACCGGTCAACAGCCCGATCGACGGTGTCGTCGGAGGCGAAAACCGCTACCGGTTCGGTCGCAGCCTCGAGCACGCGCTGTTCGGCTCCCAGCACGGCCGCGGTGCTGAACAGTTCACTGTTAGCCCGCCGGTCGACACCGGAGACGATGGAGGTCAATGCACCTGGAAGGGCAATCGGTTCCATCGGTGTCAGCGACACGGTCTTATCGCCCAGGGCGCGCTCCAGTACCGCCTCGTGGGCCTGCTTTCGGTCGGTGTCGGAGTCGAATCGGTAGCCCTTCAACGCCGCAGACACCGCAGTGTCCAGGTGCGATTGACGAAACCGTGCCCGCTTGCCGACGACCCGGTCGATGGCCTCGTCGGCGACCAGATCGGCGTGCTCAGCCCGGTCGAACTGTGGCCGCTCCGACTGTCCACGAACACGTTCCGCGAGCGTGTCCACGGCCTCCGTTCCGGCGATCCGTTGGGCTTCGGCGCGCCAGGTCGTGCGCATGTCCGCCAACGTCTCGGCGGGCTTTTTCGCATCCCGTGTGGCCAGGATCGCGGCCTGCCACAGCTGGTAGCTCTGCCGACGACTCGGGGCCTTTTGAGTGCGTGCCGTATGTTCGGCAGCCAGTCGATCATAAACGGCCCGCGCCTCGATGCGGCGCTTGGAAAACCCGTCGAGCAAGCTTCGATCGACACCGGCGACTTCCCACACCGGTTCGGCCCCGGACGCGCGCGGATGGGCCTCGAACTCCAGGCCCATCTCCCTGGAAAGAAGATCTTGCAGCGCTACGTCGTAGCGGGCCGAAATGCTGTGGCGCATCTGGAAGATCGGCGTGCCATCCAGCGCCCGCCATTTGCCGTCCTCGCCTTGCACCTTGTTGGACACCAGCACATGCGAATGCAGGTCCGGGTCCCCGGAGCGGGTGTCGAAATGGGTGAACTCGGAGGCGATCAGACCGCGCGTTGCGACCTGCTCGATACCGTTGGTGCCGCGCCGCGTGAACGCTGCGTTCTGCTCTGCCCACTCGAGCGATTCGGCTACCGCTCGGTGGTGAAGTGACGCGATTTTCGCTGCCGTCTTCTCATCAGATAGTGCCCACAGGACCGAGACACTCTTGGCCGGGGAGAAGGTGAAATCGTAGCCGGCGACGGCTTGTTTGACCTGGTCGCGTTGCTCATTGACCCACGCGATCACGTCCTCACCGGACGGGTTCGCATCCGGATGATTCTCCTTGTAGTGCTTCCGCCCGATCTGCTCGGCGATCGTGCTGCGCTCGTCCTCCGTGGGCAGGCGCTCCTCATTCAGTCGGAACGCCTTTTCGGCCTTGGCGATACTGCCGAGGACGGAGCGCTCGCCGGTGTAGATCGCAAACGCGCGACCGATCTTGACATCGTCCAGCGTCTCGCCGCCCCGCATCCGGTCGTCGGCGTCAGGGTGCAACCCTTCGCCGTACAGGGCGGCCATCTGCGTCTCGCTGATTTCCTGCCCTGACTGAGCAGTCTCGGACGCGAATCCGGCCACACCGCTCCCGATCCAGCGGCCAGCAGGTGTGCCCTTTGCCTGGTAGTAGTCCGACAGCGCGGGGGGACGCTGGCCGCGCTCTCCGGGGGCCGCGTCGTTGGTGGCCACCGAGGACAGCAGGTACCGGTATCCGGTCCCCGCGTGCACCACTCGGAAGCTCATCATGGCCCTACGGTAGCCCGCCCGGAGGCCGGTCTCAACGCCCTCCGGGCGGGCGCCGTTCTGACCAGCAGTTTCCCGTAGACATTTACAATGCAGACTGTGTATGGCTTTTAGTTGGCAGGTGAGTGAGCACACCTGGGGACACAATTGGCAGCATCGGAAGTGAGCACGGTCGGGGACAGAACTGGGCGCAACGAACGTGAGGCATTGCTGGACATCGCAGGGGGCTCTAGTCTCAGTGATATGAGCACAGAGACGACGAAGCGACTGACCGCGCGCCAGCGCGCCCGCAAAGCACTCCAGCGTGACCAGGAGACCCAGAAGAGACGCGAACAGGCACTCGCCGCCGTTCTCGACGGACTCGACGAACGCGACAAGATCAGCGCCCGAATCGGTACCGCACTCGGCGACCTGATCGACCTGGGCGACAATAGGACCAGTGCGGGCGAACTCGCCGGACTGACCGCACGGGAGGTCACCGGCTTCCTGCGCGCTACCGAAGACGCCGATGCGACCGAGGACACGTCGACACCCGGCAACGAGTCGGCGCCGGAGACCGACGACACCAGTGCCGACACGGGCGCGGGTTCGGTTGTGTCAGCGTCTGAGAATGAGACCGCGCCGGTGTCGTGAAGCAGTACGACGACGTACCATTACCGGGACTCGATATAGAGGTCGAGCCCCGGCCTGCTCGGTCGTCACCGACTCGCGCGTACAGCTCAACGCTGTCGCCCACGCAAGCGGCCATCGCGCGGTTCTGGTCCCGCGTCGTCCAATCCCCCGACTGCTGGATCTGGACAGGAGCCATCAGCGGCAGCGTCAGCGACGGCGATGGGTACGGTCGGATCACCTGGCGACGCGACGGTGTCTCCCGCACGATGAGCGCGCACCGGTTCGCGCTCCTGCTCGCCTACGGCGACAGCACTGCGAACGTGGTCGCCGAACACCGTTGCAACGAGCCGCTGTGTGTGCGCGTCGACCCGGAGCACGTGATCTCCTCGACCCAGAGCGCGAACCTTCTCTACGCCGTCTCCCTCGGCCGCGCCGGCGCGCACCGCGCCCCGACCGGCGGACGCACACGCGTCGAACGCTCCCTCGCCGTGCGCGCGGCACTCGCCGACGGCTGGGACCCCATCGCCTACGCACAAGCGGCCGGCGAAACTCGACCCCGCGACAGCGGCCGCCTGTTCTAGACTCACGAAGAGAACACCAAAAACGGCCCCGCCATTCGGCGGGGCCGTTGTCGTGTGGGTGCGGCTTGTGTCAGCGGGCGGCGACAGACTGTGTGCGACGACGCTGCGCCCAATACTGCGGAAGCGTCCACTGCAAGGGGGGAACCTCAAACAAAGCGAGCGCGATCCTGGATCGAAAGTGAGCGTTGTGTCGCGCCGCGAACGACCAATGACCCACCAACCAGAACCCGGACCCGACGAGGAAGACGGTCAGCGCCCACGTGCGCTCCTGGACCAGGCCGAGCAACCCCAGGATGGCAAGTAGTCCGCCGACCTTTCGTGCGATTGGCGGGAGCAACACGCCCCCGAGGAATACGCACACTGCCGCGAGTACCACCGTTCCCATCACTGCCTCCCGTGCACAGGGCCGTGCTCGCCCCTGCTTCGCGGCTGAGATGCTCGAGCACCGGGCACAGGAGAAACAGGCGGCGGGTTGCGATACAGCGCGTGCAAGTCGACGTGCTCGGCAGTGATCTTGTGTCGCGAGGCCCGAACCGAGAAGACGAGCGCAGCGATAGCACTGGCCACGGCGACGAGTAGCGTCGCGATCAACACGGTCGACGACACGCTATCGCTGGCAACCGACACGAGTGCGGCAAGCGCCGCGGCGAACAGAACGGCGACCGCGACGCCTCGCCGCTTCAGCCAACGCCGACGTTCCTGACTGTGCTCGGAGATGAACTGGCGGGTCGATTTCATCGTGTGCTGCCTTCCGTGCTGCGGGGGATCTATGGTCGACCGGTCGGTCACGTGGAGTGTCTCGCGTTGGTCCGACACAGTAGGTACACGTCTCGTGTTTACAACTGCGAGCGG
>DWWG01000059.1 GCA_019119875.1 Candidatus Dietzia intestinigallinarum | reverse complement strand
GCCGCTCTCGAGGCCGCCGCCGGGGACGCCGCCCGCGGTCCCGCCCGTGATGCCGCCGGGGAGCCCGGCGAGATCCGCATCGCCGTGGACGCCTCACCTTCCGATCGACCGGACGCCGCCGTCGTCGTCGTCGACGCCGTCTGCCCCGTACGCCCCGACGACGTCGAGGTCGCGCGCGGCGTGGCCTCGCGCCTACCCCTGGCGGTGGCCCTCGCCGGGCGGGCCGACACGTGCAGCGCCGAGGCGTTGTCGGAGACGGTCGACGTGACCACCCGCCGCCTCGCCGACGCCGGGGTCCACGCGCCGGTCCACGTCCTCGGCGGCGGCCACCCCTCCGCTCCCGCCGCGCTGCTGGCCGCACTGATCGAGGCGGTGCACTCCCCCGCGACCGCGACCGGAGTAGCCTCCGGCACCCCACCCGGCGACCGCGCGGCGACCCCCGCGCCCGCCTCCCGCACCGACGCGCCCGACCCCGTGGCCACCGTCGACTGGCTGCTGGCCCGCCGCACCGAATCCATCACCACCCGATCCCAGGCGCTGCGCCAGGACGTCCAGGCCCTGCGCATGGAGATCCTCCAGGACCTGCAGCGCGCCATGCGTGACCTCGGCGGACGCGCCCGCGAGGAGCTGGCGGCGGCCCCGCGCTCCCGGGTCGACCCCCTCGTGGCACGGCTGGCCGCCGACGCGGACGCGGCCGTCGCGGACGCCGTCGAACGGGCCGACCGACGCGCCGACGCCCTGGTCGTGCGGCACCTCGGGGTGAGTGCCCCGGCCGGGCCACGGGTCCCGGCGCCCACCAGCGGCATCGCCCCCAGCCGGCCGCCCCGGAGCACCGGTGAGGAGCTGCTCGTGATGCTCATGGGCGCCGCCGGCGGGACCGGCGTGGGCCGCATGCTGCTGTCCCCGCTCGCCGAACTGCCCGGGGTGGCCGCCGCGATCATCCCGCTGGCGCTGCTCTGTGGACTCGCCCTGGGATGGACGACCGTCACGGTCCGGCGGACGCAGGCCCTGCGCACCCACACCGTCGCGGCCGTCGGCGACCGGCTCGCGGCCCTGCGGGGCGAGGCCGAACAGGCACTGGGCGCACGGATCCTCGCGGCCGAGGCGGTCATCACCGACGGCTTCGCCCACGACCCGGGCCCCCGCGTGGCCGACCTGGAGCGCCGGATCCGCCGGCTCCGGGCAGGAGGGAACACCCCGGCGGCCCCGGTCCGAAGTACAGTTGCGGGACCCGTCGGCGCGGCACCGGCCGCCCCCGTCCCCACAGGGAGCCCCTCCCCATGACCGAGCCACTCTTCGGATCGGAACCCTTCGACCAGCGTCCCGCCCCGGACGTCTGCGGACTCGAGGGCGCTCCGCTCGCCAAGGCGTCGTCGCTGGGACTCCACGTGCCAGTGGGCGACAACGTGCTCGATCTCGGCGCACCCGAGGCGGATCTCGACGGAGACGGATTCATGGAGGCGGTCACCCTCGGCGACGACCGCGGCCTGACCGTGTACACGGACTCCGACGGAGACGGCACCGTCGACCACGTCTCGACCGTGCGGTTCGACGGCAGTTACGACTCGTGGCGGCTGGCCAACCCCACCGAGGGGGTCCCCTTCGGCGGCTTCACCAACGAGGTGCGCGAGGGCGGCACCGAGGGCTCCCCCGTGCCCGCCCGCTGGGAGCGGATCGACCACGGCCACATCTGATTACTTGAGGGGTTCCTCACATTGAGCTGCGGGAAGGGGCTTGGGCGACGCGCGTGATCACGGTTGACGATACTGTGTGGTGAAGACCATGCACCACGCGCGAGGAGCAGTGATGACCAGCACCACCATTCCCGGCCTCGAGGGTAAGGCACCAACAGATCACGCGGAGATGCTCGCGTGGATCAACGAGGTCGCCGAGCTCACCCGGCCGGACCGGGTCGTCTTCGCCGACGGCTCCGACGCGGAGTGGGATCGGCTCACCTCCGAGCTCGTCGACGCCGGCACCTTCGTCAAGCTCAACGAGTCGAAGAAGCCCAACTCCTTCCTCGCCCAGTCCGACCCCAAGGACGTCGCCCGCGTCGAGTCGCGCACGTTCATCTGCTCCGAGAAGGAGGAGGACGCCGGCCCGACCAACAACTGGCGCGCCCCCGCCGAGATGCGTGCGGAGATGACCGAGCTGTTCCGCGACAGCATGCGTGGCCGCACCATGTACGTGGTGCCCTACTGCATGGGCCCCCTGGACGCCGAGGACCCCAAGCTCGGCATCGAGCTCACCGACTCGGCCTACGTCGTGGTCTCCATGAGGATCATGACCCGCATGGGCCGGGCCGCCATGGACAAGATCGGCTCGGACGGCGCCTACGTCAAGGGCCTGCACAGTGTGGGTGCGCCACTGGCCGAGGGCGAGGAGGACGTGCCCTGGCCATGCAACGAGGAGAAGTACATCACCCACTTCCCCGAGACCAGGGAGATCTGGTCGTACGGCTCCGGCTACGGCGGCAACGCCCTGCTCGGCAAGAAGTGCTTCGCCCTGCGCATCGCCTCCGCCATGGCCCATGACGAGGGCTGGATGGCCGAGCACATGCTCATCCTCAAGCTCACCTCGCCCGAGGGCAAGGCCTACTACATCGCCGGGGCGTTCCCCTCGGCGTGCGGCAAGACCAACCTGGCGATGATCCAGCCCACGCTCGAGGGCTGGAGCGCCGAGGTCGTGGGTGACGACATCGCGTGGATGCGCTTCGGCGCCGACGGCCGCCTGTACGCGGTCAACCCGGAGTACGGCTTCTTCGGCGTGGCCCCCGGCACCAACTACTCGTCCAACCCCAACGCCATGAAGACGCTGGAGCCGGGCAACGCCATCTACACCAACGTCGCGCTCACCGACGACGGCGACGTGTGGTGGGAGGGCCTCGAGGGCACACCGGACCACCTCATCGACTGGCTCGGCAACGAGTGGACCCCGGAGGGCGACGGCAAGGCCGGCAACGCCGCGCACCCCAACTCCCGCTACTGCGTGCCGATCGAACAGTGCCCCGTGGCCGCGCCCGAGTTCAACTCGCCCGAGGGCGTGCCGATCTCGGCCATCCTCTTCGGTGGACGTCGCGCCGACACCGTCCCGCTGGTGAGCGAGGCCTACTCGTGGAACCACGGCGTCTACATCGGCGCGACCCTGTCCTCCGGGCAGACCGCCGCCGCCGAGGGGCAGGTCGGTGCCGTGCGCCGCGACCCGATGGCCATGCTGCCGTTCCTCGGCTACAACGTCGGTGACTACTTCCAGCACTGGATCGACATGGGTGCCCGCGGTGGCGACAAGATGCCCAAGATCTTCCTGGTCAACTGGTTCCGCAAGGGCGACGACGGCCGCTTCGTGTGGCCCGGCTTCGGCGAGAACAGCCGCGTCCTCAAGTGGATCGTCGACCGCATCGAGGGCCGTGTCGAGGGTGACCGGACCGCCGCCGGCCTCACCGCCCGCGCCGCGGACATCGACATGACCGGACTGGACACCCCGACCGAGGACGTCGAGGCCGCCCTGGCCGTCGACCCGGAGGAGTGGCGTCGCGAACTGCCGCTCATCACCGAGTGGCTCGAGTTCTGCGGACCCAAGGTCCCGGCCGAGATCCACGCCGAGTTCGCGGCACTCAAGGAGCGCCTGGGGTGACGCCCCGCATCGCCGCGTAGGCAGGAGCGGGCCACACCGATTCGGCGTGGTCCGCTCCGCATTTCGGCTCTGCCGGAACGACCGCGCACGCCGGGCCGGCCCACGCGTCGGCGCGGTCACGACCATGAGAATGTCTCCACCAACCACCATCTGCGCGTGACAGGTGTCACAGTTAAGGATCTATTCGTCACCCGATGACTCGGGAAAGGGAGTGGGCATGAGGGCGGGCACCATCGCACTCGCCGCGATACCGGTACTGCTGGCAGGCATGGGTCTCGCCGTGGTCGCCGGCGGCATCAACCCACTCGGTCCGTTCCTCCCCGCCTCCGAGGACACCCCGGTCAGCCCGGGCACAGAATCCGCCGCCGGCTCGCACGACTCGGTCACCGGCACCCAGATCGACGGACGGCGCCCGCACCTGTCCGTGATCGATGGCCGCGCGAACCTCTTCCTCCCCACACCGCTGCCCGCGATCCTCTCGCTGTTGTCGGGAAGCACGGTCGAACTGGCGCCGCTCCCCTCGGAACCGGACGGCCCCGACACCTCGGCCCCCTCCGTCCCCACCGGGACACCGGACGCGCCGGCCGTCGGAGCCGGCCCCTCCCCCGGAAACCAGACCGCCCACCGCGCTACCCGGCCCCCTGCGGCACCGGCCGGTGGAGCGCCCTCGGCCGCGCCCCTCCGGCAGCCGGAGACCCCGACCAGCCCGCCGCCGACGACCGATCCGTCTCCGCCACGACCGATCGCCGACCCGCGATACGATCACGACGTGTTCACCATGATCGCCGACGAGATCATGAACCACGTCCACCCCCCGCAGAACGACACGCAGGGCCCACCGCCACACGCCGGTCAGGCCGGCCCGCCCGACCACGCCGGCACGCAGGGCCCACCGCCGCACGCCGGTCAGGCCGGCCACGCCGGCACCCCCGGATCTCCGGATCATGCCGGCGGGGGCACACAAGGCGGGGGCGCACAGCTGGTGAACGCGTCACGTCCGGGACCGAGGTGAGCGCCCGTTCCGCGACGCCCACCCCGATCCGCTGGTGGAAGTCGGCGCGCCTGCGCGTCACGGCGGGCATCACGTTCATCACCGCCGCGGTGTTCGCGGCCATGGTCGTCTTCACCGGCCAACTGCTCATCCTCAGCGCCGAGCGCGTCACCGACACCCGACTGAACCGCGAGACAGCCGAGTTCAGCACCTTCATGCAAGCCGGCGTCCTGCCCTCCTTCGAGGCGGAGGAGCCCACGGTCGAGCAGCTGATGCGCGCCTACCTCGCCCAGCAGTACCCGTCAGCCGAACTCCTGCTCGTGGGCACCGCCGAGGAGTCCGGCACCCAGTTCACGCTGTCCAGGTACGCCCCCGGCGAGGACCAGCTCTTCCCGCCGGAGGTCCGGTCCCGACTCCAGCGGATCGGCCTGGCCCCGGGTGACGACTCGGGCGAGATCGACGATTCGGTGAACTGGCGCAAGACCACGGTCGACAGCCCCGCCGGGCCGGCCAGCCTCGTCGTGGCGGTCAATGACCTCGGAACGGCGGCCGAGACCCGACGGGTCGCGGAATCGTTGTTCTGGGCCAGCGCCGGGGGGATGATCATCAGCGCACTCCTGGCGTGGTGGATCTCCGGCCGGATGATCGTACCGGTGCGGCGGATCCGCGAAGCCGCCGAGAAGATTTCCGCCGCCGACCTGTCGCGGCGCGTCCCCGCCGACGGGCCTGACGAGATCGTCTCGCTGGCGGACACCGTCAACGAGATGCTCGAGCGGGTGGAGGACGCCTACCGCACCCAACGGGAATTCCTCGACGACGCCGGACACGAGCTGCGGACGCCGCTGACCGTGGTGCAGGGAAACCTCGACCTCATGCCCGAGGACGCCGAGGGGAGGGCGGCGACCACCCGCGTCATGCAGGACGAACTGTCGCGGATGACCCGCATCGTCGAGGACCTGCTGACCCTCGCCCGCGCCGACCGCCCCGACTTCCTCGTCTGGGGGCCGGCCGAGGTCTCCGAACTCATCCTCGACATCGAGGCGAAGGTCGACGTGCTCGCGGACCGTGACTGGAACGTCCTGCCGTACGCCGAGGGCGTGGCGCAGCTGGACACGCACCGGATCACCCAGGCCCTGATGCAGTTCTGCTCCAACGCGGTGCGCTTCACCCGGCCCGGAGACCGCATCGAGATCGGCTGCCGCATCCTGGAGCCCGGCGAACCCACCGTCACCGAGTCGATGACGGAGGGTCGGCCGCCCGCAGTCGACGAGAAGGAGATCCGGCGTCGTCGTCTCCTGTGGTGGGTACGCGACCGCGGTGCGGGGATTCCCCCAGGTGAGGAGGAGAGCATCTTCGAGCGGTTCCACACCGCCCGCGGTCAACTCCGTGACGGACGCGGCGGAACCGGACTCGGGCTGGCGATCGTGTCGACGATCGCCCGCGCACACGGCGGGCGGGCGTTCGCGTTCAACGCCCGTGGAGGCGGCGCCTCCTTCTGCATCGTCATCCCCTTCATCAGTGCTGAGAACGTCGGAGGCGATCCGTCATCCTCCGGAGCGGCGGTGGCCGGCGACGACCCCGGTGCCCCGTGATCTCACCTGTAATCGGACGTTCACCGTGGACCTGGAGACACGAACTGTCTTGAGTGACCCAGGAGACTGTTCACGTGCCATACTCGCAAGTCGGAGAAGGAGGGTTGCATGACGAACATTCTCGTCGTCGAGGACGATGACCTCATCCGCTCGGTGTTGGTCAAAGCACTCGGCGGGGCGGAGTACACGGCCCTGGAGGCCGTCGACGGAGAGAGCGCTCGCGCCATCCTGTCGACGATCTCCGACATCGATCTCATGCTGCTCGACATAGGCCTTCCCGACACGGACGGTCTGACCCTGCTGCGCGAGGCGCGGTCCCGCGGGTTCAACGCCCCGGTCATTATCCTCACCGCCCGCGACAGCGTCGCCAACACGGTCGAGGGACTGGATTCCGGGGCGAACGACTACATGGTCAAGCCGTTCCGCGTCCCCGAACTGCTCGCCCGTATCCGCCTGCGGCTGCGCGAGCACGAGGCCGCCGACGACCCGGGAATCATCGAACACGGTGGCATGCGGCTGGATATCCGGACCCGCCGGGTGGAGGTCGACGGCCGGATCCAGGAACTCACCAACCGCGAGTACTCGCTGCTGGAGATGCTGCTGCGCAACAAGGGCGAGACGATCAGCCGCGAGCAGCTCCTCGAGAGCGTGTGGGGCATGGACTTCGATCCCGGATCCAACATCGTCAACGTCTACATCCGTTCGCTGCGCCGCAAGATCGGCGAGGGCAAGGTGCAGACCGTCCGCGGGGTCGGCTACCGCGTCGAGTGATCCCGGCCGGCCGGCGGAGCAGGCACCGCGTGCGGCCGAGCACAGCGTGGGGCCGAGCACAGCGTGGGGCACCGCGTGCGGCCGGGGCGGCACACATCCGGGGCAGGGCGCCGTCCCGAAGCCTGCCATAAGCGCGCAGGCCTGACGCCACACATCTGAATGCGCCGCACCTAGCGGATTCGGTAGGTGCAGCGCATTCAGATGTGTGGCGTGGGGTGGGAGGCGCCTGAGGAGGCTGCCCCGGAGGTTTCTCAGCCCTCCGGGGCCTCCCGGCTCAGTCCTGCGGGGGCTCCCAGCCGAGCGGCATGAGCACACTCTGCAGCTCGCAGTACGCGTCCAGTCCCTCGGGCCCGTTCTCGCGGCCGAGGCCCGAGTTCTTGAACCCGCCGAACGGGGCGACGGGGTCGAAGGCGTACCAGTTGATGCCCATGGTGCCGGTGCGCACCCGCTGGGCCACGGCCAGGGCGGCATCGGGGTCGGCCGAGTAGACGGCGCCGGCGAGGCCGAACTCGGAGTCGTTGGCGATCTGCACGGCCTCGTCGACCGTGTCGTAGGGGATCACCTGGATGACCGGCCCGAAGATCTCCTCCTGCGCGATGGTCATCGAGTTGTCGACGTCACGGAACACGGTGGGCTGCACGAACGCCCCGTCGGCCACCTCGGCGGGCAGTCCCTCGACCTTGCCGCCGCCGTAGGCGAGGGTCGCGCCCTCCTCGACGCCCTTGCGGATGTAGCCCTCGACGCTTTCCTGCTGCTTGTGGTTGGCGAGCGGGCCGAACACAGTGCCCTCGTCGGCCGGGTCTCCGACGGGCATGAGCGAGACGTTCTCGACAAGCGCGTTCACCACCTCGTCGTAGCGCGAGCGCGGCGCGAGGATGCGGTTCTGGGACACGCAGGCCTGGCCCGAGTTCATCAGCGCCGAGAACACCATGGTGCCGGCGGCGCTGGCCAGGTCGGCGTCCTCGAGGACGATCGCCGCACTCTTGCCTCCGAGCTCGAGCGAGCACCGGGTGAGGTTCTCGGCTGCGATCTTCGCGATGTGCTTGCCGACGCCGGTCGAGCCGGTGAAGGAGATCTTGTCGATCTCGGGGTGGG
>DWWG01000058.1 GCA_019119875.1 Candidatus Dietzia intestinigallinarum | reverse complement strand
CCGCCGGTGAGCATCGGCACCTCGAACACGAACTCCGGCACCGCGAACGCGTCGACCAGCGTGCGCGCCCGCCCGGCGAGCTTGGTGCACAGCCGGTTGTACGCCGCCGTGGCAGCCTTCGTCCGCTCGGTGGTGAGCCGGTTGTGCTCGAGGAACCAGCCCTTGTCGCGGTCCACGATGTCCAGCACATAGAGATCGCACAGCATGCCCATCAGCTCCTTGGCCTCCGGGTCCTCGCAGGCGTCCACGGCCTCGGCGAACCGGGCGAACACCCAGCTGTCCATGTGCGCGCGGCCCGCCTGCAGCAGGTGGTCCTGCGCCGAGTTGAACACCTTGAACGCCGCCGAACCGTCCTGGTCCCGCGCCTTGCGCAGGCGCCGGGCCACGGTCTCCAACAGGTGCTCCTCGCGGTCCACCAGCAGCTCGAGCTGGTTGCCGCGGTCCAGGATGTCGGTGTGCTCACGGTCGGTCACCGCGTCCACCAGCTTCTGCCACAGCGTCGACGTACGGGCCTTCTCCTGCACCACGTCGGCGACCGTGTTGATGGCGAACGCCACGGTCTCCCGCTGGTCCATGTCGCCGAACTCGGCCGCGTAGGCGCCCAACAGCTCCTTACCCACCAGCTGGGTCAGCACCACGTTGTCGCCCTCGAACGTCGAGAACACGTCGCAGTCCTTACGCATCTCCGTGAGCAGGTTCTCGGCCATGTAACCGGCCCCGCCGCAGGCCAGCCGGGCCTCCGTGATGGTCTCGTTGGCGAACGCGGTGACGGTGGCCTTGATGCCGGCCGCGTGGGTCTCCATCTCGCGCCGACGCACCTCGTCGAACGCGTCCGGATTAGTCTCGAACTCGGCGAGCTCGGCCACGATCGCGTTCTGGGCGCAGGCGTAGGCGTACGCCCGGGCGATCCGCGGCATCAGACGACGCTGGTGCTCGCGGTACTCCAGCAGCGGGATGCCCTTGCCCGTCTCCGGGTGGTCGAACTGACGACGGACCAGCGAATACCGTGTCGCCAGCGCCAACGCGGTACGTGCCGACGCGCCGGACGCCGCCCCCACCGACACCCGGCCGCGGATCAGCGTGCCGAGCATCGTGAAGAACCGGGCCCCCACCGACTCGATGGGGGAGGAGTACCGGCCCTGCTCGTCCACGGCGCCGAAGCGGTTGAGCAGCGCCTCCCGGGGCACCCGCACGTTGTCGAACCAGATCCTGCCGTTGTCCACACCGAGCAGGCCGCCCTTGTAGCCGTGATCGGTCGTGGTGACCCCCGGCATGTCGTTGCCGGCCTCATCCCGGATCGGCACCAACAGGCAGTGGACACCGTGCCGGAGCTCCTCGCCGTCCTCGACGGTGATGAGCTGCGCGAACGTCGCCGCCAACCGGCCGTCGCGCGCGGCGTTGCCGATGTAGGCCTTCTCGGCGCTCGGGGTGGGGGTGTTGATGACGAACTCGCCCGCCTCCACGTCGTACGTCGCGGTGGTCTCCAGATTCTGCACATCCGAGCCCTGCCCCATCTCCGTCATCGCGAAGCAGCCCAGCAGCTCCAGGGACATGACGCGCGGCAGGTACTTCTTGCGGGTCTCGGCATCGCCCAGGTTCGCGATCGCCCCACCGAACAGGCCCCACTGCACCCCGGCCTTGACCATCACGGACAGGTCCAGATGGCCCAGCATCTCGAACGAGGTGAGCGCGGCACCCGTGTCCCCGGTGCCGCCGTCCTCCTCACGGAAACCGAGCCTGGGCATCCCCGAATCGGCCAGGCGCTGCAGCTGCGTCAGCGTGTGGTCGCGCTGCTCGTCCATCGTGAGGCCGAGCGGGTTCAGCAGATCCGGGGTCATGGCCGCCCGCGTCTCCTCGCGGGCCCCGGCCCACGTGCCGTCCAGCACCTTCTGCATGGCGGCCGCGAGCGCGGCATCACCGCGACCGCTGGTGGTGATGCGGCCGAAGTTCGGATGCACGGACTGGCCGGGATCGGTGGGGTCAGCGGAGCTCGCCGTGTCCGGGGAGGCGGCGTCGGGTACGTCGGTCTCGGAGGTCATACCCCGACCTTACGGACCCCGACGGCCACTGTGCACCGGAAAACCCGGCCGGGACCCGACCCGCCACAAGGCCGAGGGCCCGGATCACAACCAGTGATCCGGGCCCTCGCATTGTCGGGGTAGCGGGATTTGAACCCACGACCTCTTCGTCCCGAACGAAGCACGCTACCAAACTGCGCCATACCCCGGTGACAACGATGGATACTCTAGCGCCTCACCCCGACAATCGCGAAACCGGGTCACGCGGGCTGCGGAATCCGCTCCTGTAGCGGCGTCACCGGGACCTCGGCGTCGTCGTCGCCACCTCCGGGCACGGCGACCAACTCCAACAGGGTGGCCTCCGGCCTACAAAACGTCCTGACCGGCACGAACGGCGACGTTCCGAGCCCCGCCGACACGTGCAGAACCAGGTTTCTACCCCACGCGGACAGGCCCTGCACCCGCGAACGGTCGATGCCGCAGTTGGTCACGATCGCCCCCGTCGGCAGGCACAGCTGACCCCCGTGGGTGTGGCCGGCAAAGGCGAGGTCGTACCCGTCCGCGTCGAACCGGTCGAGAACCCGCGGCTCCGGGGCGTGCACCAGACCGATCCGCAGATCGAACGCGGGCCCGGCCGGCCCCGCGATCTCGTCGTACCGGTCCCGGCCGATGTGCGGATCGTCCACGCCCGCGACCAGCACCCGCCGGCCGTCCACCGCGATCTCCGCCCGACGATGCGTGGCGTCGACCCACCCGCGCTCGGAGAACGCCGCCCGCAGGTCCCGCCACGGCAACGGGATGGTGGAGTGCTTCTTGCGCCCGAGCCCGATATACGGCAGCGGGTTCTTGGGCGCCGGCGCGTAATAGTCGTTCGAACCGAACACGAACGCGCCCGGCTTCCCCAGCAGCGGGCCGAGCGCCTGGACGACCGACGGCACCGCGCGCTCGCTGGACAGATTGTCCCCGGTGTTGACCACCAGATCCGGCTCGAGGCCGGCCAGCGACGCCACGAACTGCTGCTTGCGCTTCTGCCCCGGCATCATGTGCAGGTCCGAGATGTGCAGGATCGTCAGCGGCTCGGAACCGGGCGCCAGCAGGGGGAGGGTCTGACGGCGCAGGGTGAAGGCGTTGCGTTCCCAGCCGCTCGCGTACGCGGTCCCCGCCACCACGGCTCCGGCGAGCAGGGCTGCCGCGCGGGCGGCGGACGGCGTGGACGTGCGGGTCTTACGAGAAGGGCGCTGCATCAGTCCAGTCTACCGGCGCCGGCCTCGGTCATCTGGGCGGCGAGATGGTGATGGGGGCCAGTCCCGGGACATCGAGCACGATGGGCTCGTCTCCGATCGGGGCGCCTGGGCCCGAAGCGCCCTGTCCGCCGCCCGACGCGGCGCCGCCCCCGTCGCCGCCCCCTCCGCCGGAGCCGTCGGAGACCCGCAGCGTGACCTGTGATCCGGGGATGCCGGTCCCGCCGTCGAGTCCCAGAACGGTGCCGTAGGGGCGCCCGCTGCCGGAGATGAACTGGGTGTCGACGACGAAGCCGGCGTTGGTGAGCAGCGATGTGGCGGTGGACTGGCTCATCCCCTCCACATCCGGCACGTTCGAGCGGCTCGTACCCGCCATGTAGGCGGGATCCGCGGCGGGGAGCTGGAGCGGACCGTAGATGTCGGAGATCGGTGAGAATGCGGAGTACCAGGTCTGGGCCGGCTCATTTCCGCCGAACAGGTTGCCGTAGGAGCACTGCCGGAGCGGGCTGGTGCACAGTTCCGTGGTGGTGGTGCCGTCGTTGAACGCGTACACGGCGGCCGCGTAGTTGTTCGTGAAGCCGAGGAACGCCGACGAGCGGTTGGCCTCGGTGGTTCCGGTCTTGCCGGACATCGGCAGGCTCCACCCGGCGCTGCCGGCCGCCGAGGCCGCGGTACCCGCGCCCACGGAGTCCTTGGACATGGTGACGGCGAGGGTGTTCGCCAGGCCCTCCTCGACCACCTGCTCGCACTGCGGTTCGTTCAGCTCGACGGGTTTGCCGGAGCGGTCGGTGATGGATTCGATGGGGCTGGGCGGGCACCACACGCCGCCGGAGGCGAGGGTGGCGCCGACGTTCGACAGTTCGAGCGCGTTCACGGCCGTCGGGCCGAGGGTGAACGATCCCAGGTTGTTCTTCTTGACGAAGCCGCTGATCGAGTCGCCGTCGGCGGCGGTGCCCTTTCTGTCGTAGGAACGCATTCCCAGACGGACGGCCATGTCCACGGTGGGGGCCACCCCGACGTCCTTGATCAGGTTGACGAACGTCGTGTTGGGCGACTGTGCGAGGGCGTCGGTGACCGAGAGCGACCCCGGGTACGAGCCCGCGTTCTCCACGCAGTACTGGCCCGCCGGGCAGCCGCGGGCGCCGCCGGCACCGAGACCGGAGACCTGCACGCGGTTCGGCACCGACAGGGTGGTGCCTGCGGCCATGCCCTTCTCGAGTGCGGCCGCGACGGTGAAGATCTTGAACACCGAGCCCGCACCGTCGCCGACCAGGGAGAAGGGCTGCGGCTGGACGGTCTGGCTGTCTCCGAGCTCGAGCCCGTACTGGCGGCTGGAGGCGATCGCGACCACCTTGTGCGAGTCCTTGCCGGGGCGCACCACGCTCATCACCTCGGCCACGCCCTGTCCGGTGGGGTTGCCGTAGGTGTCCAGTGCGCGCTGGACGTTTGCCTGGACGGTCTCGTCGAGGGTCGTGCGGATGGTGTAGCCGCCCTGCTCGACCATCTTCCGACTCAGACCGTTCTCGTCGAGGTACTGGAGCACATAGTCGCAGAAGAACCCTCGGTCACCTGCGGTGATGCAGCCCCGCGGAATCGAGTTGGGCCGCTCGAGCACTCCGAGCGGCTCGGCGATGTACTCCGCGCTCTCGGCCGGGGTGATGGCACCGGTCTCGGCCATTGTCCGGATGACCGTGTCGCGGCGCTGTTTGGTGTCCTCGGGGTTGGTGTACGGGTTGAACCGGCTGGTCGACTGGACCATCCCGGCGAGCATCGCGGACTGCGGGACCGTGAGCTCGGAGGCGTCGACCCCGAAATAGGTCTGTGCGGCGGACTGGATACCGAACGCGCCGTTGCCGAACGAGACGAGGTTGAGGTACTTGGTGAGGATCTCGTCCTTGCCCATCTCGCTGTCGAGAGTGAGCGCCATCCGGATCTCTTTGATCTTGCGCGCGGGTGTGGTCTCCACGGCGGCCCGGCGCTCCGCGTCGTTCTCTGCGGAGACGAGGAACTGGTAGTTCTTCACCAACTGCTGGTCGATGGTCGAGGCGCCCTGCTCGACTTCGCCGGAGGTGGCGTTGGTCAGGGCCGCGCGGATGGTGCCGCGCCAGTCCACACCGTTGTGGTCCGCGAACCGTCGGTCCTCGATCGCGATGATCGCGAGCTTCATGTTCTGCGAGATCTCCTCGCTGGGGACCTGGACGCGCTGTTGGTCGTACAGCCAGGCGATCGGCTCTCCCGAGGCGTCCGTGACCGTGGAGATCGACGGCAGGTCTCCCTTGATGAGATCCGCGGAGGTCCCGGCCAGCGAGTCGGCCATCTTGTTGGACGCGAGCCCGGCCGCCCCGGCCAGCGGGAACATCGCTCCTGCCGCCACCACCCCGGCCGCGACACAGGTCGCGACCAGCTTTCCCACCGAATTCATAGCCGACACGCGACCAGAGTACGTGACCACCCCCGTTCGTACACCTGCGGCGGCCGGATATGAAACCGCCCTTTACTTCTGTTGTGTGACTGCGGTAACAATATGAGTGGACGCGGGGCGTTTCGGTCCAAATGAGACGATCATCACACGATCGCTCGGAGCGGGACTCCCGCTGACAATGGTGGGCTCGCCGAGCCGGGCGGGCCCAGAAGGCCGGAATAGCGTGCGTCACAACGCCCGCAGTTCCATGCAGACAGGGGTATTTCGATGACGGCGACCCTTCCCGGGACCTCCCGCACCTTCGACTCCGGGGTTCGCCCCGGGACAAGCAACCCTCTCGGATCCGAGGAGACGATCATCGGGGAGGGCCGCCAAGAATGGGTGGCCCAGGCCCGCTGTAGGGATATCGACCCGGACGAGCTGTTCGTCCGTGGCGCGGCACAACGAAAGGCCGCTTCCATCTGCCGGCACTGCCCGGTACTGCTCCAGTGCCGCGCCGACGCGCTGGACAACCGGGTCGAGTTCGGTGTGTGGGGCGGTATGACCGAGCGTCAGCGTCGCGCCCTGCTCAAGCAGCATCCCGAGGTGCGTTCCTGGGCAGACTTCTTCGCGAGGCAGCTCGAGCGGCACGCCGTCAACCGCTGAACTCCTGAACGCCTCCCGGCCTCGGCCGGTCGGGCCTGAGGTCAGGCCCGCAGAGCCCGGGGCCGGCAGATGCCCCGGTCGGTAGACGCCCTGGCCGGTAGGTGCCCTGGCCGGCACCGCAGCTCGTCTGCTCCTCGATGCGGCCCGCAGCAACCCTGCGGGCCGCTGTCATTTCTCGGAAACGCGTGGTGCGGCCCGCGCGCCCGCGCCACGTCCTCCCTCAGTCGCCCCACGCCGAGTTGTTCGTCGCCGCCAGCGGGCGCCGCTGGTCGCCTCGCGCCGCGTTGTCTGCCGCCGGCGGGCGTCGCTGGTCGCCCCGCGTCGCGTTGTTCGTCGCCGCCGGGTGCTCGCGCTGCTGGGTCGGTGGTTTTGTCGACATCAGCGTGAGATTGGGTGGCGTGGTTGTGGGCGGTGTCGGCGTGTCGTCGCAGTGAGGTCGCTAAAACCGTGTCGCGCGCGGTGTTCGCCGCCGGCGGGAGTCGCCAGGAGCCGCCGGGCGCGATGCCCGCCGCCGGGCGCGATGTCCGCCGCCGCCAGCCGGCGTGTCGCGGGCTGCTACCCGCAGAGCTGGTCGCCCACCGCGCGCAGTGCCTCGAGATCGGAGATGTCGAACGGCAGCGACGGCACGCCCACGATCTTCACGTCGGGGTGGGTGTCCGTGAACGACTCGAGCAGCCGCAGCTCCTGACGTGCGGTCCGGGCACGGTCGGCGTGGATGCGCAGCACGGCCTCGGCCTCGGGATTGTCACCGGCGAGGCGGTCGGCGGCAGCCCCCGCCTGCTCGGCGCTGATGTCGGTCAGCCGCGGGTGGGTCCGGTTGATCACGACCCCCGCCAGCGGCATGTTCTCCTCGGACAGCCGCTCGGCGAAGAACGCGGCCTCACGCAGGGCCGGGCGTTCGGCGGAGGAGACCACCAGGAACTCGGTGCCCTTGCGCCGCAGGATCTCCTGCGTGCGGGCGGCGCGCGCGGTGAACCCGCCGAACGTCGAGTCGAGCGCCACCACCACCTCGGACGCATCAGCCAGCATGGTCGAACCCACCACCGCGGACACGCCGCGCATGGCGGTGCTCATCGCGCCGGTCACGAGCCGGCCCACACCGCGTCCGGGGGCGGAGAGCAGCCGCATGAGGCGGCTGTCGAGGAACGATCCGAGTCGGCTCGGGGCGTCGAGGAAGTCGAGGGCGTTGCGCGAGGGAGGGGTGTCGACGACGACGAGATCCCACGTCGAATCGTCCAGCAGTTGCCCGAGCTTCTCCATGGCCATGTACTCCTGCGTCCCCGCGAAGGAGGTGACCATCGTCTTGTAGAAGCGATTGTCGAGGATCGCCCGGGCCTTCTCGGGGGTGGTGTTGGCGGTGACCAGCTCGTCGAAGGTGCGACGCATGTCGAGCATCATCGCGTGCAACGAGCCGCCCGACTCGGCCCGGTCGGACCCGAGCTCGACGGGGGACGGTTCGTTGGAGAGCTCGTCGATCCCCAGCGCCTGGGCGAGTCGGCGGGCCGGGTCGATGGTCAGCACCACCGTGTCGCGTCCGAGTTCGGCGGCCCGCAGCCCGACGGCCGCGGCGGTGGTGGTCTTGCCCACGCCGCCGGCGCCGGTGCAGACCACAACGCGGGTCCGGGAGTCGGTGAGCAGTTCGGTGATGTCGAGACGACGGGTCATGTCAGCGGACTCCCTGGTCGACGAGGGCCGAGGCGAGGTCGTAGAGATCGGTGACCTCGACCCCGTTCGGCAGGGCGGGAAGAACGAGCGTGGGGCAGCCGGCCGACGTCAGCGTGTCGCCGGCCCGCAGCTGACCGCGTGCGACGCGCGCGTGCTCGATCGCCTCCACCAGGAGTCCCTGCAGTCCCTCGTCGTCGACCTCTACACCCGTCGCCTCCAAGCCGGCGAGGACGGCCGCGGCGTCGATCTCCTCCTCGGCGACGCGCTCCAGCGCGGCGTCGTCCAGGTAGCGGGCCTCGGCGCGGTTGATGATGACCTGGCCCACGCGCAGCCCGTGGCTCTTGAGCTCGGCGATCGCCTCGATGGTCTCCTGCACCGGCAGGGACTCCAGCAACGTCACCAGGTGCACCACGGTGCGCTGGGAGTGGACGAGCTCGGCCACCGCCTCGGCCTGGCGACGGATGGGTCCGCCGCCACCGGCGAGATCGGCCATCGCGGTGGTCACATCCAGGAATTTTCCGATCCGACCCGTGGGTGGGGCGTCCACCACCACGGCGTCGTACACGACCTCCTTCTTGGACTGCTCGCGCGTCACGACCTCGTAGATCTTGCCGGTGAGCAACACGTCCTTGAGGCCCGGGGCGATGGTGGTGGCGAACTCGATCGCGCCGACCGTCTTCATCACCCTGCCCACCACGCCCAGGCGGTAGAACGTGTCGAGATAGTCGAGCATCGCGGCCTCGATGTCGATCGCCAGGCCGAACACCGTGCCGCCGCCGTCGACGCGCGCGACGAGCTCCTCGCGGTAGGGGAGCGGTGAGCGGTCGAAGATCCGGGCGATGCCCTGACGCTCCTCGACCTCCACCAGCAGGACCTTCTTGCCGGTCGAGGCCAGCGCCAGCGCGAGTGCGGCGGCGACGGTGGTCTTACCGGTGCCGCCCTTCCCGGACACGTAATGCAGGTCGGCACTCGCTGAATCGTCGGACCACCCGGTGGACAACTCGTCGGCGATCGTCGGCCGCGGCGACGCCTGGGGGCCCGGACTCTTCGTGGACGGCATGCGCTCAACCCTAAGCCCAGAGGCCGCCCCGCGCGGGCCGCTCCCGACTTCCCTAGAGTGGGGGCATGAGCGAAGCCACTGACGCCCCCCGGTTCGAGTACGCGACCGTCCCCCTGCTGACCCACGCCACCAAGCAGATCCTCGACACGTGGGGAGCTGACGGCTGGGAGCTGGTCTCCGTGCTGCCCGGCCCCACGGGTGAGCAGCACGTCGCCTACATGAAGCGTCGGCTCTGATGGCGGAGGCCGAACCCGCCGGCTACTGGACCCGCAAGCTCGAGCAGCTGGGGCTGGAGCTGCCGACGGTCGTGCCGCCGGTCGCCAACTACGCCCCGGCCGTGCGGACGGGGTCTCTCGTCTACACCTCCGGCCAGTTGCCGATGGTCGACGGCGCGCTCGTCGCGACCGGCAAGGTCGGTGCCGACGTGTCGCCCGAGCAGGCCGCTGATCTGGCCCGCACCTGCGCGCTCAACGCGTTGGCCGCGGTCGACGGCCTGGTCGGCATCGACGCGGTGGTGCGGATCGTCAAGGTCGTGGGTTTCGTGGCGTCCGCGCCCGGGTTCTCCGGTCAGCCGGCAGTGCTCAACGGCGCCTCCGACGTGATGGGCGAGATCTTCGGCGACGCCGGGGTCCACGCGCGCTCGGCCGTGGGTGTCTCCGAGTTGCCCCTGGACGCGCCGGTGGAGGTCGAGGTCATCGTCGAGGTCGAGGGGTAGATCCGGATGTCTGCTGGCCTGACCCCGATCAGATTCCCGGCGTACGAGACCCTGCGCCCGGTGACGGAGCTGTCCGGGGTCATCCTGTGCGACAACCCGTCGGAGATGACCTTCGAGGGGACCAACACGGTCATCCTGCGGGCGCCGGGGTCGCCGACGTGTGTGGTGGTGGACCCCGGGCCGGACGATCGTTCGCACGCCGAGCGGATCGCGTCGATCGTGGGGGAGGTCGAGCTCGTCGTCGTCACCCACCGCCACGGTGACCACACCGACGGGATCGACCAGCTGCGCGCCCTCACCGACGCCCCGGTGCGGGCCGTGCAGGAGCGTTTCTGCCGTGATGCCCGGCCGTTCGACGACGGCGAGGAGATTCACGCGGCCGGGCTGGACATCATCGTGCTGGGCACCCCGGGTCACACCGCGGACTCGGTGTGCCTGGAGGTCCGCGCCGCCGGAACCGGGTTCACCGCGCCTGCCGACTGCGTGGTCCTGGGTGACACGATCCTGGGCCGGGATTCGACCGTGCTCGACTCGACCGACGGCGACCTCGGCGACTACCTGGCGAGCATGGATCTGTTGGCCGGGCGGGCCGACGGGGTGACCGGCATCCCCGGTCACGGGCCGGATGTGGAGAACACCGGCCGCGCGGCGCAGGTGCTCGGCCGGCATCGCCGTGACCGCCTGGACCAGATCATCGCCGCCCGCGCCGAGCTGGGCGATGACGCCGATGCCGCCGCGATCACCCAGCACATCTACCGCGATGTCTCGCCGTTCCTGCTGAAGGTGGCCGAACAGTCCACCGTGGTTGCGCTGCGCTATCTGGACCGGACCTGATTCGCCCCCGGATCCGCTGAGCCCGCAACCCCTGTGGGGATAGCGGATCCGCAGGCAGGGCAGCGGGTCCGGGCGAGAATCAGCGGGCGCGCCGGGCCAGGCGCTCGGTGTCCGAGATGATGACGCTCTTGCCCTCGAGCCGCAGCCAACCACGGTGCGCGAACTCCGCCAGGGCCTTGTTCACGGTCTCACGGGAGGCGCCGACCAGCTGGGCGATCTCCTCCTGGGTGAGGTCGTGCGTCACGCGGATGTTGCCGCCCTCCTGCGTACCGAAACGCTGGGCGAGCTGCAGCAGGGCCTTGGCCACGCGGCCGGGGACATCGGTGAAGATCAGGTCCGCCAGGTTGTTGTTCGTGCGGCGCAGACGGCGCGCGAGCACCCGCAGCAGCTGGTCGGAGATCTCGGGACGCTCGGCGATCCAGCGCTTGAGCGCGGAGCGGTCCATGGCCTGCACGGTCACGTCGGTGACACACACGGCCGACGACGTGCGCGGGCCCGGGTCGAAGATGGACAGCTCGCCGAACATGTCGGACGGGCCGAGGATCGACAGCAGGTTCTCGCGGCCGTCCGGCGCCTTGCGGGAGAGCTTCACCTTGCCGGAGGTGACGATGTACAGGCTGTCGCCCTGCTCGCCCTCGCGGATGATCACGTCACCCTTCGAGTACTCCTCGCGCGTCAGGTCATCACGCAGAGCGGACACCGCCGACGGCTCGACACCCTGGAAAATACCTGCCCGGGTGAGGACGTCGTCGGCAGACTGGTCCGTGCGGCGATCAATCGTCACAGTCCGTGACCCTCCGTTCGGGCGCGGACATGCTCGTCTGCGCCATGGCGTGCGTGTGGCGAGAGCCACTGTAGTCGTTCTCGCGCCGCAGGTGTGACCAACGCGCGGTCAAACCGTGCGTGTCAGGATTCGACGGGCTGCGGCTCGGACAGGATAGAGGACTCGAACCTGTCCATGAGGAGGGCGAAGCCGGCCAGGAGGACCGGGACCAGAACGACGAGGATTCCCTGCATGGCCGTAGATTATCCACCCCCGCGTGCGCCGACGGGCACAGGGTGTCCGGAATCACCGCCGCGAAGGGCGGACCGCCGGGGAGGTGTCGTCGCGGGAACGGAAAGTCCGCCTTTGCTCTTCCCCCCGGCGGGGTGGGTCCGGGCCCCGGTCGGTGGCCTCGTCGGAGCGGCTGCCCGCCGGCCGGTCGACTCACCGTAATGTGGACTCATGCCCGACCCCGCTCCCGCAGTGCCGAAGCGCCGCAGAAAAGGGGTGGCCGCGAGGGGGGTGGAAACCGACCTCGGGCGCACCCGTCGCGCCAGACGCATGCTCCGCACCCTCGAGACCGCGTTCCCGCACGTGTACTGCGAGCTCGACTTCCGCGACCCCCTCGAGCTGAGCGTCGCCACGATCCTGTCCGCGCAGTGCACCGACAAGCGGGTCAACGAGGTCACCCCGGCCCTGTTCAGGCGCTACCGGACCGCCGCGGACTACGCCGCCTCGGACCGCGAGGAACTGGAGGAGTTGATCCGCCCCACGGGCTTCTACCGGAACAAGGCGCGGAGCATCCAGGGCCTCGGGGCGGCCCTGGTGGAGAGATACGACGGCGAGGTGCCGCGGCGCCTGGAGGACCTGGTCACCCTCCCGGGATTCGGCCGGAAGACCGCCAACGTGGTCCTCGGAAACGCCTTCGGCGTCCCCGGCCTCACCGTAGACACCCATTTCATGCGTCTGGTGGCACGCTGGAAGTGGACCGGGGCCACGGACCCGGTCCGCATCGAGCGTGACGTGGCCGAGCTGCTGCCGAGGGCGACCTGGACCGACGCCAGCCACCGCATCATCTTCCACGGCCGCCGTGTCTGCCACGCCCGGACCGCGGCGTGCGGCGCGTGTGTCCTGGCCCCGGACTGCCCTTCCGCCGGCGAGGTCGGCCCGCTCGATCCGGTCGCCGCCGCCCGACTCGTGGCGGGGCCCGAACGAGATCATCTGCTGGAACTGGTTGGACTGGGGGATCAGGCATGAGTGCGTCTCTGAGATGGACGGTGGTGGCGTTCGTGGTGCTGGTCGGCGTCGTCGTCGCCCTCTTCACCACCCTCGGCTCCGACCAGGGTGAGGGCACCGCTCAGGGCGAGGACCCGGCCTCGTCGCTGTCCCCCCAGGACGCGCCGCCCGTCGGTGAGCCGCCGGCCGACGAGCCGGTCACGGTGGTCGACGACGCCACCCGCGCCACCGCCGGTCTGCCCGAGTGCCGCGACGGTGCCGCCGCGGCCACCACGGAGGGCCCCGTGGCCGGGCTCATGGTGCGCTGCATGAACGACGGCTCCACCACGTCGCTCGGCAAGATCCAGGCCGGCGAGCCGATGGTGGTCAACATGTGGGCGTACTGGTGTGAGCCGTGCCGCCGCGAGCTGCCCGCCATCCAGGAGGCCGCCGACGCGCTCGGAGACCGGGTGCGCGTGGTGGTCTCCCACACCGACCCGTCCGAGACCAAGGGGTTCGACACGCTCGACGCGCTCGGCATCGACCAGCTGGTGTCCGTCTCCGACCAGGAGGAGGAGCTGCCCGGGATCCTGGGCGCGCCGCCCGTGCTGCCGCTCACGGTGTTCGTGCGCGCCGACGGGACCGTCGCGCACGTGTTGATCCAGCCGATGTACAGCGAGCAGGACGTGCTCGATGCCGTCGAGGAGTATCTGGGGGTGACGGTGTGACCGCCGACTCGACCGGCCGGCCGGGCGCCGACGGCCCCGGGTCGCGGCCCGGTACCGCGGGCGGACCCGTGTCCCGCCCCGGCGCGCCCGCCGTCTGGACACCCCGCGCCACCGACGGGCCCGTGCCCCGGCCCGGCGACGTCACCGGCGTGCCGCACCCCGGATGGATGGACCCGCTGCTGACGGCGTGCACCGACGGCAGTTTCGACGGACTGCTGCCCAAACGGCGTCCGCCCGAGGATCGTGGTGCGGGCGGGCCGGGGCGCCCGCACCGTGACGCGGCGGTGCTCGTGTTGTTCTCCGGATCGCCCGGGGCTCCCGGCCCGCGCCCGCCCCGGGACGCCCGCATCCTGCTCACCCACCGCGCGCCCACGCTGCGCAGTCACTCGGGGCAGGTGTCGTTCCCCGGCGGGGGCGTCGACGACACCGACAGCGGTCCCGTCGAGGCCGCCCTGCGTGAATCGTGGGAGGAGACCGGCCTCGATCCGGACGGTGTCGACGTCCTGGCGGTGCTGCCCGAGCTCTACATCCCCGTCTCCAACTACTCGGTCGCGCCGGTGCTCGGCTTCTGGCGCGATCCGATGGAGGTCGACGTGGTGGACCCGGGGGAGACCTCACGCGTGATGACGGTGCCCGTCGACGAGATGCTCGACCCGGCCAACCGGTTCCTGCTCCGGCACACCAGCGGCTGGACCGGGCCGGCGTTCCAACACGACGACCTGGTGATCTGGGGTTTCACCGCCGGGATCATCGCCGCGATGTTCCACTCCGCGGGGTGGGATCTGGACTGGGACACCACCGACATCCGCGACCTGGAGTCGACCCTGGAGGCGTCCGGCAACGGGGAACGCCCGCGTATGTCGGCCGAGGAGGCCCGCCGCGAGCACTCCGATCCGTTGGCGGACCGCACCGTCGCCGGCGTGCCCGGTGTCCGCTCGGGGCACGACGATGACGACGACGCCGCCGCGGGCGCTGCCGCTGCCGGCTCGGCCGGTGCGGCGGGCGTCGGCGAGGAGCCCCTCGATCTTCCCGCGGACGACCCGCGCCGGGGGTACCGGTGACGGGCTCGCAGTGGCTCGACCTGGCACTGTTCGCGCTCGCGGCCGCCGCCGCGATCTCGGGGTGGATCAACGGGGCCGCGTCCTCGGCCTTCGCGCTGCTGGGGGTGGGTATCGGCGCCACGTCGGGTCTGCTGGTCGCCCCGCACCTGGTGCGGGAGATCGATTCGCCGCTGGGCAGGTTGGCCGCGGGGCTGGCGGTCATCGCGGCGATGGTGATCATCGGGCAGATCGCCGGTGTGACCATCGGCCGCGCGGCCAGGAGGTTCATCTCGGGCACCGGGGCAAAGCTTCTCGACTCGACGGTCGGCGCGGTACTGCAGGCCGCGGCGATGCTGCTGGTCGCGTGGCTCGTCGCGATTCCGGTCGCCGCGCAGGACGGGACCCCGTTCGGCAAGGCGGTCCGTGGGTCCACGGTGCTGGCGAAGATCGACGACATCGCCCCCGAGCAGCTGCAGCGCATCCCGGCGGCGTTCACCGCGGTCCTCGGCACCACCGGCTTCCCGGACATCCTGGGCCCGTTCGGTACGACGCCGCTGCAGGAGGTCGATCCGCCGGATCCGGTGCTCGCCGCGTCCGAGGTGGTCAACCGGGTGGAGCCGTCGGTGCTCAAGATCCTCGGCCGGGCCGAGTCCTGCAGTCGTGCGCTCGAGGGCTCCGGCTTCGTCGCGGCCCCCGGCCTGGTGATGACCAACGCGCACGTCGTGGCGGGGACCGGCGAGGTGACCGTCCTGTCCGGCGGCGAGGAGCTCAGTGCCGACGTGGTGGTCTACGATCCCGGTGTCGATGTGGCGGTCCTGCGGGTTCCCGAGCTGGCGGCGCCGGTGTTGCCGTTCTCCGATCGGCGGGCCCGGACCGGCGACAACGCGATCGTGCTCGGCTATCCCGGGAACGGCCCGTACCGGCCGGACGCCGCGCGCATCCGGGAGCGCGTGACTCTGCGGGGGCCGGACATCTACCGCGAGCAGACCGTGGAGCGCGAGGTGTACATCCTGCGCGGGACGGTGCGTGAGGGAAACTCGGGCGGTCCGCTGATCACGCCGGAGGGCGAGGTGGTGGGCGTGGTGTTCGGCGCCGCGATGGATGCCGACGACACGGGCTACGCCCTCACGGTGGACCAGGTGCTCCCGCAGCTGATGGCGGCGCTGGACGCTCCGGGGCCCGTGCCCACCGGATCGTGCGTGGGGGCCCGCTGAGCGGGGGTGGCGCCCGCTGAGGACGGGCTGTCCCGGCTCCCGTGCGGTGGGTGTGCGTGGCGGGTCGGACGGTCAGGTGAGGTGGGCCCGGCGGGCGAAGTCCACGATCAGGCGGGACGTCTGGTCGGGGGCCTCCATCGCCGGGTAGTGGCCGGCGCCCGGCACCAGTGCGGTCCGGAAGTCGCGGGCCCACGGTGCCGACGCCGCGACGGTCTCCGGCAGGACGAACCGGTCCTCGGCGCCGCTGATCCCCAGCACGGGCTGGTCGAGCACTCTGGCGACGGTGCGCCGGAAGTCGCGGCCGTCGGGCCGGAACTGGCTGCGCACCATCCAGCGGCGACTCTCCAGCGTCAGGTGCGCGACCTTGGGGATGAGCATCGCACGCCGCAGCAGGTCGGCGGTCTCGCGGAAGTCGTCGGTGTCGCACCAGCCGGGGCCCGAGCGGCTGCGCAGCATGTCCTCGACGGCCGCCGCGCCGTCGCGGGTGAGCCGCCGTTCGGGCAGTCGCGGCGCCTGGTCCGCGAGCAGGCGGGGTACGACCGCGCGGCGTTGTGTGGAGTCGCGCAGTGCGGCGTGGCGCATGGCCAGGGGGTGGGGGGATCCGACGACGACGAGGCCCCGCACCGCGCGCGGACGGCGGTAGGCGGCGGTCCACGCCACGAATCCGCCCTCGCTCTGTCCGACGATCACGGCGGAGGAGTGGCCGAGCGCGCGCACGAGGTTCGTCACGTCGGAGGCCAGGGTCCAGGCGTCGTAGCCGCGAGGTGGTTTGTCGGAGTCCCCGTGGCCCCGCAGGTCGACGGCGACAGCGTGGAATCCGGCCTCGGCCAGGGCGACCATCGGGGCCCGCATGGTCCACCAGATGCTGTTGAGCCCGTGGATCAGCAGGACCAGCGGGGGGAGTTCGTCTGGCGGGGTGTCGGGCGGGAACGCCTCGGCCACGTGGAGCCGGATGCCGTTGGCGGAGACGTCACGATGCCGCCACGACCCGTCGATCCTGACGATCGACGGGTCGGGCGGCCTGTGCGAGGAGGTGTTCAGTGTTGCGCGGGTGTCAGCGGGTGTGCGGCCCTCAGCGGCGCGGCGACGGCTCGGGGGTCTCGGTCACCCGGACGGTTCCGGGCTTCGGCTCGGCGCCCGTGGGCATCGCGAGCTTGAGATCCGACACCGAGTCGATGGTGCGCTGCGGCTTACGGATCTTCTTGACCTTGCGGTACCCGAGGAGCGCGAACACCACGGCCAGGATCACCAGGACCACGAACACGATGAGGAATCCCATCCAGTCCCAGGTCTTGGTGCCGAACCACATCGAGATGAGCTTGGCCCACATGAACACGAACGGGAAGAACGCCATGAGCAGCAGCACCAGGGCCACCACGAAGAAGCCGGAGCCGGTCGCCGCCTTCTTCACCTGCTCGGTGACCTCGGTCTTGGCCAGCTCGATCTCGGCCCGCATCAGCGTGGACACGTGGGTCGAGGCGTTCTTGACCAGGGTGCCGATACTGGCGTCGCCACGGCCGATCGAGTCGGCGTCGTGCAGGGGGATCGAGGCCTCGGTCGGCTTGTGGGTTCCCTGGGCGTGGCTCACGGTTGTTCCTCCATAGTCCGGCGACGGTTACACCGACTGTCAGGCGATCGGTGCACCGTCGTCCATCGTGCCACGACGGGTGGCGTCGTTCACGTACTACCCGTCAGCCGCGCGTGCCCTTGGTGCGGATCTGCTCCATGATCGACGGGTCGGACAGGGTCGACGTGTCGCCCCCCTCCCGGCCTTCGGCCATGTCCTTGAGCAGGCGGCGCATGATCTTGCCCGAGCGGGTCTTGGGCAGCTCGGGCACGATCGTGATGTCGCGCGGCTTGGCGATCGGCGAGATCTCGCGGGAGACCGTGGCGCGCAGCTCGTCGATGAGCTCGAGGCGATCGGTGTCCTCCGGGGCGCTCTCGCGCAGGATCACGTACGCGACGATCGCCTGACCGGTGGTCGCGTCGTCGGCACCCACGACCGCGGCCTCGGCGACCGAATCGTGTCCGACGAGCGCCGATTCGACCTCCGAGGTCGAGATCCGGTGACCGGAGATGTTCATGACGTCGTCGACACGACCCAGGATCCACAGCGCGCCGTCGGAGTCCCACTTGGCGCCGTCACCGGCGAAGTAGTAGCCCTCCTCGGCGAAGCGGGACCAGTAGGTGTCCCGGTAGCGCTCCATGTCGCCCCAGATGCCGCGGAGCATGGCGGGCCACGGCTCGGTGATCACCAGGAAGCCCTGCTCTTCGGGCGGGACCTGCTTGGCGTCGCCGTCGACGATCGAGGCCTCGACACCGGGGATCGGACGCATGGCGGAGCCGGGCTTGGTCGCGGTGGCACCGGGCAGGGGCGAGATCATGATCGCGCCGGTCTCGGTCTGCCACCAGGTGTCCACGATCGGCACCGCGTCGCCGCCGATGTGCTCGCGGTACCAGCGCCACGCCTCCGGGTTGATGGGCTCACCCACGGAACCGAGCAGGCGGATCGAGCTCAGGTCGTGCGACTTGGGGATCTCGCGACCCCACTTCATGAACGTGCGGATGAGGGTCGGCGCCGAGTAGTAGATGGTCACGCCGTACTTCTCGATGATCTCGAAGTGGCGGTGCTCGGTCGGCGAGTTGGGCGTGCCCTCGTACACCATGCAGGTCGCGCCGTTCGAGAGCGGACCGTAGACGCCGTAGGTGTGGCCGGTGACCCAGCCGACGTCGGCGGTGCACCAGTAGATGTCCTTGCCCGGCTTATGGTCGAACACCACGTGGTGGGTGTACGACGCCTGGGTGAGGTAGCCGCCGGTGGTGTGGATGATGCCCTTGGGCTTGCCGGTGGTGCCGGAGGTGTAGAGCACGAACAGCGGGTGCTCGGCGTCGAAGCCCTCGGGGGTGTGGTCGGTGGACTGGGACGGGATGACCTCGTCCCACCACACGTCACGGTCGTCCTGCCAGTCCACGTCGATGCCGGTGCGGCGCACCACGAGGACCTTCTGGACGGACTCGGCCGGGCCGTCGACGCTGTCGAGTGAGCTGCCGAGCGCCTCGTCCACGCCTGCCTTCAGGGGGGCGGGCTTGCCGCGGCGGAACTGCCCGTCGGCGGTGATGACCACCTTCGCCTCGGCGTCGTCGACCCGCGAGCGCAGCGCCGCGGACGAGAACCCGGCGAACACCACCGAGTGGGTCAGGCCGAGACGGGCGCAGGCGAGCATCGCGACGTACGTCTCGGGCAGCAGCGGCATGTAGATGGCCACCCGGTCGCCGGCCACCAGGCCCAGCGAGCTGAGGTAGTTCGCCGTGCGGCTCACGTCGTCCTTGAGCTCGGCGTAGGTGATGTCGCGGGCGTCGTCGGTGGGCTCGCCCACCCAGTGGATGGCCACACGGTCACCGTTGCCGGCCTCGACGTGCCGGTCGACGCAGTTGTAGGCGGCGTTGAGCTTGCCGCCCACGAACCACTTGGCGACCGGGGCGTCCGACCAGTCCAGGACCTCGGACCACTCGTCGGACCAGTCGAGGCGACGGGCCTGCTCGTCCCAGAACGCCAGGCGGTCTGCGGACGCGCGCTCGTACTCGTCGGGGCCGGCGTTGGCCTGCTCGGCGAACGCGGGATCAGGGGCGAAGATCTCGTTGTGGGGGTGAGCGGTCATGAGCGACTCTCTCTCGGGGACGGGGTTCACGGCGGCCGGATTCGACACGGCGGTTGCGACCAGACCGATGGGTGTGAGCGTAGTCACAGGCCGGGCACCGTGTCCGGGAACACACCCGACGGGGGGAAGTGCGGGGGTGCCTGGCGCGGTGGGTCAGTCGTGCCGCCGGGATGGGGCGTCTCCGCCGTTTTCCGAGGTGGCGGCGCCGTCGGACCCGGCGGAACCGGGACGGTCGGAACCCGCGCGATCCGCTCCGTCGGGGGGAGTGTCGGGGGAGGCGGAGCTCGTTGTCGTCGTCGTGTCCTCGTCGGACTTCTCGCCGTCGGTCTCCTTCCCGCCCGCCCGGCGCCCCTCGTTCTCCTTCCCGTCCGCCCGGCGCCCGTCGGTCTCCTTCCCGTCCGCCCGGCGCCCGTCGGTCTCCTTGCCGTCGGACGTCCCGCCGTGCGCCGCGGTGGGCGCGGCGGGTTTCCGGGCTGCGGACTTCCGGGAGGCGTCGGGTGCGGGGGTGTCGGCCTCGGCGGCGGTCTCGCCGGTGTCCTTCGTGCCGCCCTCTCCCGCGGCCTTCCCGTCGCCTGGGCGCGTCTCCTTGTCGGTGGTGCCCTTGGCCTTGGTGGCCGACCCGCTCGCGGACGTGACGGATCCGGTGCTCGCGCTTGTGGTCCCGGCGGCACCCGGTCCCGGCGCTGGCTCTGGCGTGGGCTTCGGCTCGGCCGGCGACCCGGGCTTCGGCTTGGGCTCGGTCGGCGACTTCGGGCCGGAGGCAGGCTTCGACTCAGGCGCCGATGTGGCCTCGGACGTCGACTCGGACTTCGGTTTGGGCGCGGGCTCCGGCTTCGCCCCGGACTTCGGCTTGGCTGCGGGCCCCGGCTTCGCCCCGGACCTCGGCTCGGGCTCGGCGGCGCCGCGGTCCCGCGCGGGGGCCTCGAGTCCGTAGTGCTCGAGGAGGGTGACCTCCTGCGCGGGAGTGAGGGCGTCCTCGGTGTTGTCGGGGCGCGGTGAGTCACGGATGACGGCGCGGGTGTGGTCGACGTGCAGTTCGTCGTCGAGGAGGCGGGCTCCGTGGAGCGGGACGATCGCGTCGGCCGAGAAGATCCCGGTCGAGACCGTCGCGAAGGTGAGCTTGCCGCTCGCGTCGTCCACATAGACCTGACGCACCGCGCCGATCTTGGTCCCGGTGGAGTCGAAGGCGGTCGCGTCGAGCAGGGTGTCGAGCTGTTCCTTGAGATTCACGGGGCCTCCGTGGGTCGGGGATGGGGGGTACCGGCCGCGGCGAGGCCGACGTCTGTGCGGTGATTACACCAGGCGGACAGCGGTCGACGCGGCTGATAAACACCTGTGTCGTGCTTTTCGGGTGGGCTGAGACCCCCACGTCGTGGGTGGTGACAGGTCGGTAGCCTCGAATCCGTGAACTCTCCAACCGCCGATCCACTCGCCCCGCTGCTGGCCCTGCCCGGGGTGGCGGAGGCCGCAGAAACGGCCCGTGAGGCACTCGCCGCGGTGCACCGTCATCCCGCCAATCGGCGCGGGTGGCCCACCACCGCAGCCGAGTCGGTCCTGCGCGGGGCCCGGGCCTCGGCCGGTGTAGAGGGCGCCTCGGTACGCCTTGACGCCGACTCTGAACCGGACGAGACGCTGGCCAGCGCACTGAGGGTCGCCGGTGAGCTCACCGGCGAGTCGCTCGACAGAGCGGTGGCGGTCTGGACCAGGTCGCCGCTGCAGGAGCTGGCCCACCTGCACCTTCTCGCCGCCTCCGGGCCGGGGGTCGACCCCGGGACCCTCGGTCGTCCGCGCCCCGAACCGGGGATCGCCGAGCGGCTACAGGGGCTTGCCGAGCTCGTCACCGGCGGAACCCGCGTGGCCGCGCCGGTGCTGGCCTCGGTCGTGCTGGGGGAGCTGTCCGGTCTCGAGCCGTTCGGTTCGGCCGACGGGATCGTGGGCCGCGCCGCGTTCCGCCTCGTGGGGGTGTCGACGGGGCTGGACCCGCACTGCCTGGGCGTGCCCGAGGTGACCTTCTACCGCGATCCGACGCTGCACCGGTCCGCGCTGGAGGGGTATATGACCGGCACGGAGGACGGCGTGACCAGGTGGCTCCTCCACTGCTGTAGTGCGCTCGAGGCCGGTGCCCGCGAGGCCGTGTCGATCGCCGAGGCCGCCGGCGCCTGATTCCTCCCCGGGCGTAGCAGCCTGGGCCAAGTGTTCTGGGACGAGGGCCGGGCCCCGGTCGCCCCCGGACGCGCGAATGGCGGGTCAGCCGCGAGGCCGACCCGCCAACTCACTGCGGATTCATCGAGAGTTCCGGGTACCAGGCGTCCTGTGGTCCGCCGTGTGGCCGGTCCGGGACAACCGTCGGTGACGGCTGGCGCGGACCCACGGCTGGGGTTGCCTCTCGGGCGTCATCCGTCGCGTGGGTTCCGGAGTGTCGATGCCGGTGGATCAAGCGGGGGGCCGTGACTTCTCTTCCGTCTCGACCCTGGCGCTTTCACCGCCGTGCCCTGAGCATGCCGGTCCCCACGGGCCCGTAGCGATGGTGGGATCGGACAAGAATCCGGCCGGCTCGTGGTTGGTTCCGACTATCGCCAGAGGGGGTCTCGGAGTCCGACTATGACAGATTGGGCAGGGCGCGACGAGGCCCGCTCGAGTCCGGTGTCAGGACCGGGCGGCTCGGCCGAACGCCAGCGCCGCCGCTCCCACCGCCACCGCGATCGCGCCCGCGCCGAGGAGCGGACCGGTCGCCCGCTCGAGGGTCGGCAGCAGCGGGGTGGGGTTGGAGAACGTCAGGATCGGCCAGCCGCGCTCGAGCGCCTCGCGCCGCAGCAAACGGTCGGGGTTGACCGCGGTGGGGTGCCCGACCTCCTCGAGCATCGGCAGATCCGTGGAGGAGTCCGAGTAGGCGTAGCAGGAGTTCAGGTCGTACCCGTAGCGTTCGGCGAACGCGCGGATCGCCACGGCCTTGCCGGGCCCCTGGCAGTAGAACTCGATCTCGCCGCCGTAGCGGCCGTCGGCATCCCGAGACATGCGGGTGCCGGCGTAGTGGTCCGCCCCGAGCATGCGGGCGATCGGGGCGATGAGCTCCTCGCCCGAGGCGGAGACGATCACCAGATCGTGACCCAGCGCGCGGTGCTCGGCCAGCAGTTCCTGGGCCTCGACGTAGACGGTCGGCGACACGGTCTCGGTGAGGCCCTCGGTGACGATCCGCTCGACCGTCGCCGGCTCCCACCCCTTGGTGGCCGTGGCCATGGCCTGGCGCACCTTGTTCATCTGTTCGTCGTCCGCGTCCGACAGGCTGAACGCCAGCTGCGTGTACGCCAGATCGATCACGGAGCGACGCGACAGCATCCCCTCGTCGAGGAAGGACTTGTTGAAGGCGAAGACTGACGAGGTGGCGATGATCGTCTTGTCGAGATCGAAGAACGCGGCGACCCTACGGCGGCGCTGCGGCGACCTGGGGCCCTGACGGCGTGGTGCGGACACGTCCCAACCATACGGCCTTGCACAATGCCGGAGGGTAAGTGATAATGGCCACGCCCAGTTGATGGGCATCCCCCCAAGGTGCTCAGTTCATCCCCCCGAGAACTGAGACTTTGAGAAACCGCGGCATCCCCCTGCCGCGGTTTCTCGCATTTCAGGGCCCCGGGCGGGGGCGTCTGCCGGCGGCTGGGCCGAGGGTTATCCACAGGTGCCGTCCCTCTCCACAGGCGAGGGCCGGATCCTGCTTCTGACACGGGGTGCGGTCCTCGTCGTGCGCCACGCTGGGCCCCGTGAACACGACAGTGAGTAATCCCCGGTCCGCCCCGGCGACGGGACGCGCTGCGCAGGTCTCCGCCCCGGCGACGGGCCGCACGGTGCAGGTGGCGGTGGAGGTCGGTGATCCCGAGCTGGACGCCGATGTCCGCGCGGTCCTGGCCGCCCTCGCCCTCGACGCCGCAGACCCCGGCGATCAGGCTGTGGACCTGGTGATTACCGACCGTGCCGATCCGGGGCCGGGTGCCGGGGGCGGGGTGGGCGTCGGCTCGGCAGGTGGTGGCGGGGTGCGCGTGGTGCGCGTGGCCCCGGACCGCGCCGGGGTCGACGACGACGAGGTCGTGCACCTGCCCTCGGGGACCGGCGACCTCGTGGCCGCACTCATGGCGCCTACCCACGGGACACCGGGAGCCCAGGTGGTGGTGTTCGGAGCCGTGGGCGGCTGCGGGGCCAGCACGCTGGCGGCGGCGCTGGCGGTCCGGGCGGCGGCGTCGGTGCGGACGCTGTTGCTCGAGACGGACCCGTGCGGCACCGGGGCCGACCTGGTGTTGGGCGTCGAGACCGAACCAGGACTGCGGGTGGAGGACGTCCGCGCCGATCTCGGCGGACCCGACCCGGACGCGCTGTGGGAGGCCGTTCCCAAGGCGCGGCCCGGGCTGGGGGTGCTCGCACGGTCCCGGACCCGGGACGAGACCGCGGCCCGCGCTGCGGTCACGGACGGCGGACCGGGCGCCGCGCGGTCCCACCGGGCGGCCGGCGGGCTGGTGGTCGGCGATGCGGGTGTGGTCGGTGACGGCGGGCCGGGTGCGGCGGGTGGCGATGTCGTCGTCGTGGTCACCCGCGCCGACCTCCAGGGCGCGGTCGCCGCGGACAGGGCGGTTCGCCGGTTCCCCGACGCGATCCTGGTGGTGCGCACCGGCCGCGGTGACCCGCTCCACGCGGCCGACGTGGCCGAGTCCGTCGGGGTAGCGCGCTGGTTCGTCCTGCCGGAGATCCCGGGCGTGCGACGGGTCGTCGGGGTCGGCGGGCTGGCGTCCGCGCTGGACCGTGGCCGGGCTGGCGGGGTGCGTCGACTGGCGGCGGTGGCGGATGCGCTGCTGGAGGGGGTGATCCCCGATGGGCGGTGAACAGCCCGAGCGCCGGGCCGAGCACGGGGCCCGACACGGGGCCCAGGGCGGTGCGGCCGACGGTGTTCCGACTGACCTGGTGGACCGGGTGCGTGCACGCCTGGCCGGGCTCGGGGTGGAGCCGGAGCCGGAGGAGGTGGTGCGCGCCGTCCGCGCCGAGTCCGGGATGCTCCACGGTCATCTCGATCTGCTCCGGACCGCCCGGCTGGTCCGCGAACATCTGGCCGGCGCCGGGCCGCTCGAAGCGCTGCTGGCCAGCCCGGGTGTGACCGATGTGGTGGTCGACGGGCCCGGGCCCGCACTGGTCGACCGGGGGCGTGGACTCGAGCGGACCGACGTCGTGGTGCCCACCGAGTCCGAGCTCCGGGCGTTGGCGGTCCGGCTGGCCGGCCGGGCGGGGCAGCGGCTCGACGACGCCCGCCCGTGGGCCGACGGGGTGGTGCGGTCCCGCGACGGGATCGCCTGGCGCCTGCACGCGGTGCTGCCGCCGGTGGCCGTCGACGGCACCTGCCTGTCGCTACGGGTGTCGAGGCCTGCGGAGGTGACGTTCGACCGGCTCGTGGCCTCGGGCACCGTCCCCGCCGAGGCGGAGCGGCTGCTGCGGGGCCTCGTCGCGGCGCGCATCGGTTTCCTGGTGGTGGGCGGCACCGGCTCGGGCAAGACCACGCTGCTGGCGGCGCTGCTCGGGCTCGTGCCGGCAGGGGAGCGGCTGCTGTGCGTCGAGGACTCGCCGGAGCTGCGTCCCGCGCATCCACACGTGGTGCGTCTCGTCGTTCGTCACGGCAACGTCGAGGGCGCGGGTGAGGTGGCGATGTCGGACCTGGTGAGGCAGGCGCTGCGGATGCGCCCCGACCGCATCGCGGTGGGGGAGGTGCGCGGCGGCGAGGTGGCGGACCTGCTCGCGGCGCTCAACACCGGGCACGACGGCAGCGCCGGCACCGTCCACGCCAACTCGCCGATCGAACTGCCCGCCCGTCTCGAGGCCCTCGGGGCGCTCGGGGGACTGGACAGGTCGGCCCTGTCCGCGCAGGTCGCGGCGTCGCTGCGGGTGGTGGTGGGGATGCGGCGCCAGCCGGACGGCAGGCGGGGCGTCGACTCGATCGGCGTGGTGCGCCGCGAGTCGCAGGGGATCGTGGTGGACCCGGCCTGGAGGGCCGACGGCGGCGATGTCCCCGGTCACCACGCGCTGGCCGCCCTGCTCGGGGACGTGATCTCGTGACCGCCGGCGTGCTGCTCGCGGCGGCCGCGGTTCTCGTGTGGCCGGCCGGTGCCGCGGCGCAGCGGCTGCGGGGGCTCTTCCCCGGCGGGCCGACCGCACCGGGCCGGGCGCGCACCGGCGGGAGGCGCGGGGTGACGCGGGCGGAGCTGCGCCGGATCGGCGAACGCCTCCCGGTGTCGTGGGTTCTCGCCCTGGCAGCGGCCACGGGTGCGCTCGTGATCTGTGGACCGCTCCACGCCGGCGCCGCCGCGGTGCTGGCCGCCACGGCCGTCGACCTGCGGGGACGCGCCCGGCGGCGGCGCCGGGCACTGACGGGGCTGGGCGCCTGGGAGCGGGCCCTGGACGACGCCTCCTCGGCGCTGCGTGCCGGCGCCGGGCCGGGGCTCGCACTGCGGCGGGCCGCGAATGCCGCGGCGTCGGTGGAGGCCGCCGGGCCGGGTACGGCTCCCGGTGCGGACGACGCGTCGACCGGTCACTCGCGCGGCGACGCGGCCGGCAGCGTGACCGGCGACGGGGCCGGCAGCGTGGCCGGCGACGCGGCAGGCCGCCGCGGGGTGGCCGCGATCCTCGCGGTCGCTGCTGCGCACGCAGACCTCGGTGGGGACGTGGCCGGGGCGCTGAGCCCCGCCGGCGCGGGCGGAGTGGCGGGCGGGCCCGGCGCCGGCCCGTCCGGAGGGGAGGCGGGAGCCTCGGCCCCGGACGGCGGCGACCCCGGGGTGGAGACCATCGCCGGTGAACTGGCGGGTGCCTGGCTGCTGGCCGTCCGACACGGGGTGGTCCTGGCCGACGCGGTGGACGGACTCCGCGCCGACGTGGCCTCGCGGCGCGACCGGGCGGTGCGCGTGGATTCGACGCTCGCCGGCCCGCGCGCCACCGCGGTGATCCTCACCGCTCTGCCCGCCTTCGGGCTCCTGCTCGGCTCGGGCTTCGGTGCCGATCCCCTCGCCGTGCTGGTGCGAGGGACGCTCGGTGGCGCGTTGTGCCTGGCGGGAGCGGTGTTCCTGTCGGCCGGCCTGGTGTGGACCGACCGCATCGCCGGGGGTGCGCTCCGATGAGTGTGCTCCTGCTCGCCGTCGCGTTGTGCCTCGCCCCGTGGCGCAGTCGCGCGGTCGAGCGGCTCGCGGCGGTGGCCCCGCCCCGGCCACGGTCCCGTGACGGATCGGCACGTCCCCGGTTCGCGCGCCCGGACCTGTGGCGCACCGGACCGCCCGGGACCGTGCTGGCCCGCGTCGCTAACCGGTCCGCCACCCCCGATTCGGGCCCCCTCGCGCAGCTCGTCGACCTCCTCGCGGCCGCACTCACCGCGGGCCTGCCGGCTCCCGACGCGCTGGCCGCGGTCGCCGACGCCGTCGAACTCCCGCACCCCCACCTGGCGCCACCGCTACGGACGGCGGCGGCGCGACTGCGGCTCGGGGCCACACCGGCGGAGGCCTGGCAGGACGTCCCCGGCGCCGCCTCCCTGGCGCCGATCGCCGCCGTGCTGGTGCGGGCGACCGACGGAGGCGGTTCCGTGCGCGCGGCCCTGGACCACGCCGCCGGACGACTGCGCTCGGACGCCGATGCCGTCGCCACCGCCCGCGCCGAACGCGCGTCGGTCCTGGTGGCCGGCCCGCTCGGACTGTGTTTCCTGCCCGCGTTCGTCTGCCTGGGAGTCCTGCCCGTCGTGGTGGGGCTGGCCGACGGGATGCTGCCGGGGATCGGGTTGTGAGCCCACCTGCCGGCCCCCCAGATTCCGGGGCGGAGACGCCGCCCCGGTCACCGAAGAAGGAGAATCCCGATGAACACCCAACCCACCCCGAACGCCACCGCCGCCACAGAGCTGAAGGGCGGGTCCGCGGCCTCGCCCACGCGCGCGACACCGAAACGTGCGTGGGCGGCGCTCCGCCGCCGCTTCCGCGGTGTGAACAGCGGCGATGCCGGGATGTCCACCGTGGAATATGCCGTGGGCACCATTGCAGCGGCCGCCTTCGGGGCCGTGCTCTACACGGTCGTCAGCGGCGACTCGATCCCCGACGCGCTCGGCGGGATCATCGAGCAGGCCCTCAACACCTCGGTGTGACGGTGACGCGGCGGCTCCGCCGGGCGACGGCACGTGAGGACGGTTCGGTGACCGTCGAGGCCGCGTTGGGGATCGCCTCCCTGGTGACGGTGCTGGTGATCGTCGCCGCCGGCGCCGCCGCGGCACTGACCCAGATCAGGGTTGTCGATGCCGCGCGGGAGGCCGCGAGGGTGGCGGCCATGTCCGGGGTCGGGCAGGGGCGGGCGGCCGGCGAGGCCGCGGCGCCGGGGGCGGACGTCACGGTGGCCTCCGGCGGCGCCCACGTCACCGCGCAGGTGGTGGCGCCGGCCCGCGGACTGCCGGGTGTGCAGCTGAGTGCCCGCGCCGTCGCGCGTGTCGAGCCGGGGGCGCAGGGGTGAGCATCCGACCGCGCCCCGGACGTCCCCGTCCCGCGCGCCGGGCCGGACGCCCACCCCGGTTCCTGAGCCGACGTCCGCGCCTGCTGGGCGGGGGAGGTCACGACGACAAGGGCGCCATGACCGTCACCACCGCATTCGCCGTGGCCGCGATCCTGGCCGTCGCCGCGGCGGCCCTCCTGGTCGGCAGGGCCGCCGTGGCGGCACATTCCGCTCGGTCGGCGGCGGACCTGACCGCACTGGCCGGGGCGCACGCACTCGCGGAGGGCGGCGATGCGTGCGCGGTCGCCGACCGGGTCGCGCTCGCCAACGGCGCGCACCTGAGCGTCTGCACGATCGACGGCCACGACGTGGTGACCCGTGCGGACACGGTCGTGGATCTCGGACTGTTCGGGACCCGCACCGCCTCGGCCGTGGCCCGGGCCGGGCCGGTGTGACGGCAGCGCCGGGCGGGTGTGACGGCCGGGCTGCTGGTCAGTGATCGTCCGCGGCGAGCATCCGGGTGCGCAGCACGTCGTAGATCGGGGGAGACCGCAGCAGCTGGGCCACGATCACCGCCGCCGCCCCGGCGGCGAGAATCGACACGGCGACAGACGTGGTGGCGGTCATCTCCATCACCAGGACCGCACCGGTCAGCGGTGCGCGGACGACGGCCGTGAACAGTGTCGCCATCCCGACCAACACCAGCGCCGGCATGAGGGCGGTGCCCATCCCCGGCCAGACCACATCGAGTGCGTGGGCGAAGATCAGCCCACATAGTGCGCCGAGTGCGAGCATCGGCGCGAACAGGCCGCCGGGGGTGGCGGCGGCATAGGACAGGGGGCCGGCGACGAACCGCACCACCAGGAGCACGATCACCGCCAGGAACGTCAGCTTCTGGCCGGCCAGCAGCGCCTGGGACAGATCGTCCCCTCCGCCGACGAGATCCGCGTCGATCGTCAACGCCAGACCGATCGCGGCGCCGATGACCATGGCCTTGAGCGGCGCCGGGATCCGGGACAGTGCGTCGAAGCCCGCCAGGCAGGCGACGATGAGCCGGCTGTACGCCACACCGACGAGCGCCACCACGGCCCCGAACACCACGAAGACCGGCAGGGCCG
>DWWG01000057.1 GCA_019119875.1 Candidatus Dietzia intestinigallinarum | reverse complement strand
GCGTCCTCGGCGGTGAGGGACAGCGCCCAGTCCGCGTATTCGCGCAGGTCGGCGCGCGCGGGGTCGGCTGCCGATTCCTCCCACTGCCAGGCGTGCTCGATCACGAACCGGATGCGCCGCCACAGGTCCCGGCGGCGTGGGGACCCGGCAACGGATTCAAACACCATGCGGTCGTGCACGAGCCGCTCGAGCAGCTGTCCGGGTCGGCGGGTCTCGCGGGACAATCCGGCGAGGTAGCGCATCGCCTCGGCCACGGGCGAGTCGTCGAGTGTGTCAGGCGTGCGGGCGTGCGGTGACCACGTCCCGCCGGCCGCGTGCCAGCGCAGCAGGTCGTCGTCCCCGCAGCCGAACAGCGGGGACCGCAGTGCTCCCACGAGCGACGCCTCGTCGGCGGTGTTGGCCACGGCCCGCACCGCCAGCAGCAGTTCGCGGATCTCGGGGGTCCCGTAGACGATCGACGACGCCTCGGTCCGGTAGTCGATCCCGGCGTGGTCGAGGCAGGTCTCCAGCATCGGAAGCGATCCGCGCGACGGCAGGAGGATCGCGATGTCGCCGAGCCTCAGCGGGGTCTGCTGCCCGTCCTTCGACTCGTGGGTCCACCCCTGCCGGATCGCGGTGGCGATCACCCGCGCCACATCGGCCGCCTCGGCCCAGTGACGCCGCTGACCGTCGTTGGCGTCGTCCGGGCAGTGCTCGGGAACGTCCTCGGTCCGGAAGACGAACGGCGCCGGACCGTGCGCCGGATCGTGCTCGGGCCGCGTGGGCGCCGAGTCGAGTGCGCGGTACTCGGGCTGGACCCCCTCGACCGGGAGCAGCACCTCGCCGAACACCTTGTTCACCCAGTCCAGCACCGCCCGCGAGCACCGGAAGTTGGTGCTCAGTTGCTCGATCTCGACGCCGGGAGCGGACTGGTCGCGGCCCCCGCGGGCGCGGAGGTAGGTGGAGATGTCGGCCCGACGGAATCGATAGATGGACTGCTTGGGGTCTCCGACGGTAAACAGGCGCCCGGGTTCCGGACCGCTGCCGTCCCCGGCGGACGTGAGCAGCTCGGCCAGTTCGAGCTGGATGGGATCGGTGTCCTGGAACTCGTCGATGAGGATGCGGCGGTACCGGTCGCGGACCCGCTCGCGGACGCCGTGGTGGTGGAGCAGTTCGCGGGCCAGCACGAGCTGGTCGTGGAACTGCAGGGTGCCGTGGCGGCGCCGCTCGTCGGCGTGCCTGCGCACCACCGGGATGAGGGCGTCCAGGGTTAGCTGGATACGGGGACGCCAGTGCGTGGCCATGACCTTCTCGCAGATCGCGGGCAGCTGCTTGATCTCGTCCTTGATGCCCTTGACGACGTCGGCGCCTCCCCAGTTGGGGCCCTTGCCGCCGTTTCCGGGGCCGACGGGCTTGCCCAGCAGCTCGACCCACGTGGGCGAGGACGTGGCGTCGGCGAGCGCCGCGTCGAGGTCTTCCAGCCAGGTCTGATGCTTGCCGAGGGTCCGATACAGCAGGTCGGTCTCGTCCTGACAGGAGTCGCGCCAGCCCACGATCGACGCGACCGCCGCCGCGACCTCTCCGAGATCAGGGGTCGGCGGGAGCGGCGAGCCGTCGTGGAGCGGCCCGGCCGGCAGCCGGTCCCAGTCGCGGTGCAGTGCCTCGACGACCTCGCGGAACGAGGTGGGGCTCACCCCGGCGTCGAGCATGTCGTCGACGGCCCGGGCGAGATCGCCGTCCCGGGTCGCGGTGGGCCCGCTGCCGAACAGGAGGGTGGCGCACTCCTGCCACAGGGCGTCGACGGCTGCGGCCTCGGCGGTGTCCTGCTGGGCGGTGACCCGCGGCGGGATCCCGGCCTCGAGGGGGTTCTCGGACAGCAGGCGCAGCGCGAACGAGTGCAGGGTTCCGATCGCGGCCGTGTCCAGTCCGGCGAGCGCCGCGTCGGCCCTGACGCAGCCCTTGTCCCGTCTGTCCACCAGGTGCACGCGCAGGCGGTCACGCAGTTCGGCGGCCGCTTTCTCGGTGAAGGTGATGGCGGCGATCTGGTCGATGGGCACCTCGTCGTCCAGAAGCAGTGTGCTGAGCCTGCGAACCAGCGCGTACGTCTTTCCGGTGCCGGCCCCGGCCTCGACGAACAGGGTGGCCGTGGTGTCGGATTCGACCCGGTCGCGGGCCGGCTGATCGGCGAGATCGGTCATGGGCGCGACTCCGCTTCGTTCTGGGTCCGGTCGGCGTTGAGGAGGCCGGCGAACGCGGGATGGGTGGTCATCGGCTGCGCGCCCGAGAGCGCGGTCCAGGCGTCGTCGAGCTCGGTGCCTCCGAGGATGTCCGCCAGATCGCGGGACGAGCCGCGGCCGCCCTTGAGGGGGAACCAGCCGCGCTGGAGGGCATCCACCAGGTGGCCGACGTCCTCGCGGACACGGTCCTGGAGGTGGTCGGTGATGGCCAGGCTGATCTGCGTGAAGTCCCCTCTTTCGGTGCAGTACCAGTAGCGGGCCTCGCTCACCGGCCGGCCGCGGGCGGTCGCCGCCGCCGCGGCGTAGAGCGGCAGCTGGAACCTGGTGCCGGACCTGGTGGGGTCCTCCGCGGTCGGCTGCTCGGCGTCCTCGGGCCTCCGGCCGGTCTTGTAGTCGGTCACGCGCTGGGCTCCGGCCCTCTCGTCTATCCGGTCGATCGAGCCCGCGAGCAGCAGCGACGTGGTGCCGGTGGAGGTGGTCACGACGTACGGGATCTCGAGGGTCTCGCTGGCGCTGTCCGACCGGCCGAAGCCGAGCTCGGTCGCGGTGGGGCGCCAGCCCTGGTCGGCGTCGGCCTCGTCCAGGTCGAACCACCGGTCGAGCTCGGCGCGCAGCAGCAGCTCGCGGCGCCGCCACAGCGAGGCGACGAGCCCGGGAGACGCTGCGACCACGGCATCGCACTCCGCCGTGAGTGCGGACATCAGCAGGTCCCGGTCCGGTCCGGAGCCGGTCTCGATCCGGTCGTCGACGTAGCGCTGGAGGATCGCGTGGACGAGGTCGCCGTAGTCGCGTAGATCCATCTCGATCGCGTCGGCGGGATCGTCGAGGGTCCGGACCCGAAGGATGGTGCTGAGGAAGAACAGGTACGGGCTCTGGGCCCAGTCCTCGAGCCGTGTCGGAGAGAGCGGGCGATCCAGCACCGTGAGCAGATCCGCAGCAGCGGACACGTCCCCGGTGAACCGGGTGAAGCGGCCCAGCCTGCGATCGGTGCGCACCTGATGCGCCCGGACGAGCAGGTCGGGCGAGTCGGCCCCGACCCGCCAGGCGGAACCGGCGAGCGCCCGGATGCGCAGTTCGG
>DWWG01000056.1 GCA_019119875.1 Candidatus Dietzia intestinigallinarum | reverse complement strand
TATCGCCGACGACACCTGGGCCCGCCTCTCCTCGCACCTGGACTCGTCCGAGCTGGTGGCGCTGGTGCAGTTGGTGGCCCAGTACGACGGGCTCGCCACCTCGCTGCACGTGCTGCGAATCCAGCCCGACGAACCCCGCTGACACGCCGCGGTAGTCGGTCGCCCGAGCCGGTGGTCCGCCGAAAGCCGCCTGATCCGCTCAGTCGTGGCCGAGTGTGATGCGGTTGCCTGCGGGATCTTCCACCGAGTAGCCCGTGTCCGACTCGCGTACATCGATCGGGAGCCGGCCCAGCACGTGGTCGAGCCGGTGTGGGGTGTCGAAGTTGATCGTGAAGTCCCGCATGCGGGCGGTTCCCCGGGGGGACTGAGGTGCGCCTCTGCCCTGCCAGGTGTTGACCGCGATGCGGTGGTTGAACGCCCCGCCGGCCCCGAGGTCTCCGACACCGAGTTGCGGAGCCCAGAGCGCCTGGGTGAAACCCAGCGTCCGATAGAACCGGTAGGCCTCCAGCAGATCGGCCACATGGAGGTGGACATGGCCTATCCGTGTGTCGGATGCGACGAGATCCGCGTCGTCCAGGCCGTCGAGGGTGGCGAGCATGGCAGTGACGTCGAAGGGATCGCGTCCGCTCTCAAGCCTGCCGTCCGTTCGTACGGCTCGGACGGAGTTGCCGTTGACCACGAGCTCGCGCAACCGATGCGGGGTCTCGAGGGTGATTTCCACGGTGATCCCGTCGGGATCGTTGAGGTAGATCGCCTTGGACATGATGTGGTCGACCGGTGCATGGCGCCAACCGGCGTTGACGAGGCGCTTCAGAATTCGGGCGAACTCCACGGTGCTCGGCGGATGAACCGCCAGGTGATAGAGGCCGCTGTGCCTCAGGAGGTAGCCGTGCCGAGCCCCCGAGTGCAGGGTCACCATTGTCTGATCCGGCGTTCCCAGTTCCACGGTCTCGGGCGCTTCGCTGCGAATGTGGAGGCCGATGACCCGGTGCCAGAACGCGGTGGAGCGACCGAGGTCGGTGACCTCCAGATTCACGGAACCGAATGAGGCTATTTCCTGCCGGCGGGGATTAGCCACGCTCGGCACGGTGGCAGTCGGGGACGGGACGTCAAGAATCATGAGGGTGCTCTTCCTTCTTCATCGTCGACAACGTTTGTTGCCCGGGCAACTACCGTAACAGATTTAGTTCCCCAGGCAACTTTATGGGTACACTCGCACCATGACCGCAGTTGTCGCCCGCATGAACCCGGTTCAAGCCAGAGCGTGGCTGGCCCTCGTCACCACCGCCCAGTTGCTGCCGTCGGTGCTCGATGAGCAACTCACACAGGACGCGGAGCTGATCCACTTCGAGTTCGGCATCCTCGACACGCTCCGACGCGCCCCGGAACACACGATGCGGGTGGGAAAACTCGCCGCAGCCGTCGCGTCGACCCCTCCCCGACTGTCCAAGGCGATTTCGCGACTGGAGCGACGAGGACTGGTCGAGAGACTCCCCTGCCAGGGGGACGGCAGGGCGATCAACATCCACCTCACGCCACTGGGGCGCAGGGCCTGGGTGAAAGCCGTGCCACGGCATATCGAGCTGGCGCGCGACAGGATCCTCGCCGCACTCACCGAGGACCAGCTCTCAACCCTGGCGGAGCTGCTCGAACCGATCATCGCGCGCCTGGACCCCGAGAGAACCTTCGACGAATCAGGAGCACACGAGTGACAACGTTCGCAGTGACCGGCGCCACGGGCCACCTGGGCGGTCTCGTGATCGAGAAGCTGTTGGCCTCGGGCGTCCCGGCCTCCGAGATCGCACCGGTGGTCCGCACTCACCACAAGGGCGCACCCTTCGCCGCACAGGGCATGGACGTCCGCGTGGGGACCTACGACGATCCGATCGGACTCACCGCAGCTCTGCACGGGGTCGAGAAGATCGTGCTGATCTCGCCACCGACCCTGGACAATGCTCAGCGGCTCCATCAGCTGTACCAGGCTGTCCTGGCCATCCGCGCCACGGGCGTCTCCCAGTTGCTCTATGTCAGCCTGGCCGCCCCCGAGCAGAGGGCGTTCAACCTCGAAGATGTGGACGTGGCCATCGAGCACAGCATCCGCGCCATGGACCTGCCGTTCACCTTCATGCGCAACAGCGTCTACCTCGACGAGCTCGTCCCGGAGCTCCGTGCGGCCGCCGTGAGCGGCCAGCTGGTCTCCACCACCGAGGATCAACCGCTCAACTGGGTCGCCCGAGCCCACCTCGCCGAGGCGATCACCGCCGGACTGAGGGACCAGAAGCACCTCGGACAGACCTACGAGCTCACCGCCCCCGAGCTGTTCACCTACAGCGATCTGGCGGAGCTGCTGAGCGGGATCACCGGCCGACAGATCACCCACCGTCGCGTGAGCCGCGACGACGCGATCGAAGCCCTCGACCGCGCGGGGATGGACCGCGAGCACGCAACCGGGATGATCGACGGTTTCCATTCGGCCATCGCGGCCCGCAAATTCACCGACACCTCCACGGCGATCGCCGATCTGACCGGCCGTTCCGCCGGCCTCACCGCGGAGGTACTTCAGGACCTTGTGGGCCGGGAAGCCCCGTTCGCGCCCCGACACCAATAGGTACGCGAGTACCCAAACGACGAACACAGGAGTAGAAGAATCATGGAACTGAGTTCAACGAGCGTCATCCCGACCGGTCGTGCCGACCGATTCGCAAAGCAGTTCATCAGCCACTGGGGTCGCCACGGAGAGGTCACAACGACAGACGAGGGAACGCTGATGCGGTTCCCCGCGTCCGATCACGGTGCGGCCACCGAGGTCCACGTCGTCGCACGCCCCGATGCGCTCGTGATCGTCAACCGCGCCGACGATGCGAGTACTCTGCAGAAGAGCTGTGACTCGATCGCAGAACACCTTCACCGCTTCGCGGGAAACCGGGAATCGCTGAGCATCAGCTGGAGTTAGCAGCGAGGTATGGCGACGGAGCGGGTGCGCCTGACGCCGGGCGGGCCCGGTCAGGAGATGCAGACCCGGGCCCGCTCGTCGAGCTCCTCGACCACCGTCTGGCCCGCCGGCACCCGCACGGGACGGCCCTGCACGGTGCAGTCGAAGTCGTCGCCGTTGAGGTTCACGATCGTGATGTCGTCGTGGGTACAGCGGACGCGGAAATGCGTGCCGCGGACCGTCAGCCGGAACGTCAGTGCACTCCACTCGGCGGGCACCCGCGGGTCGAACGAGATGTCGCCGCGGTAATCGCGCATCCCGCCGAATCCGCTGACCAGCGCCGACCACACCCCGCCGGTCGAGGCCACGTGGATGCCGTCCGAGGCGTTGCCGTGCACATCCGCCAGGTCAACCACGAGGGCCTTGGAGAAGTGCTCGAACGCCTCGTCGCAGTACCCGATCTCGGCGGCGATGATCGACTGCACCACCGCAGACAGTGTCGAGTCCCCGGTGGTCAGCGGATCGTAGTACTCGAAATTGGCGCGCTTCTCCTCCTCGGTGAACTCGTCGCCGCGCAGGAACATCGCCAGCACCACGTCGGCCTGCTTGAGCACCTGGTGCCGGTAGATGACCAGCGGATGAAAATGCAGGAGCAGGGGCCGCCGAGGCGCCTCGAGATCCTGATCCCAGACCTCCTTGGCCAGGAAATCCTGGTCCTGGGGGTGCACGCCCAGCTCCTCGTCGTAGGCGATCACCATGTTGCGGGCGGCGCGCTTCCATTCGGCGATCTCGTCGTCGTCGAGCTTCAACCGCCGGCAGATCCCCTCCCACCGACCGTCGGCCAGCGCGGCGATGCGCTTGCACGCGATGGCCGCCGCGAGCAGGTTGAAACGGGCCATGGCGTTGGTGAACAGGTTGTTGTCCACGACGGTGGTGTACTCGTCCGGGCCGGTGACGCCGTGGATGTGGAACTGGCCGTCCTCGGCGAAGAACCCGAGCGAGACCCACATCCGCGCGGTCTCCACGAGAATGTCGACGCCCTCGCGGATCAGGAAGTCCTCGTCGCCGGTGGCCCACACGTACTTGACCAGGGCGTGCGCGATGTCGGCGTTGATGTGGTACTGGGCGGTGCCGGCCTCGTAGTAGGCGGACGCCTCCTCGCCGTTGATGGTGCGCCACGGGTACAGGGCGCCCTTGACGGACAGGTACTGCGCCCGTTCGCGCGCCTTGTCGAGCAACGAGTACCGGAAGCGCAGGGCGTTCCGCGCGACCTGCGGCATCGTGTAGGTCAAAAACGGCAGGACGTAGGTCTCCGTGTCCCAGAAGTAGTGGCCGGAGTAGCCGCTGCCGGTGACGCCCTTGGCGGCGATTCCGGCGGTCTCGGCGCGCGCGGAGGCCTGGGCGACCTGGAACAGGTTGAAGCGGATGGCCTGCTGGGTCTCGACCGGCCCCTCCACCTCCACGTCGGAGCGGTACCAGAAGTGGTCGTACCAGCTGCGCTGGGTGCGATGGAGGTCCTCGAGCCCGCGTTCCCGCGCGCGTGCCAGGGTGCGTGAGCAGCGCTCGACGAGCTCGCTGGACGGCACCTGGGCGGAGGTGTGGTACGCCGCCATCTTGGTCAGGCGCAGCGGGCTGCCGGGGGTGGCGTGGACGTGGTAGACGGCCCGGGAGGCGTCGTCGCTGACGTCGGTGCTCATGGCCACGTCGTCGACCGTCTCCACCTCGTGGTCGACGGCCACCCCGATGGTCATCCCGGAGTTGGCGCAGCGGTAGCCGTGGGACTGGTAGCCGCGCTGGCAGTCGGTCACCTCGGGGACCAGCACCCGGTGTTCGAGCCCCTCGGAGCGCCGCGGGTCGAAGCCGGTGGGCGGGTCGTCGGTGGTGTGGTACTCGTCCTCGCCGTCCTGGCGGTTGAGCACCTCGGAGACGATCACCACGGGCGCCGACTCCTCGGGCATCTCGATCTCGAACGTCATGACGGCCAGGTGCTTCTCGACCATCGACACCATGCGGCTGGTGCGGACGATGACCTTCTTGCCGGCCGGGGTGCGCCACACGAGTTCGCGGCGCAGGACACCGTCGCGGAAGTCGATGCTGCGTTCGTAGTGCTCGAGGTCGGCGGCGATGACGCGCAGGGGTTCGTCGTCGACGTAGACGCGGATCGTCTTGGTGTCGGGCGCCTGCACCATGGTCTGGCCCTCGCGCGCGAGCCCGAAGGCGTCCTCGGCGTGCTGGATGTGCCAGGTCTCGTGGAAGCCGTTGACGAACGTCCCGTGGTGGCGCGAGTTGCGGCCCTCCTCGGGGTTACCGCGCATGCCGAGGTAGCCGTTGCCCACGGCGAACTGGGTTTCGGACACCCCGAGCGGGCTGGCCTTGGGGCTGGTCTCGACCCAGCGCCACGGGTCGACGGGGTGGGTGGAGCGGTTGATCTCCGGCACCTCGAGGTGGCTGCGGAGGTTGACGCCGTAGGTGGTGCGGATGTTGCCGGGCACGGACTGGCCGATGGTGTCGTGCACCGGGCCGCGGCCCGGGGGAACGGGGGTCATTCGCGCTCGCCCTCCACTTCGGTGGTCTCAACGTTGGTGCCGGGTGCCTCGCCCGTGACGCCGGGGATGAGGTCGGCGAGGTCGACGACGACGACGTCGGCCCCCTCGTCCAGCAGGGTCTGTCTCCCGGCCCCACGGTCCACGCCGATCACATGGGCGAACCCGCCGGCGGCGCCGGCCTGCACACCCGAGACGGCGTCCTCCACCACCGCGCAGCGGTCCGCGGGGACGCCCAGCAGTTCGGCGGCCCGCAGGTACGTGTCGGGGCGCGGCTTGCCGGGGATGCCCTCGGCGGCGGCGACCCGGCCGTCGACGATCACCTCGAACCGGTCCCGCAGGTCCGCGGCGGTCAGTACCGCGACGGCGTTCTTGGAGCTCGAGACGACGCACTTGGCGATGCCGGCGGCGTCCAGGGCGTCGATGTAGGCGACGGAGCCGGGGTAGGCCTCGATGCCCTCGGCGAGGAGTTCGGTGAAGATGCGGTTCTTGCGCTCCCCGAGTCCGGCGACGGTGTCGGTGCCGGCGGGGTCGGTGGTGGCGTCGTCGTCGTCCTCATCCGGTCCCGCACTGTCACCGGCGGGCAGTTCCAGGCCCCGCGCGGCGAGCATCGCGGTGATGCCCTCGGCGCGCGGTTTGCCGTCGATGTAGCGGAAGTAGTCCTCGTCCGTGTACGCGTCGAGGCCGCGCGCGGCGAAGAAGTCGGTGAACATGCGGTTCCACGCCTGCATGTGCTTCTCGGCGGTGGGGGTGATCACGCCGTCGAGGTCGAGGAGCACTGCCTCGACACCGTCATGGTTCATGTCTGAAGTCCTGCTTCCGGGTCGGGGTTCCGATCGGTCACATCCGGGGCCGAACCAAGGGTAGTCACACGTGGGCGCGTTCATCGATTTCCGACGTGGCCGGTCTCCCCCTGATCGTGCCCGGCGTCCGCCGGAAACTGGCCGTGCCCTCGGATAACTGACCGGGGCGGAAACGAATTCCGTGTCGCCGCCGATCATGTGAACGAAGGACCGCTCCAACATCGCTCGAATCGGGGCGGGTTACCCGTCACGGGGACATCCGGTGGCACTATGTGAGTAACCATGAATTAAAGGAGAGAGATGCGCCTGCGCACCCGAACCCCCCGACGCGTCGCGATCGCTGGTCTCGCGCTGGTAACGGCGTCCGCACTCACGGCTTGTTCGACTGACTCGGACGACGACGGCCGCGACACCGGCAACGGCACCGAGACCTCGGAGAACGCCCAGGGGTCGGCTCCTCAGGCCCCGGTCGAGGAGCGCATCCTCGTGGAGAACGAGGCACCCGGCGACGGTGTGGTCCAGATGATCGACCGGCCGCAGTTGCAGGAGGCCGTCGACAAGCTGGTCGCGGACCAGGGCCGCCAGCTCATGGAGGACCCGGCGTGCGACAAGGTCTCGCGTCTGGAGACCGTCTCGAACTTCGCCACCACCGACGGCGTGACGGTCGTGGTGCGCTACAAGCAGTCCGAGACCGACGACACGGAGCACCGCTTCGGCATCGGCATGGTGGGCCAGCGCCTCGACGAGTTCATGGACCGCTCCCTCTACGAGGCGTGCCACACCTCGCGCAGTGTCGCCAACCCGAACGTCGAGCTGGTCATGACCGTCGAGGACGCCCCGGCCGTCGAAGGTGCCGAGGGGTTCCGGGTGATCAGTGACTTCATCACCACCCAGCCGGACGGTGTCCAGCAGATCAACCGTGCCGTCGCGCTGCACGGCTACGCCCGCGACACCACGGTCAGCGTGGAGTACGCGGCTCGTGGCGACGACCCGGCCGTCGACCCGGTCCTGCCGACCGCCGCCGGCGCACTCGATGAGATCTACATCACCCAGATGGAGAAGCTCGTCAACGTCGAGTGATCCGCGCTCGGGCGCCCCGACCCAGCTCTCGGCGCCCGAGCCCGGGCCCGGGCCCGAGGCGTTGAGTCACTCCGTGCAGCGTTTCCGCAGGACCAGCTCCCGAAACGCCTGACGCAGCGACTCCACACCCCGCCCCGGCGCCCGAGCCCGAGGCGTTGAGTCACTTTGTGCAGCGTTTCCGCAGGACGAGCCCACGAATCGCCTGACGCAGCGACTCCACACCACGCCCCGCCGCCCGGGCTCAGGGCGTTGAGTCACTCCGTGCAGCGTTTCCGCAGGACGAACTCACGAAACGCCTGACGCAGCGACTCCACACCCCGCCCCGCACCGCCGGCGCGAGGCCGATGGCGGCGCGGCTGCAGGACAATGGCGGCGCCGCCACAGGCTGATCGCGGCGCGGCTACAGGTTGATCATGTGGCCGGCGATGCCGTGGACCGCTTCCTTCATCGCCTCGGACAGCGTCGGGTGCGTATGCACGTTGCGGCCGATGTCCTCGGCGGTGAGGTCCCACATCTGCGCCAGGGTCAGCTCGGGCAGCAGCTCCGAGACGTCCGGGCCGATGAGGTGCGCGCCCAGCAGCTCGCCGTGGGTGGCGTCGGCGACGACCTTGACGAAGCCGACCGCGTGGCCGAGCCCGTGGGCCTTGCCGTTGGCGGAGAAGGGGAACTTGGCGACCTTCACGTCGAAGCCCTCGTCCTTCGCCTGCTCCTCGGTGAGCCCGAACGAGGCGACCTGCGGCTGGCAGAAGGTGGCACGCGGCATCATCCGGTAGTCGCCGAGGGTCTGGGTCTCGGCACCGGCCATGGTCTCGGCCGCCACGACGCCCTGCGCCTCCGCGACGTGCGCGAGCTGCAGCTTGGCGGTGACGTCGCCGATGGCGTAGATGCCGTCGACGTTCGTGCGCATGTGGTCATCGATGTCGATCGCGCCACGGTCGGTGAGCTCGACCCCGGTGTTCTCCAGCCCGAACCCCTCGACGCGCGGAGCGAAGCCCACGGCCATGAGCACCTTGTCGACGGTGAGCGTCTGGGTGTCCCCGCCGTCGTTCTTCTCGATCACGACCTCGACCGAGTCGCCGTTGTCGGTGACCTTGGTGGTCTTGTGACCGGTCAGGAGCTTCACGCCGAGCTTCTTGTAGTGCTTGGCCATCTCCTTGGAGACCTCTTGGTCCTCGTTCGGCAGGACGCGGTCCATGAACTCGACGATCGTCACATCCACGTCGTAGTTCGACATGATGTAGGCGAACTCCATGCCGATCGCGCCGGCGCCGACGATGACGATCGACTTCGGCAGCTCGCGGGAGAGGATCTGCTCCTCGTAGCTGACCACGTTCTGGCTCAGCTCGATCCCCGGCAGGGTCTTGACCACCGAACCGGTGGCGATGATGCAGTTGTCAAACGTGTACTCGGTGCCGTCGACCTCCACCGTCTTGCCGTCGACGAACGTGCCGTAGCCGTTGATCTCGGTGATCTTGTTCTTCTTCATGAGGAAGTGGACGCCCTTGACGATGCCGTCCGACACCTTACGGCTGCGGTCGAACGCGGCCCCGTAGTCGAACGAGACGTCCCCGGAGATTCCGAAGGTCTTGCCGTCGCGCAGAACGGTGTGCGCGAGCTCGGCGTTGCGGAGCAGCGCCTTGGAGGGGATACAGCCCACGTTGAGGCATACGCCACCCCAGTATTTCTCCTCGACGACGGCCACCTTGAGGCCGAGCTGCGAGGCGCGGATTGCGGCGACGTAGCCACCGGGGCCCGCGCCGAGGACGATGAGATCAAAATGAGTGTCAGCCACGACACACAGGGTATGCGCATCTGGCTGGCGAGGCACACCGTGCGGGCGGGAAGACACCCGAAATGGACTGACGCCGCCCGCTCCGGGGAGGAGGGGGCGGCGTCAGCGCCTCAGCTGAGTTTCAGGAGAGGTTGCCCAGGACGGACTTGAGGGCGGTGGCGACGAGGTCACCGATGGTCTCGGCGATCTGGTCGGTGATCTTGTCGGTGGAGCTGCCGCCGGAGCTGCCCTCGCCGGAGCCGCTGCTGAGGAGGTTGGTGATGGAACCCATATGTGTGTCTCCGTTAATCGAAATCATTCCCGAGCGCTATCGGGAATGGCCGGGTCAGGCGACCCACGCTCGCAAGAGATGCTACTAATCGAGCGTCTAGGTAACAAGACCTAAGTATTCTTTTCTTGAGACTCCGCCTGCCCCTTGTCGGACGATGGTCCGGGGCGAGGCATCATCGTGGCCATGACCACCCCTGCAGCTTCTGACCCGTACCTGTTCCTGGAAGAGGTCGACGGCCCCGACGCTCTGGCCTGGATCGCCGAGCGCAGTGATCGGACCGTCGCCGATCTGGCCGTCGGTGACCGTCCCGAGGCCTCTCACACCCGGGCGCTGGAGATCCTGGATGCGACCGACCGGATCGCGTGGCCGGTGTTGCGGGGGCGGTTCGCCTACAACGTGTGGAAGGACTCCGATCATCCGCGGGGGTTGTGGCGTCGGGTGCCGTGGTCGGTGATGGCGCAGGGCGCCCCGGCGGCGGATCATCCGGCGTGGGAGACGTTGATCGACGTGGATGCACTCGCTCGGGCGGAGGGCGTCAACTGGGTGTACGCGGGGACGGTGGTGCGGCGTCCGGTGGACGATCGAGCGTTGATCCGTCTGTCGCGGGGCGGGGCGGATGCGGTGGAGGTCCGCGAGTTCGATCTGGTGGGGCGTCGGTTCGTGCCGGCGTCGGAGGGTGGTTTCCATCTGCCGGAGGTCAAGTGTTCGGTGTCGTGGGTGGATGAGGACACGGTGTTGTTGGCGGCGCCGCTGGATCCGTCGGGTGCGGATGCGACGAGTTCGGGGTATGCGCGGGTGGCGCGCCTGTGGCGGCGGGGCACCGATCCGGCGGCGGCGCCGGTGATTTTCGAGGGGGACGACGACGACGTCGCCGTCGGTGCCGGATATGACGTCGACACCGGGCGGTTCGTGGTGAGCCGTTCTCCGGATTTCCACACGTCTCAGGAGTGGTTCTGGCGCCCGGGCGGCGATCCGGTGGCGGAGGAGCCGGTTCTGGTCCCTGTGCCTGAGGATTGCCGGGTTGGCTCGAGCGGGCGGTGGCTGGTGCTGCGTCCGCGGACGGACATGGAGGTCGCCGGCGGCAGTTATCCGGGTGGTTCTGTGTTGGTGGTTCCGTGGTCGGCTCTGGATGCTGATCCGTCGCGGTTGCCGGTTCCGACGGTGTTGTTCTCCCCCACCCCGTCGACGACGGTGGAGGACGTGTCGTTCGGCCGTGGCCGGGTGATCCTCACGATTCTGGATGACACGGAGTCGCGGCTCGAGGCGTTCGCGATCCCGGAGGGTGACGGCCCGGCACCGACCGGCTCGGGCACAGTCGCGGCACCGATCGGCTCGGGTACGGGCGATGTCCCCGCCGGTGGGGGCCCGGACCCCGCCAACTCGTGGCGGCGTCTGCCGGTCGAGGGGCTGCCCGAGCACGTGTCGATCGACGTGCTCTCGCTCGACCGGCACGCCGACCCCGATGCCGGCGACGAGGCCTCGGATCCGGATGACGCGGTGCTGTCGGTGTCCGGGCCGATCGTGCCGCCGTCACTGGTCCTGCTGCGGGCCGACGGCTCCTCCGAGACGCTGGGCTCCACGCCGGACCGCTTCGACACCTCCGGCGTTCGGGTCACGCGGCACACCGCGGTCAGCGACGACGGGACCGAGGTGCCGTACACCGTCATGCGCGGCCCCGGCCCGGACGGCCCGCGGCCGACGATCCTGTACGGCTACGGCGGCTTCAACGTCCCGATGCGCCCGTCGTATGCGGCCCTGCGGGGCGCACTGTGGCTCGAGGAGGGTGGTGTCTACGTGGTGGCCGGTATCCGTGGCGGGGGCGAGTACGGGCCGTCCTGGCATCAGGCCGCGGTGCGTGAGAAGCGTCCGCGCGCGTACGAGGATTTCGCCGCGGTGGCCCGCGC
>DWWG01000055.1 GCA_019119875.1 Candidatus Dietzia intestinigallinarum | reverse complement strand
TGCGCCAGGACGTCGAATCCGCAGTAGGCGGTGAAGTGCTGGGGGCAGCTGTAGTACAGGAGCGGGTCGTCCAGGGCCAGGGAGACCGTGCACGCGTCGTCGAACGCCAGCCACTTGCGCGGGTTGTCCATGTCGGAGGTGTCGGTGATCACGTACGCCCAGGAGGTCTCCGCGCCGGTGCCGGCGGTGGTCGACACCGCGATGTGCGGGGGGTTCTCGTTGTTGGTGGACTTGGAGAATCCCTGGAACTCGTTGATGTCGCGGCCGTCGTGCGCGATCACGACGCGTGCGCCCTTGGCCGCGTCGTGGCTGGAACCGCCGCCGACGGAGATGATGCCGTCGCACTTCTCCGCGGTGTACATCGCCGCGGCGTCCATGACGTTGTAGTCCTTGGGGTTGGACTCGATCTTGTCGAAGACGACGACGTCGAGCCCCTGGTACTCGATCTTGCCCGTGAGCTCCTCGATGATCCCCGACCCCCGCAGTCCGGTGGTCATGATGAGGACCCGCGTCATGCCGAGCTTCTTGGCCTCCACGCCGAGGATGTCGTGGGCTCCGACCCCCAGCAGTGCCTTGGGGAGCGGGTGGAACTCCTTGATCGGCATGTCCCAGATCTGATTCAGTTCGATCGTCATCGTGCGCCTCCTGCTCGAGCGATCCCCACCGACGGCGGGGTGTGGTTGTGACACCGATCACTCTCACCGACGCGGGGCCCGGACGGAACAGGTGCGGGGAGGTTCTGCCCGCCCGGCGCCGTACCGACCACCCGGACGGCCACGCCGCACCTACCCGATCGGACGGGCGCCCGGTCGACTCAGGCGCCGAACCGGTGATCGAGGACGCGACACCGCGCCTCGGCCGCGGCGACGGTGGCCGCGTCCGCCTCCCGGGACCGGGCCAGGCTCCGCCATGCGGCGAGGTCGTCCCGCCCGGCGCCGGCCACCCAGGCCCGCAGCACGGAGAGGCGGTCGGCGGACAGCACCAGGGCGCGCAGCATGGCGTGCACCTCGAGCCGCAGGTCCGCCACGCCGGGGGCGTCCGACGCGGGCAGGACCGGGCCGGGGTAGGCGGCCACGGCGCGGTCGACGTCCCCGGCATCGATCGCGTCCATGACCTCCCGCACATCGGTGACGAGCGCACCGGGGGCCAACCGATAGGGCCGGGACAGCACGACGCCCGGGCCGAAGACCCGGCGCAGTCGCGACACCTCGGCACGGACGCTGACCTCGTCGAGGCGGTCGTCGGCGAGCAGCTCCGCGAGCGCGCCACCGGACAGCCCGTCCGGGTGGGCGTCGAGCAGCACGCAGATCTCGGCGTGCCGCCCGGTCAGCACCCGGGTGGTGCCGGCGACCCCGAGTCCCTTGACAAGGCCGGCGTCCGGGCCGAGCGCCTGGAGCCTGAAGCGACCGCCGGCGGGCCGGTCACCGCCGCCCCGCCGCGGCACGACGAGTCCGGCCGCGGTACGCAGCTCCCCCTCGGCGAGCATCGCGGTGGCCCGGACGAGCGCCAGCATCTGGTCCGAGGCCGCGCTGCTCGGCCCGGTCACGTCGATGAGGCCGATGAGCTCCCCGGTCGTGGGATCGTGGACCGGCGCCGCCGTGCAGCTCCAGGACTGCGCGAGCTCGAGATAGTGCTCGGAGCCGCGGACCCGGACCTCCGTGTCGTGCCGAAGGGCGAGCCCCGGGGCGTTGGCCCCGACCGCCTCGTCCGTCCAGACGGCACCGGGGACGAAGGCCATCGACTCGGCACGCGACCGCACCCCCCGGTCGCCGATCACGCGGAGCAGCCGGCCCCGCTCGTCCGCGACGGCGACGATGTGCCCGCCGGAGACCACGCCGGGGACGAGTACGGACTCGACGACCGGGAGCACCGACGCCATGCGGTGCCCCGCCACGTGCCGCGACAGGTCCGCGCCCTCCAGCTCGACCTCCGGGGCGGACGAGACCGGATCGACGCCGAGCAGTCGGCTCCGCTCCCACGACTCGCCGACGAGCTTCTGGTCCGCGGGAGGAGGCATCCCACTTCCGTCCATACCGGCCAGTGTATCCAACGTCACAGTGGGCGACGGCCGTGCGACGAGCCGCCCGGATCGGAAATATAAAAATAAATCCAGAGGGTGGCCCCCATGGACCGACGTCCACCCCCTAGAATTGATCAGTGACACAGGCCACACATGACCTAAGGATCGCCATGACGACCGAGTTCGCCAGCCCTCCCGCCGCCAAGCCCTTCCCCGTCGAGAACCTCGGCCGGCTCGTGTTCAAGAACGCCCAGGAGGCGCCGCACGAGGTGGCGGTGCTGCGCCTGGAGGACGGCGACTGGAAGGACGTCACGTGTGCCCGGTACCTGGAGGAGGTCAAGGGCGTGGCCAAGGGGCTCATCGCCCGCGGCGTGAAGCCCGGTGATCGCCTGGCGATCATGAGCCACACCCGCTACGAGTGGTCGCTCATCGCCTGGGCGTCCTGGGTCGCGGGCGCCGTCACCGTGCCGATCTACGAGACCTCCTCGCCCTCCCAGTGCGACTGGATCCTCACGGACTCCGGCGCCTCCCTGGCCATTGTCGAGAACCTCGAGCTCCGGGAGGTGCTCACCTCGGGCACCGACTGGAAGGGCGACGTCCTGGTCGTGGAGAACGACCTGGTCGCCCAGCTCACCGAGGCCGGAGCCGCGATCTCCGACGAGGAGGTGGAGAAGGCCTCGCTCGCGGCGGGACACGAGGACACCTGCGCGATCATCTACACCTCCGGCACCACCGGAAACCCCAAGGGCTGCGAGATCGTCCACGGAGGATTCGGGGGCGTGGTGATGGCCGTCGAGGAACGCCTGCAGGACGCCTTCGTCCCCAACAGCCGCACCCTGATCTTCCTGCCCCTGGCCCACGTGCTCGCCCGCATCCTGGAGGTGGCCTGCTTCTACAAGCGCGTCGCGGTGGCCCACGAGCCGGACACGACGAAGGTCGTCGAGCGACTGTCCGAGATCCGCCCCACGTTCCTGGTGTCGGTGCCGCGTGTGCTTGAGAAGGTCTACAACTCCGCCGCCGCCAAGGCCGAGAACGCCGGCGGCGCCAAGGCCAAGATCTTCAAGGCCGCGGTGCAGACCGCGATCGACTACTCCACGGCCCTGGAGAACGGCGGCACGCCGTCCCTCGGGCTGTCGCTCAAGCAGAAACTGTTCGCCAAGCTCGTCTACTCCAAGCTGCACGAGGCCCTGGGCGGCGAGTGCGACCGCGTCATCTCCGGCGGCGGACCGCTCGGCGCCCGCCTCGGCCACTTCTACCGGGGTGCGGGCTTCGACCTCCTCGAGGGCTACGGCCTCACCGAGTCGTCGGGAGTCCTCACCGTCAATCCGATCAACGCGGCCAAGATCGGCACCGTCGGCACACCGATCCCCGGTGTGACCATCCGGATCGCCGAGGACGGCGAGGTGCTGGCCAAGGCCGAGACCCTGTTCAAGGGCTACTGGCAGAACCCGCAGGCCAACGCCGATTCGTGGACCGGGGACTGGTACCACACCGGTGACATCGGCGAGCTCGACTCAGACGGGTACCTGACGATCACCGGCCGCAAGAAGGACCTCATCGTCACCGCCGGCGGCAAGAACGTCTCCCCGTCACAGCTCGAGGACCTGCTCACCTCGGATCCGCTGATCAGCCAGGCCGTTGTCGTGGGCGACAACCGCAGCTACATCGCCGCCCTCGTCACCATCGACCAGGAGACCTTCCCGGGCTGGGCCGACAAGCACGGCAAGACCGGCTCGGTCGCCGACCTGATCCAGGACGGCGACCTGGTGGGCGCGGTGCAGGACGCCGTGGACCGGGCGAACAGGTCCGTCTCCCGCGCCGAGTCCATCCGCAAGTTCAAGATCCTCGCGGCCGAGTTCTCGGTCGAGGGCGGCGAGCTCACCCCGACGCTGAAGCTCAAGCGCAACGTCGTGCACGACCGGTTCGCGGACGACATCGAGAACCTGTACGCCAAGTAAGACCTGGCGAACGCCGGAGCGCCCGGACCCTGCCACAGGGTCCGGGCGCCGTCGTCTGCCCCCGGGGAGGGGACGTGCCGGGTCAGGCGTACATGCCCTCGATCTGGTCGGCGTAGCGCTCGGCGATCACGTGCCGCTTGACCTTCAGCGTCGCGGTCAGCTCGCCGGACTCCTCGGTGAAGTCGCGGGGCAGCACGACGAACTTCTTGACCCCCTCGGCCTGCGAGACCTGGCGGTTGGCGTCGTCCACGGCGAACTGGATCTCGGCCCGCAGCGCGGGGTCGTCGACCAGGTTCTCGGCCGGTTCGCCGGCGTGGCCGTTCTCCGCCGCCCAGTTGGCCGACTCGGCCTCGTCCAGGGTGATCAGCGCCGAGACGAACCTGCGCCCCTCGCCGATGAGGACGGCGTGCCCGACCAGTCGGTGTGCACGGATCGCGTCCTCGATCTGTCCCGGCGAGACGTTCTTGCCGCCGGCGGTGACGATGATCTCCTTGGCGCGACCGGTGATCGTCAGGTACCCGTCGGCGTCGAGGGAGCCGAGGTCTCCGGTGGCGAACCAACCGTCGCGGATGGCCTCGGCGGTGGCCTCGGGGTTGTTCCAGTAGCGGTCGAAGATCAGCTCTCCGGCCAGTTCCACCTCGCCGTTGTCGGCGATCCGGACGCTGGTGCCGGCCACGGGTCGGCCGACGGTGCCGATGCGCTGGCAGCCGGGCCCGTTGACGGTGGCGGCGGCCGTGCTCTCGGTGAGGCCGTAGCCCTCGTAGATGGGCACGCCGAGGCCGCGGAAGAAGTGCGAGATGCGGTCGGGGAGGGCTCCGCCGCCGGAGATGGCGTACTCGCACCGGCCGCCGAGCGCGTCGCGGACGGCCTTGTAGACGGCCAGGTCGAGGACCTTGTGCTGGGCGGTGTGCAGCAGGGAGGGGCGGCGGGCGTCGCCCAGTCCGTCGCCACCGCGCAACCGGCTGGCCTCGATGGCGACGGCCTCGGCGCGCTCGAAGATGCTCTTCTGCAGGGCCCCCTTGGCGCCGGCCTTGGCGGCGATCCCGTCGCGGACCTTCTCGAACACGCGCGGGACGCCGAGGATCATGTGCGGCCGGAGGTCGGCGAAGCGCGGGAGGATGGTGGAGGTGTCGTCCCAGAACCCGACGGTGGCGTCGCCCAGGTAGACGGTGTAGGTCACGGCGCGGGCGAGCACGTGGGCCAGGGGCAGGAACATCAGGGTCTTCTTGCCCTGCTGCGCCATGGACCCGATGGGGTGGTCGAGCAGCGCGTGGCATTCCGACAGGAGGTTGCGGTGGGTGATCACGCACCCCTTGGGGCGTCCGGTGGTGCCGGAGGTGTAGATGATCGAGGCGGGGGTGTCGGGGGCGAGGGTGGCCAGCGCGGCCTCGAGGGTCTCGGCCTCGACGGCCTCGCCGTCGGCCTCGAGGGTCTGGAGTGCGCCGTCGTCGAGGTAGAGGATCCGCGTGCAGGTGGCGGGGATGTCGGCGTCTCCGACGACGACGACGTGGGCGTCGTTCTCGGCCACGAGGACCTTGGCCGCGGAGTCGTCGAGGATCCATTCGAGCTGTCCGGCCGAGGACGAGGGGTAGACCGGCACGGTGATGGCCCCGGCGGTCCAGACGGCGAGGTCGACCAGGACCCATTCGAGGCGGGTTCCGGCCATGAGCGCCACCCGGTCCCCGGGCTCGACCCCGGAGGCGATGAGCCCGGCCGCGATCTTGTCCACGCGCTCGACGAGCTCGGCGTTGGAGAGGGGCCGCCAGCGGTCGCCGTCGTGGTACTCGAAGGGGATCGCCCGCGGATTCGTGGTGGCGCGCCCTCGGGCCACCACCGGGATCAGGTCGGAGCCTGTGAAGGTTCGTTGGGCGGGGACGGAGATCTCGCGCATGCCGGGTGCGGCCTTTCGGACGACGACGAAATGGAGCGCAGTCGATTATCGACGGGGTGGGGCCCCGTGGCAATCAGGGGAACATTTCCCGGCAGGGCGCTCGTGTCGTGCCGCTCCATCACGTAGACTGCGGAATAGACAGATCGGTTCAATATCTCCAGAACGGAACGCACTATGGCGCAGATCTACTCCGACATCACCGAGACCATCGGCCGTACCCCGCTGGTCCGTCTCAACTCGCTCGCCGAGGGCCTCGGGGCGAATGTCATCGCCAAGCTCGAGTCGGCCAACCCGGCCAACAGCGTCAAGGACCGCATCGGCGCGGCCATCATCGACGACGCCGTGGCGTCGGGCGGGCTCAAGCCCGGCGGCACGATCGTCGAGGGCACCTCCGGCAACACCGGCATCGCGCTGGCCATGGTCGCGGCGGCCCGCGGCTTCAAGGCCGTCATCGTCATGCCCGACACCATGTCGATGGAGCGTCGGATCCTCATGCGCGCCTACGGCGCCGAGCTCATCCTCACCCCGGGCTCGGAGGGCATGAAGGGCGCGGTCACCAAGGCCGAGGAGGTCGCCTCCACCCGCGAGAACGCCGTGCTGGCCCGCCAGTTCAGCAACCCCGCCAACGTCGACGTGCACCGCCGCACCACCGGCCCGGAGATCTGGGAGGACACGAACGGCGAGGTCGACATCTTCGTGGCCGGGATCGGCACCGGCGGCACCATCTCGGGCGCCGGGCAGTTCCTGCGCGAGAAGAAGTCGGACATCGAGATCATCGCCGTCGAGCCCAAGGACTCCCCGATCCTGACCGAGGGCAAGGCCGGCCCGCACAAGATCCAGGGCCTGGGCGCCAACTTCGTCCCCGAGATCCTCGACCGCGAGATCTACAACGAGGTCATCGACGCGGAGCTCGAGGACTCGCTGGTCGTGTCCAGGCGACTCGGCCGCGAGGAGGGCATCCTCGCGGGCATCTCGGCCGGCGCCAACGTCTGGGCCGCGCTCGAGGTGGCCCGGCGTCCGGAGAACGCCGGCAAGAACATCGTGGTGATCGTCCCCGACTTCGGCGAGCGCTACCTGTCCACCATGTTGTTCGAGGAGTACCGGGACTGATGTCAGGCACCGTCGACCGCCCGGCGGGGCTCCTGCGCACGCTGCGTGAGGACCTCGCCGCGGCGCGCGCCCACGACCCGGCCGCCCGGGGCGATGTGGAGAACGCGGTCGTCTATTCCGGTCTGCACGCCGTCTGGATCCACCGCCTGTCGCACCGCATGTGGAACGCGGGCGGGCCCGGCCGCACGGCCGGCCGTGTCCTGTCGCAGTTCGCGCGGTTCCTCACCGGCATCGAGATCCACCCCGGCGCGAGGATCGGGCGGCGGTTCTTCATCGATCACGGGATGGGTGTCGTGATCGGCGAGACGGCCGAGATCGGCGACGACTGCATGATCTACCACGGTGTCACCCTCGGCGGTGTCTCGCTCAAGCAGACCAAGCGGCACCCCACGCTGGGCCACCGCGTGACCGTCGGCGCGGGGGCGAAGATCCTCGGGCCGGTCGAGATCGGCGACGACTCGTCGGTCGGGGCGAACGCCGTGGTGGTCAAGGACGCCCCCGCCGACTCGATCGTCGTGGGCATCCCGGGTGTGGCCAAGCCCGCCCGGTCGAGCAAGGAGGAGCTGCGCGACGCGCAGTTCTACATCGACCCCGCCATCTACATCTAGGCAGCCCACCGATCCAGGCAGCCCACAACGGGCCCCGATGAGGCCGCCACTTCCGCTGCTGCGCGCCGAGCGACGCAGGCCCCCAGCGGAAGTGGCGGCCTCATCAGCATTGATCATCTCGTCGGGCAGGAGCCCGGGTCGGGATAGGCTCTGATCCGATGCGAACACTGCCCACCACCTTCTGGCTCCGTGGTCCACTCGCGCTCCTGGCGCTGGCCTCCGTGATCATGGTGCTGCGCGCACCGGACGAGCGGACCCCGTGGTGGGGCATCTTCGGCAACCTCCTGGACATCAACGTCTACCGGTGGGGCGGTCACGCCGTCCTCAACGGGATCCCCCTGTATGAGGGACTGCTCTCCGGGGACGACTCGGGCCGCTACTACGCCCCGATGCCGTTCACCTATCCCCCGTTCTCCGGGCTGCTGTTCACGCCGCTGACCCAGGTCACCCCGCGGCTCATGGAGGCCGGCTGGGCGGTGGCGACGCTCGGGCTCCTCTACCTCGCCATCCGCATGTGTTTCCGGGCCCTGGGCTACCGCTCGGACCGCGTGACCGCCCAGGTCGCGCTCTGCCTGGCTCTGATCGCCCTGTCCCTGGAGCCGGTGCGCACCACCCTGTGGCTGGGGCAGATCAACGTCCTGCTGCTGGTCCTGGTGCTGGTCGATCACCTGGCCTGGCGTTCCGGGCGCCGCTGGGCGGGCATCGGCTCGGGACTGGCGACCGGGATCAAGCTCACCCCGGCGTTCTTCTGGGCGTACTGGGTCATCACCGGCCGGTGGCGGATGGCCGTGGTCTCCGGGCTGACGTTCCTCGGCACCGTGGCACTGGGATTCCTGCTCATCCCCCGCGACGCGACGCGGTACTGGTCCGGGACCCTGTTCGACTCCCAGCGGATCGGCCAGGACTCGTTGGTCGCCAACCAGTCGCTGCGGGGCAGCATCGCGCGGTTGGCGGGGCTGGACATGGCCCCCACCTGGGCCTGGCTGGTCGGGGCCGTCCTGGTGGCCGCCGCCGGCCTGGGGGTGGGGCTGCTGGCCCATCGCGCCGGTCACCGGCTCCTGGGCCTGACGCTGGCGGGGATGACCATGACCATGGTCTCGCCGTTCACCTGGGGGCACCACTGGGTGTGGCTGGTCCCGCTGCTGGTCCTGACGGTGCACTACGCACTCGCCGCCCGCCGCTGGTACGTCTGGCTCCTCCCGCCGCTGCTGTGGGTCGCCGCCGCGAACTGGGTGCAGAGCTTCCCGGACACCAACTTCCCGGACGACCGCTGGGTCGGGATGGGGCTGTTCATGCTCGGTGGCGACATCCCGCCGGTGGTCTTCGCCACCATCACCAACGTGTACCCGCTGATCTGGCTGGTTGCCGTGGCGCTCACCGCACTGCTGCTCCGCAGCAGGTCAGCTGCAACGGCTAAGCTTGTCGACCATGGGACGGCGGACAACTCGTCACCCCGCGCGCAGGATCATCGCCGGGGCTGACACCAGGCGTGAGGTGACCACCCTCGCGGTCGAGGAGCCGCTCGAGATCCGCGTCCACGGGGAGCCGTTCGTCGTGACCATGCGGACTCCCGGTGACGACATGGACCTGGCCGCAGGACTCCTAGTCTCCGAAGGTGCCATCTGGGACCGCGACCACCTGCCGGAGATGCGCTACTGCACCACGGTCAGCGGGCGTTCCGAACAGGACTACAACACCCTGTCCCTGACGGTCTCCCCCGACGTCCCCGAACCCCGGTCGGCCCGGGCCACCGCCATGACCAGCGCGTGCGGGGTGTGCGGCGTGGACTCGATCGACGAGGTACGCCGCGCCACCCACTTCCCGCTCGGCCCAGCGGAGCCGCTGGTCACCCGGGAGGTCCTGCTGTCCCTGCCCGCGCGACTGCGCCGGCACCAGCGCGTGTTCGACAAGACCGGAGGGGTGCACGCCGCCGGACTGTTCGCCCCGGACGGGCATCTGCTCTGTCTGCGCGAGGACGTGGGCAGGCACAACGCCGTGGACAAGGTCGTCGGATGGGCCCTTCGTGAGGGACGCCTGCCGCTGCACGACACCATCCTGCAGGTCTCCGGCCGGGCGTCGTTCGAACTCGTGCAGAAGGCGTCGATGGCGGGGATCCCCGCGCTGTCGGCGGTCAGCGCGCCGTCCTCGCTCGCGGTGGACCTCGCGGTCGACTCGGGTGTGACGCTGGTCGGCTTCAGCCGAGAGGACCGCGCGACCGTGTACGCCCACCCCGGCCGCATCCACGACTGATCCGCCCCGGCCACACCCCGCGCCCACTGACAGGGGCCCACAGCCCGGACACCGGCTGCAACCTGGTGCGTTCCGACGCACAATGGGGGACATGAGCCTGATCCCCCGTATCCGCCGGGCCGCACCCGTGGCCGATATCGACGAGGCCGACCTGCGGGTCAACGCCCCCGAGACCAGTGCGGCCGGG
>DWWG01000054.1 GCA_019119875.1 Candidatus Dietzia intestinigallinarum | reverse complement strand
TGCCGATGTTAACGTGCGGCTTCGTCCGCTCGAACTTCGCCTTCGCCACTTGATGTCCTCCTGGACTGGTCTGTCCCCACTTCGGGTAGTGGGCACTGCTTTGTGTGGGATCTGATCTTACTCATCGTGCCGTGAGGCACGAACCGGCGGCCACCCGGAGGTTCGACCGTGCGCCGCCGGCATCGGCCCCGCTCCACCCGGAGGCGGAACGGGACCATACCGGTTACTCGCCGGTCGCCTTGGCGATGATCTCCTTCGACACACTCGCCGGGACCTCGGCGTAGTGGGAGAAGACCATCGAGTAGTTGGCCCGGCCCTGCGTCTTCGACCGGAGGTCGCCGACGTAGCCGAACATTTCGGACAGCGGCACGCTGGCCTTCACGAGGCGGGCGCCGGAACGCTCCTCCATCGCGTTGACCTGGCCGCGGCGGGAGTTGATGTCGCCGATGACGTCCCCCATGTAGTCCTCGGGGGTCGTGACCTCGACGGCCATCAGCGGCTCGAGGATCACCGGCTGGCACCTGGGAGCGGCCTCCTTGAAGGCCATCGAGCCGGCGACCTTGAACGCCATCTCGGACGAGTCGACCTCGTGGTAGGCACCGTCGACGAGGGTCGCCTTGACGTTGACCATCGGGTAGCCGGCCAGGATGCCGTACTGCATGGCGTCCTGGATGCCCGCGTCCACGGAGGGGATGTACTCCTTGGGCACGCGGCCGCCGGTGACCTTGTCGTCGAACTGGTAGGTCTCGCCCTCCTCGACGGCCTCCTGGTCCAGGGGCTCGAGAGCGATCTGCACCTTCGCGAACTGACCGGAACCACCGGTCTGCTTCTTGTGGGTGTAGTCGAACTTGTCGATGGAGCCCTTGATGGTCTCGCGGTAGGCGACCTGCGGCTTGCCGACATTCGCCTCGACCTTGAACTCACGCTTCATCCGGTCGACGAGGACGTCGAGGTGGAGCTCGCCCATGCCGCCGATGACGGTCTGACCGGTCTCCTCGTCCAGACGCACGGTGAAGGTCGGGTCCTCCTCCGCGAGCTTCTGGATCGCGGTGCCCAGCTTCTCCTGGTCCGCCTTGGTCTTCGGCTCGATCGAGACGTCGATGACCGGGTCCGGGAACGTCATGGACTCGAGCACGACCTGGTTGTTCAGGTCGGACAGGGTGTCACCGGTGGTGGTGTCCTTGAGCCCGATGAAGGCGTAGATGTTGCCGGCCACGGCCTCGTCGACCGGGTTCTCCTTGTTGGCGTGCATCTGGAAGAGCTTGCCGACGCGCTCCTTCTTACCCTTGGTCGAGTTGGCGACCTGGGTGCCCGGCTCGACGCGTCCCGAGTAGACGCGCACGAAGGTGAGCTTGCCGAAGAAGGGGTGCACGGCGATCTTGAACGCCAGCGCCGAGAACGGCTCGTCCTTGGACGGCTTACGCAGGATCTCGGTGTCCTCGTCCCCGACCTTGTGGCCGTGGACCTCGCCGACGTCCAGCGGGTTGGGCAGGAAGTCGATGACCGCGTTGAGCATGGGCTGGATGCCCTTGTTCTTGTACGCGGAGCCGCACAGGACCGGGTAGATCTCCGAGTTGATGACCAGCTTGCGGATGGCCGCCTTGATCTCCTCGAGGGTGAGCTCCTCGCCGCCGAAGTACTTCTCCATGAGCTCTTCGTCGGTCTCGGCGACCGTCTCGACGAGCTTCTCGCGGTACTCCTCAGCCTTGGCCAGCATGTCGGCCGGGATCTCCTCGATCGAGGCCTCGGTGCCGATCTCCGTCTTGCCGCGCCAGTAGTGCGCCTTCATCTCGAGCAGGTCGACGATGCCGTCGAACTCGTCCTCGGCACCGATCGGCAGCTGGAGGACCAGCGGCTTGGCACCGAGACGATCGACGATCGTGCTGACGGTGTAGTAGAAGTCCGCGCCCAGCTTGTCCATCTTGTTGACGAAGCAGATGCGGGGGACGTCGTACTTCTCGGCCTGGCGCCAGACCTGCTCCGACTGGGGCTCGACGCCCTCCTTGCCGTCGAAGACCGCGACGGCGCCGTCGAGGACGCGCAGCGACCGCTCGACCTCGACCGTGAAGTCGACGTGACCGGGGGTGTCGATGATGTTGATCTGGTTGTCGTCCCAGAAGCAGGTCACCGCAGCGGAGGTGATCGTGATGCCACGCTCCTTCTCCTGCTCCATCCAGTCGGTCGTGGAGGCACCATCGTGCGTCTCGCCGGCCTTGCGGTTGACACCCGTGTAGAACAGGATTCGCTCGGTCGTGGTGGTCTTACCGGCGTCGATGTGCGCCATGATGCCGATGTTGCGGACCTTGTTGAGGTCAGTCAGCACGTCCTGTGCCACGGATTCTCCCCGATCGTGAGTCGTCGGTGGCCCGTGCGGTCGGAGTCGACCGTTACGAACCGGGTTATTTCAGGTGCCTGCTACGCGCTCGGATCGAGGCGAGACGGGGCTTGGTCAATGATGCCACCTGACGGGCGGCAGCGGGACCCTGGGCGGGGGGTGTCCTCGGCGGACACGCCCCGACCGGATCCGCGAGGTCACCAGCGGTAGTGCGCGAACGCCCTGTTGGCCTCGGCCATCTTGTGGGTGTCCTCGCGGCGCTTCACCGCGGCACCCAGGCCGTTCGAGGCGTCCAGGATCTCGTTGGCGAGGCGCTCGATCATCGTGTTCTCACGACGCTGCCGCGAGAACGTGACCAGCCAGCGCATGGCGAGCGTGGTGGAGCGGCCCGGGCGGACCTCGATCGGCACCTGGTAGGTGGCGCCGCCGACGCGGCGGGAGCGGACCTCGAGGGCCGGCCGGACGTTGTCCAGCGCCTTCTTGAGCGTGATGACCGGGTCGGTGCCGGTCTTCTCACGGCAGATCTCCAGCGCGGAGTAGACGATGCGCTCGGCGGTCGTCTTCTTGCCGTCGGTGAGGATCTTGTTGACGAGCTGCGTGACCAGCGGCGAGCCGTAGACCGGATCGCTGATGAGCTGGCGCTTGGGGGCGGGGCCCTTACGAGGCATTACTTCTCCTTCTTGGCGCCGTAGCGGGAGCGGGCCTGCTTGCGGTCCTTCACGCCCTGCGTGTCGAGCGAGCCGCGGATGATCTTGTAACGGACACCCGGGAGGTCCTTCACCCGTCCGCCGCGGACGAGCACCATCGAGTGCTCCTGGAGGTTGTGTCCCTCACCGGGGATGTATGCCGAGACCTCGACACCGGTGGTCAGACGCACACGGGCGACCTTACGGAGCGCGGAGTTCGGCTTCTTGGGGGTCGTGGTGTACACGCGGGTGCACACGCCACGACGCTGCGGCGAGCCCTTGAGGGCAGCCGTCGACGTCGCCGACTTCTTGTCCTGGCGGCCCTTGCGGACCAGCTGGTTGATGGTTGGCATGAACCGACTTTCTCTAGCTGGCGGCCCCGCTTCGCAAGGGGGCTACCGGTCACTGGGACGTTGCTCGTATCCGGACTCTCGTACACCTGTCGCCGCGCACGGGCGATCTCGTCAGCCGCTCTCGCTGGCCTACAGGGCACGATCCTCCAGCTCGCATACTGCGAGCACGATGGTCAAGCCTAACCGCCGTGGGGACACGCGGTCAAAATGGACCTCACGGGGCCGTCTCGGAGGGCAGCCGGTCGGTGCCGGCGAGCGCGTCGTCCATGGTCTGGGCCCAGTAGCGGATGATCTTGTCGCGGCGTTCCGAATCGTCGGCGAGCACGTCGGCCAGGCCGAGTCCGCGGGCGAGGTCGAGGGTGGTCTGGATGGCGCGCCGGACGCGGGCGTCGTGCGGATCGCGGCCGAGTGCGCCGGCGGCGATCGTGAGCACTTCGCGCGACATCGCGGTCTCGAGCGGGAGCACCCGCGCGGCCAGGGCGGGGTCGCTGGCGGCGGCGGTCCAGACCTGGAGGGCCGCCTTGAACAGGTCGGAGGTGTAGTGGTCCACGATCAACCGGACCACCGCGAGGGTGCGTTCGGGGCCGTGCCCGGGAAGGTCGAGCCCGACGGCGCGGACGCTGTCGAGTCTCTGGTCGATCATGTGGACGAGCGCGGCCGTGATGAGGTCCTCACGGGTCGGGAAGTGGTGCTGGGCGGCTCCCCGCGAGACGCCGGCGGCGGCGGCCACCGCCCCCACGGTGGTCGCCGCCCAGCCCTGAGTGGCGAGGAGGTCGATCGAGGCTCCGAGCAGTCGCTCCCGCGTGATGCGGCTGCGGTCCTGCTTGGGGGCGCGCTGCTCGGGTGCCGTCATCGCCTCTCCTCTCACCAGTCCTGTTCGTCGTAGATGATGACGCCGCGGATGTTCTTTCCGTCGCGCATGTCCTGGTACCCCTGGTTGATGTCCTCGAGCCGGTAGGTCCTGGTGACCAGCTCGTCCAGCTTGAGGTTGCCGGCCCGGTACTGGTGCAGCAGGTGCGGGATCTGCTTGCGCGGCCCGACGCCGCCGAAGATCGCCCCCTGGAGGGTCTTCTGCTGCATCGCCAGGTCCAGGATCGACACCTGGGCGTCGACGGCCGTCATGTCACCGAGACCCACCACGACACAGCGGCGGCCCTTGCCGGTGAGCAGGAGTCCCGGCAGCAGGTCCTTGCCCTCGACGACGCCCATCGTCAGGATCACCAGGTCTGCCATTCTGCCCCAGCTGATCTCCCCCACCAACGCCATGGCCTCGTCCATCGAGGCGCAGGTGTGGGTGGCGCCGAACTCGAGCGCCTTCTCGCGCTTGAACTCGACCGGGTCGACCGCGACGATCGCACGCGCGCCCGCGGATGCCGCGCCCTGGACCGAGTTGATGCCGATGCCGCCCACACCCACGACGACGACGACGTCGCCCTCCCTGGCCCGGCCGATCTCAGTGGCCGAACCCCAGCCCGTGGCGACCCCGCACCCGAGCAGCGCGGCCTTGTCGAGCGGGATGTCCTTCTCGATCTTCACCACGGACGACTGGTGAACGGTGACGTACGGCGCGAAGGTGCCCAGGAGGCACATCGTCCCCACGTCCTCGCCGGCGGCGGTGTGGACGCGGAACCCGTCGTCGCTGATCGCCTTGCCGGAGAGCAGTCCGGCACCGTTGTCGCAGAGGTTCTGCAGTCCCTCCGCACACGGGCGGCAGGTGCCGCAGGCGGGGATGAAGGCCAGGACCACGTGGTCGCCCTCGGAGAGCCCGATGACGCCCTCGCCGACCTTGGTGACGACCCCGGCGCCCTCGTGCCCGCCCATGAGCGGGTACTTCTCGAACACCAGGTCTCCGGTGAGCAGGTGCTCGTCGGAGTGACACAGCCCGGAGGCGGCCAGCTTGACCTGGACCTCCCCGGCCCCGGGGTCGTCGATGTCCACCTCGACGATCTCCCACGCGTCCTGCTTCGGTTCACGGATGATGGCGGCCTTGGTACGCATTCGTGTACTCCTCGTTGAGAGATGTTGACCCGACACTGGTCAGGTGACCAGGATCACATCCCACGCTACTCCGCATCCACCGCCCAGGAGGGCGGTCTGCGTTCCAGGAACGCGGTCATCCCCTCGGCGACCTCGTCGGTTCCGAACAACCTCGCGGTGATGCCCGCCAGGGCCTCGCCGCGCTGGTCGAGCTCGGCGAGCAGGGGTCCGGACAGAAGCGCCTTGTTCTCCGCGAGTCCCTGGGGCGAGCAGGGCCGGAAGGCGGCCACGAGCTCGTCGACCGCCGCGGGGACGTCGTCGGCGGCCTCGGTCAGCAGGCCGATCGCCCGGGCGTGGGCGGCGTCGAACTTCTCCCCCGTCAGCAGCGCCCGGGTGAGGTCGCGCGAGTTCACCCGCGCCGCCAGTGGCACGGAGATCATCGCCGCGGCGAGTCCGAGCCGGACCTCGGTCAGCGCGAAGGTCGACGACGGCCCGGCCACCGCGAGATCGCACGCCGCGACCAGGCCCATCCCGCCCGCGCGGACGTGCCCGTCGACGGCGGCGATCACGGGTTTGGGGTGGGCGATGATCGCCCGCAGCAGGTCCAGGAAGGTCCGGGTGCGTGCCGCGGCTGCGTCCGCGGGCGTCAGTGGCTCCGCTCCCGAGTCGCCCCGGGAGCCGCCGGTGTCGCCCGAGGCCTCCGACAGGTCGGCGCCGGCGCAGAACGTGCCGCCGGTGTGCCCGAGGACGACGACCCGGGCGGCGTCGTCCGCCGCCGCCCTCTCGAGCGCCGCGTGGAGCTGCGTGACGAGCGCGGTGGAGATGGCGTTGCGGTTGTGCGGGGAGTCGAGGGTGATGCGCGCTGCACCGCCCCGGGACTCATAGTCGACGAGGTGGGGTTCGGACGGGGGCGTGGTCGCGGTCTCCGTCACCTCAGTAGCTCCTCGGCAGGCCGAGCGAGTGCTGGGCCACGTAGTTGAGGATCATCTCCCGGCTGACGGGCGCGATGCGCGGCAGCCGGGAGGCGGCTAGCAGGCCGGCGAGCCCGTACTCCACGGACAGGCCGTTGCCGCCGAGCGTCTGGATGGCCTGGTCGACCGTCCGCGCAGACGCCTCGCCGGAGGCGTACTTGGCCATGTTGGCGGCCTCACCGGCGAGCTCGTCCATGCCCGCGTCGACCAGCGCGGCGGCCTTGCGCATCATGAGCCGGGCGAGTTCGAGCTCGATCTTGCACTGCGCGAGCGGGTGCGCGAGCCCCTGGTGCGCGCCGATGGGGGTCTTCCACACCTGACGCTCATTGGCGTACCTGGTGGCCGTGTCGAGCGCGTAGCGGGCGGTCCCGCAGGCCATGCCGGAGGCCATGATCCGCTCCGGGTTGAGCCCGGCGAAGAGCATGAGCAGCGCGGTGTCGCCGTCGCCGATCAGCGCCTCGGCGGGCAGGCGGACGTCGTCGAAGAACAGCTGGAACTGCCGCTCCGGGGTGCGCACCTCGGTGGGGATGTGCGTCCTGGCCAGGCCCGGCGCGTCGGTGGGCATCATGAACAGCGCGGGCTCCAGGCGCCCGCTGGTCGCACCCTCGAGCCGGGCCACGACGAGGATCGCGTCGGCCTGGTCCACGCCCGAGATGTAGGTCTTCTGGCCGCTGATGAGGAAGTCGGAGCCGTCCCGCCGCGCGGTGGTGGTGATGGCGTGGGAATTGGAGCCGGCGTCGGGTTCGGTGATCGCGAACGCGGTGATCGTCTCCCCCGACGCGATGCCCGGCAGCCACCGCTTCTTCTGCTCCGCTGTGCCGAACCGGGAGATGATGGTGCCGTTGATGGCGGGCGAGACCACCATCATGAGCAGTCCCGCGCCGGCCGCGGCGAGCTCCTCCTCCACGATCGCCAGCTCGGTCAGGCCCGCGCCGCCCCCGCCGTACTCCTCGGGCAGGTTCACGCCGAGCAGGCCGAGCTTCCCGGCCTCGGACCACAGCTCGTCCGTGGTCTCGCCGGCGTCGGATTTGGACCGCATGTACTCCAGTCCGTAGCGCGAGCCCAGGTCGTGGGCGACCTTCCGTAGCTGCTGCTGCTCGTCGGTGTCGATCACGGGGTTGGGGACGGATGCGGTGTCGGTCATCGTGGATCACTCCTGTTCGGGGCCGGAAGCGGCGTCGGGGGCCGTGGTGGCGGGCCCGGAGGTGGGGTCGGGGGTCGTGGTGGCGGGCCCGGAGGTGGGGTCGGTGCCGGGTTCTGTGACGACGACGAGGACGGCATCCGCGGCCACCTGGTCCCCCACCGAGACCGGCAGCTCGGTGACCACCCCGTCCGCGGTGGCGGAGATGGTGTGTTCCATCTTCATCGCCTCCATCCACAGCAGGGGCTGGCCTGCGGTGACCGTGTCGCCGACCGAGACGGCGACACGGATGATCGCACCGGGCATGGGGGCGAGCAGCGATCCGGCAGCGGCCCCGGCAGTGGGGTCGGCATACCGCGGGGGCTCCGTGAGCGAGACCGGACCGAGCGACGAGTCCACCTCGACGCGGGTGTCGTGGCCGGGCCTGGCATACCGGGAGACCTCGAGGGTGCGGCGCACGCCGCGGAGCTCCACCTCGAGCGAGGACGCGGTCACAGCGCCGATCGTCACGACGGCGGCCAGGTCCTCCTCGGCCGGGCGGATTCCGGTGCGGTCGCGGAGATAGGACACCGTCAGATCGTCCTCACCGACCCGGAAGGAGCGGGTCTGCAGCGAGCGCCCCACGTTGCGGAAGCCGGCCGGGGCCGACGCCACCGGTCCGCGGGCGTGCTCCGCGCCGCCGGCGACGATCGCGGCGGCCAACGCCGAGATGCGCACGTCCTCGGCGTCGGCCAGCGGCGCGGCGAGCTGAGCCCCGTCGGGGCCGTCGGCGCCGTGCTCGTCGAGGAACGCCGTGGACAGGTTCCCGGCCACGAACTCCGGGTGGCGGAGCACGCGCACGAGCTGGGCCCGGTTGGTGCTCAACCCGTGGACCCGGGCCCGGGCGAGCGCCGCCGCGAGTGCCGCGCAGGCCTCTGTGCGGGTACGTCCCCGGGAGATGACCTTGGCCAGCATCGGGTCGTAGTGGACGCCGATCTCCGCGCCGTCCGGTCCCGGCTCGAACCCGCTGTCCAGACGGATGCCCGGGCGGTGCGGTCCCGTGAAGTACGAGGCGACCCCGGGGACATCGAGCGCCCAGAGCGTGCCGGAGCCGGGCGCGTAGTCGTCGGCCGGATCCTCGGCGTACAACCGTGCCTCCACCGACCAGCCGCGGGTGGCCGGCGGTTCGGCCGACGGCAGCGGCAGTCCCGCGGCCACGTCCAGCTGGAGCGCCACGAGATCCAGGCCCGTGGTGGCCTCGGTGACCGGGTGCTCGACCTGCAGGCGGGTGTTCATCTCGAGGAAGAAGAACTCGCCGTCGTCGGTCGCCAGGAACTCGACGGTCCCGGCGCCGGTGTAGCCGATCGCCGCCGCGGCGTCTCGGGCCGCGTCGTAGAGCTTCTCCCGCATCCCCGGGATACGCTCGACCAGCGGGCTCGGCGCCTCCTCGATCACCTTCTGATGCCGCCGCTGGATGGAGCACTCCCGCTCCCCCACCGCCCAGACGGTGCCCCGGGCATCCGCCATGATCTGCACCTCGATGTGCCGGCCGCGCTCGAGGTAGCGCTCGCAGAAGACCGCGTCGTCGCCGAACGCCGATGCGGCCTCGCGCCGGGCGGCCGCGATCTCGTCGTGCAGGGTGTCGAGGGTGCGCACGACGCGCATCCCGCGCCCGCCACCACCGGCGGAGGCCTTGACCAGCACCGGCAGCATGTCCTCGGTGACGTCGGCGGGCTCGAGATCGGTCAGAAGGGGCACGCCGGCGGCGGCCATCAGCTTCTTGGCCTCGATCTTGGACCCCATCGCCTCGATCGCGGCCACCGGCGGCCCGACCCAGGTCAGACCGGCCGCCATGACGTCGCGGGCGAACCCGGCGTTCTCGGACAGGAAGCCGTATCCGGGGTGGATCGCGTCGGCGCCCGCCGCCTCGGCGGCGGCGATCACCAGGTCACCACGCAGATAGGTCTCGGCCGGCGTGTTACCGGGCAGCCGCACCGCCGCGTCGGCCTCACGGGCGTGCGGGGCACCTGCGTCGGCGTCGGAGAAGACGGCCACCGTGGTCATCCCCAGCGTCCGGGCCGTGTGGTGGACGCGACGGGCGATCTCACCGCGATTGGCCACCAGGACGGAGGTGATCGGCCTCGTCGTCGTGACCGGCGCGGCGCCCGCGCCCGACGGCGAGGTGGGCGACGGCGTCGCGGGAGCGGAGTCGTGTGCAGTCATGGTCTGATTCCTCACATCCGGAAGACGCCGAAGCGGCTCGTGCCGGCGACCTCAGCCGAGTGGATCGCGGACAGGCTGAGACCCAGCACGGTCCTGGTGTCGCGGGGGTCGATCACGCCGTCGTCGTAGAGCATCCCGGACAGGAAGGCCGGTAGGGACTCCTTCTCTATCTGGTCGGCGATCGCGGTCTTGAGACCCTCGATGGTCTCCGGGTCCATCTCCTCGCCGCGCGCGGCCGACGCCGCGGAGGCGACCGAGGTCACCACGTCGGCGAGCTGCTCCGCACCCATCACCGCGGACTTGGCGCTGGGCCAGCTGTACAGGAACCGTGGATCGAACGCGCGACCACACATCCCGTAGTGCCCGGCACCGTACGAGGCCGCCGTGATGAGCGACAGGTGCGGGACCTCGGAGTTGGAGACCGCGTTGATCATCATCGAGCCGTGCTTGATGATCCCACCCTGCTCGTACTCCGAGCCGACCATGTAGCCGGTCGTGTTGTGCATGAACAACAGCGGGGTGTCGTACCGGTTGGCCAGCTCGATGAACTGGGTGGCCTTCTGCGCCTCCTCGCTGAACAGAACGCCGCGGGCGTTGGCGATGACGCCGACCGGATAGCCGTGGATCTCCGCCCACCCGGTCACCAGGCTCGCCCCGTACAACGGCTTGAACTCGTCGAAATCACTGCCGTCCACTATCCGGGCGATGATCTCGCGCGGATCGAACGGCACCTTCAGGTCCTCGGGGACGATCCCGAGCAGCTCCTCGGCCGAGTACAGCGGCTCGGCGACCTGCGCGCGCGGGGCGCGGCCGGCCTTGGTCCAGTTCAGGCGACGGACGATCCCGCGGGTGATGCGGGCGGCGTCGGCCTCGTCCACGGCCAGGTGATCGGCGAGGCCCGAGACCCGCGCGTGCATGTCCGCGCCGCCGAGCGTCTCCTCGTCGGAGATCTCGCCGGTGGCCGCCTTGACGAGCGGCGGACCGGCCAGGAAGACCTTCGACCGCCCCTCGATCATCACCACGTGATCGCTCATGCCGGGCACGTACGCGCCGCCCGCGGTGGAGTTGCCGTAGACCACCGCGATGGTGGGGATGCCGGCCTTGGACAGGCGGGTGAGGTCACGGAACAGGCCGCCGCCCGGGATGAACACCTCCTTCTGTGTGGGCAGGTCGGCGCCGCCGGATTCGACGAGGCTGATGACCGGGAGCCGGTTCTTCATGGCGACGTCGTTGAGCCGGAGAATCTTGCGCAGGGTCCACGGGTTGGAGGTGCCGCCCTTGACCGTGGGGTCGTTGGCCACCAGCAGGCACTCGACCCCTTCCACGACCCCGATGCCGGCCACCACCGAGGCGCCGGTCTGGAAGTCCGAGCCCCACGCGGCGAGCGCGCACAACTCGAGGAACGGTGACTCCCGGTCCAGTACCATGTCGATCCGCTCGCGGGCGGTGCACTTGCCGCGCTCCCGGTGGCGGGCGACGCTGCGCTCGCTGCCCCCGGTGAGCGCCGGTTCGAGGTCGGCGGCGAGCTGGGTCAGCTTGCCCTCCATGGCCTGGCGCGCGGCGCCGAACTCGGCGCTGGTGGTGTCGAGCGTGGAACGCAGGATGGTCATGCGGTGTACCCCAAACGTCGTCCGGCGAGAGTGGTGAGGATCTCGGTGGTGCCGCCGCCGATCCCCAGGAGGCGGACATCGCGGTACTGGCGGCTCACCTCGGACTCGGACATGTACCCGAGCCCGCCGAAGAGCTGCACCGCCCGGTCGGCGACCCACTCGGCCGTCTCGACCGCGGTGTTCTTGGCGAAGCACACCTCGGCGATCGCATCGTGCCCGGACACCGCGAGGTTCACGCAGTGATGGGTGTAGGTTCGTGCGACGTCGATACGGCGCGCCATCTCCGTGACCGTGTTCTGCACCGCCTGGCGGGACAGCAGCGGCCGACCGAACGTCTCGCGCTCGCGCACCCAGTCCAGGGTGAGGTCCAGGCAGCGTTGGGCCTGCGAATAGCCCTGACAGGCCAGGGCCGCGCGTTCACTGACGAACCCGAGAGCGATCTGGGCGAACCCGTCGTTCTCCGCGCCGACGAGGTTGTCGACCGGCACGCGGCAGTCGGTGAAGGTGAGCTCGGCGGTGTCGGAGGCCCGCCAGCCGAGTTTGTCGAGCGGCGCGGAGATGTGGAACCCGGGAGTGTCGGTGGGGATCACCAGCAGGCTCACGCCGGCGGCGCCCGCGAGCTCGTCGCCGCCGGTGCGGACGGCGGTCACGACGAAGTCGGCGCGGGTGGCGGAGGTGATATAGGTCTTGGCGCCGTCGACCACGTAGTGGTCACCGTCCCTGCGGGCGGTGGTGGTCAGATGCCCCACGTCGGAGCCGCCGCCCGGCTCGGTGATGGCCAGGGAGCCGATCATCTCGCCGGCCAGCGTGGGCGCGACCCAGCGCTCGATCTGGTCGGGCCGCCCGGACCGGGCCAGGTGGGGAACGGCGATGCCGCAGGTGAACAGGGAGGCGAACACGCCACCGGAGACGCCCGCCTCGTGGAGGGCCTCGCACACGACCAGGGAGTCGATCTCGTCGCCTCCGCCGCCGCCTGACTCCTCGGGGAAGGAGACCCCCAACAGGCCGAGTTCGCCGGCCTTCCGGTGCAGCTCGCGCGGAATCCTGCCGGCGTTCTCCCACTCGGCCAGGTGTGGCAGGATCTCGCGCTCGGCGAACCGGCGGGCGGTCTCGCGCAGGGTGAGACGCTCCTCGGTGTACCAGGGGTCGCCGGGGACGTGTGGGGGGATGGTCACTGGTTCTCCTCGGTGGTGCTCGCAGGTGCGGCGACGGGGGCGTCGAGGTGATCGGGGATCTCGACGACCCGGGAGCGCAGCCACTCGGCCAGCCCCTTGGCCTGCGGGTCCCATCGGTAGCCGTGGGCGACGCCCTTGCCCAGCAGCCCGTCGATGACGAAGTTCACCGCGCGCAGCCGGGGCAGTTCGTAGCGCTCGACGGGCAGGTCGGCGGTCTCGGGCAGCAGGCGACGCAGCTCGTCGACGGTGAGCGTGTCGAGCATCCACCGGTAGGACTCGTCGCCGCCGGCCCACAGGCCGATGTTGGCGGTGCCGCCCTTGTCGCCGGAGCGGGCCCCGAGGACGTCCCCGAGCGGACGGCGGCTGGTGGGACCGCCCGCCGCGGCCCGGTCGGTCAGGGGTGCGCCGTCGGCGTCGAGCCCGTCGGAGGCGTGGCCGTCGCCCATCTCCGCGGTCTGGGCGGGCGGCGCGATCTCGACGCGGGTCCCGTCGGGTAGCACCGCGATGTGCGGAACCGCGGCCTGGTCGAGGTAGGCGGGGACGTACACGCCATACGGCCCGCCCCGGGCGGGTGGCCCGCTGGGTGTGGCACCGGGGTAGCTCGCCAGGGTCAGGGCGACCGCGGCGTCGGTGAACGCCCGGCCCACCACGTCCGCATCGGTGTCCCAGCCGACGATGGTCAGCATCGCCGTGGCGGCCGCCTGGGTGTCGGCGTCCGGGTGGTCGGTCCGGTGGAGCCGGAACTGCAGCTCGGCCGGTTCACGCTCGAGGCCGGCGCGGAACTGGCGTTCCACCAGCGCCGCCTTGTCCTCGATGTCCAGGCCCGTGAGCAGGAAGGTGATCTCGTTGCGGTGTCCGCCGAGACAGGTGACCGACACCTTGGTGGTGGGCGGGGCCGGTTCGCCGCGGACCCCTGAGATCCGCACGCGGTCCGGTCCCTCCTGCCGGAGGCGGGCGGTGTCGAGCCTGGTCACCACGTCGGGGCCGCCGTAGCGGGCGCCGGTGACCTCGTACAGGAGCTGGGAGGTGACGGTGCCGATCGTCACCGCGCCCCCGGTCCCCGAGTGTTTGGTGATGACCGAGGTGCCGTCGGCGGAGATCTCGGCGATCGGGAAGCCCGGGGCGACGGGGTCGGCGATCTCGCCGCGGTTGAAGAAGGCGTAGTTGCCGCCGGTCGCCTGCGTCCCGCACTCGATCACGTGCCCGGCGGCGGTGGCGCCGGCCAGCGCGTCGAGGTCGCCGCGGCCCCATCCGAAATGACTGATCGCGGGTCCGACGATCACGGAGGCGTCGGTGACCCGGCCGGTGACCACCACGTCGGCACCGGCGTCCAGGCACCGCGCGATCCCGAAGGCCCCCAGGTAGGCGTTGGCGGTGACGGGCACGCCCGCATCTGCCGGGAGGCCGAGCTCGTCCACCCGGTCGATGAGGTCGTCGCCCTCGACGTGGGCGACCTTGACGTCCAGGCCCTGCCGTGCGCCGATCTCGCGGATCGCGTCGGCCAGACCGGCGGGGTTGAGGCCGCCCGCGTTGGCCACGATCGTGACCTTCTTCTCCAGCGCCAGCGCGAGGCAGTCCTCGAGCTGGCGCAGGAAGGTCTTGGCATATCCCAGCTCGGGGCTCCGCATCCTGTCGCGCCCGAGGATGAGCATCGTCAGTTCGGCCAGATAGTCGCCGGTGAGGACGTCCAGTTCGCCGCCTTCGAGCATCTCGCGCATGGCCGAGATCCGGTCCCCGTAGAAACCGGACATGTTCCCCACGCGCAGCGGGCGCTGGTCGGCGCTCATGCCCGTGCTCCTTCCTCGCGGCCGCCTCCCGGCAGGCCCGCGAACGCCTGGGCGATCCGCAGCCACTGCGCCGCGTCCTCCCCCAGGGCCTCCAGATCGGTGTCGGCGAGGTGGACGCGTTGGGTGACCAGCAGACAGAAGTCGACGAGTGACCCGCTCACCCGCTGTTCGGCGTCGGCGGGACCGAACTCGACGAGTCCTCCGGCGGGCCGCGTGAGGCGCACGTGGATCTCGGAGGACGGGGCCGAAAGCCCGTTCATCATGTAGGCGAAGGCGCGGGTCTTGAACCCCAACCTGGCGACGTGGGGCAGCGCCCCGACGAACGCCGGGTCCTCGCTGACGGAGATGCCGAGCGCATCGGCCACGTCGACACCGTGGGCCCAGGTCTCCATGATCCGCGCGGTGGTCATCGACCGGGGACGCATGGGCGGCCCGAACCACGGGATCTTCTCCCCCGGATCGGCGGACGTCAAAGCGTCGGCGAGTTCACCGCGGGCCAGGCGCCAGCGTGCGAGGACCTCGTCCCGGCCGGTGGCGGCGATCTCGGCGGCACCGGCGTCGACGAACCCGGTGGGGTCGCCCGTGGCGGAGTCCACGACGGACTGGAAGGCCCCGGCGTCCCGTATTGCGGTGAGCGAGACCTCGTCGGTCCAGGCCAGGTGGGCGATCTGCATGGCCACATCCCAACCCGCGGCGGGGGTGTCGGCGTTCCAGAGGTCGGCGCCGGCGGTGGTCACCAGCTCGTCCAGCCTGGCGTTGAGCGCGGCGAGGGCCGCGTGGGGATCCTCGGTCGCGACGGGCTGCGCGTGTGTCATGCGGATCACGATCCCACCTGACCACAAACAAAGCAAGCGTGATTGCTTGTAAATTTCCGCCACCCCTGCGAGGCTATCGTGGACGTGACCCACCTCACACGGTGTCGGGGTGTCGCCGACCCCCAGCCCAGAACCGGAGCCCCCATGCACCTCGACCCCACCGGGATCGATCCCGTCGACCACGCCCTCGCCCGCCGGTGCTCGGTCGGAGACATCCCGACCCGCGCCGCCGCGACCTTCTCCTCCCGCACGGCCCTCACCGACGAGACCGGATCGTGGACCTACCGCGAGCTCGAATCGACCGCCAACCGCGTGGCACACGGGCTCTCCGAACTCGGGGTGCGGGCCGAGGAGCCCGTGGCGATCCTGTCCACGAACTGCCGGGAGTTCGTCGCCGCCTACTTCGGCGCGGCCAAGGCCGGCATGGTCGCCCTCCCCGTCAACCTCCTGTCGGGACCGGAGAACATCGTGCACGCCCTCGTCGACTCCGGAACCCGGGTGCTCGTGGTCCATCCGGATCTCGCGGAGCTCGCACTCGGGGCGACCGCCGCCGTACCGGCGATCGACCACGTCGTCGTCATCGGCACCGTCCCGGACGGACTGGAGGCGGCACCGGACGGCCCCGCCCTGCTGAACTGGGACGACCTGCTGTCGAGCGACGACACCAACCCCGACACCGTGATCGCCGACCGCCAGATCGTCCAGTGCCTCTACTCCTCCGGCACCACCTCCCGCCCCAAGGGCGTCCTCACCTCCCACCTCGCCGTGACCATGGCCGGCCTGTCCAACGGGGCCATCTTCGGAATGGGCTGGGGCGCCACCGGCGCGATCACCGTGCTGCCACTGCCCCTGTTCCACACCGCGGGACTCAACGGCGTCCTCCTCGCCGGCATCACCATGGGCGCCACGATCCACCTCCTGGCCGGCTTCGACCCGGTGCGCTACGCCGACACCGTCGCCGGGGTGCGCGCCACCCACCTCGTCGGCCTGCCGCTGATGCTGGAGGCCCTGGCCGACGGGAGGGACCGCGGGCTGGACCTGAGCTCGATCGAGATGCTCCTCTACGCCATGGCACCGATGTCCGCCGAGATGCGCACCAGACTCGAGGCCGCACTACCGGACGCGAAGATCATCCTCGGCTCGGGCATGAGCGAGTGCACCCCGGCCACCGTCATGCAGTGGCCCGAACTCAACCCCGACAAATCCGACTCCTGGGGATACCCGGCCCCCGTGGCCGAGAACCGCATCTGCGAGCCCGGCGGAGAGACGCTGCTCGAGGTCGACACCGACGGCGAACTCGCCTACCGCGGGCCCACCGTCATGGAGGGCTACTGGAACAACCCGGAGGCCAACGCGGCGGTCTTCCTCGGCGGGCACATGCACTCCGGCGACCTCGGCCGCATCGACCCGGACGGCGTCGTGTGGTTCTCCGACCGCGTCAAGGACATCGTCAAATCCGGCGGCGAGAACGTCAGCTCGCTCCACGTCGAGCGCGTCCTCATGGACCACCCGCACCTCGCCGAGGTCGCCTGCATCGGCCGCCCGGACGACACGTGGGGCGAGCAGGTCGTGGTGGTGGTCGTGGCCACCGGTGACGCCCCGGGAGAGGACGAGCTGATCGAGTCGGTGTTGCGGTTCGGGGCGGAACGCCTCACCCCCTCGCAGCGTCCCCGACACGTGGTGGTGACCGACACGATCCCGCGCACCGCGACCGGCAAGATCCGCAAGGTCGAACTGCGGTCGATGAACTGACCGCAACGGCCGTTCCCCGCCCGGGGCGCCCCGGAGCGCCCCGGGCTCGACCGGGATCAGGGGCCGTACTCGAGGAGCTCCCCCGGAACCTCGATCCGGGCGGAGGCGAGGTCGGCGCCGAGTCCCGGTCGCAGGTCCTCACCGCGCGGCGGACGGGCGACCAGATTGACCGCGCGCAGGTTCGGCAGCGGATAACGCCGCACGTCCATGCCCTCCAGCTCCGGGACGAGCTCACGCATCCGCTCCGTGGTGAACTCGTCGGCCAGCCACGCGAACGCCGAATCGTCCCAGGTCCACACCGCGATGTTGACCCCCCGGCCCACGACGCCGCGGCGCACGCTGGCCACCGAGCCGAGTGTGGTGCTCACGCGCGCCCCGCCGGGCACGGCACCGGGGCTCCACGGGGTCGGCAGGTCGCCGGGGCCGATGGGCGCGGTCTCCGGGGGAACCGGAACGCTCACCCGGCTGCCGTCGGGCAGGACCACGGCGTGGCCGGAGTCCTCCTGCGGAAGCGGTCGGGCCACGCGCGTGGGACGCCGGTCCCCCCTGGACATGCCGACCACGGCCACGACAGGGGGCGCCGCCTCGCCCCGGGCGCCACCGAGTCGGACCCGGTCGGTCCCCTCCTGCACCAGGCGGACCGAGTCGAGTCGCAGCACCACGTCGGGCGCGGCGTACCGGGCGCCGGCGACGCCGTCGAGGAGCTGGTCGGTGACGGTGCCGACGGTGACGGAGCCGAACGCGGAGGGGTGGCGGGTGATGACGGCCGAACCGTCGTCCGCGACCTCGGCGATCGGGTAGCCGCCGGTGACCGGGTCGGTGGTGCGGGTGACGTCCGTGGAGGAGTCCACGACGCCGGTCGCGCCGGGACCACCGGACAGGACGTGCCCCACCGCGACCGATCCGGCGAGCGCGTCCAGGGCCGACGGTGTCCAGCCGTGGTGTGCGGCCGAGGCGCCGGTGACCAGCGCCTCGCGGCTGACCCGGCCGGTGACGACGACGACGGCGCCGGCCGC
>DWWG01000053.1 GCA_019119875.1 Candidatus Dietzia intestinigallinarum | reverse complement strand
CGCCGTCCGCGAGGCGAGCAAGGGCGCCGCGATCTCCAGGCTGGTGGCTCAGACCGGGGCGGAGGTGGCGTTGTTCATCGGCGACGACGTGACCGACGAGCGCGGATTCGCACAGCTGCGGGCGCAGGATGTCGGCATCAAGGTGGGCGATGGCCCCACCGCAGCGGGACACCGGGTGGCGGACATCCCCGCCGTCGTCCGCCTGCTCGGCACCCTGGCCGACCTGCGCGGCTGAGCCGGCGGACCCGCTCTGCCGACCCGCGGAAGACCCCACTCGGCACCGCTCGGCCGGCCCCGCGGAAGACCCCACTCGGCACCGCCACACTTATCTGATTGCGCCTCACCTATCGGGCCCGGTGTGTGTGGCGGATTCCGATGGGCGGGGCGGTCCGGCGTGTAAGGGCGGGGCGGTCCGGCGCGTGAGAATGATCGGATCGGGCACCCCGCCGGATGCGGTGCGCCCCGGCCCGGGCGTACACTTACTGACAATGGTTCCCATTACCGATCCCGTCTCCCGAGGAGTGGTGCCCATGTCGACCTCCCGCCGGCCACGACGTCCCGGCACGGCCCGGGCACTGGCCCTGCTCGCCACCGTCCTCCTCGGTGCCGGCGCCCTCACCGCGTGCGGCGGGGGCTCCGACTCTGCACGAACCGGCGGGGACGGCCCGACCGTGGTGGCGTCCACGACCGTCTACGCCGACATCGTGCAGCAGGTCGCTGGCCCGGGCGTCACGGTCGAGGCCGTGATCTCCGACCCCACCGCCGACCCCCACTCCTACGAGGCGAGCCCGGCCGACGCCGCCCGTGTCGCCGGCGCCGACCTGGTGGTCTACAACGGTGGCGGCTACGACTCGTTCGTCGACCTCGCCCTGGACAATGCCGGTGACGTGCCGGTGGTGCGGGCGGTCGACGAGTACGCGCGGGTCACCGGCGAGGCCGCGCCGTCCCACGACCATGCCCACGACGACGCAGGTCACGACGACCACGCCAACGACCACGCAGGTCACGACGGGCACGACCACGACGACGCAGGTCACGACAGGCACGCCCACGACGGCACGGATGACGCCGGGGACGATCAGGGCGACGACGACACCGCCACCGGCGGCCACACCCACTCCCACGAATCCGGCACCAACGAACACGTCTGGTTCAGCCTGCCCACCGTCGCCGCCGTGGCCGAGCGCACCGCCGAGGAACTGTCCGAGCTCGACCCCGAGCACGCCGACGACTACCGCGCCAACGCCCGGGACTTCGGCGCACAGCTGGACCCGCTCCGGCAGCAGCTCGACGAGATCCACGACCGCGGCCACTTCCCCTACGCCCAGACCGAGCGCATCGGCGCGCACCTGTTCGACACCGCGCACATGGTCGACCTGACGCCGCGCGGCTTCCTCGCCTCCGTCGAGGACGACACCGACCCGGCAGCCGCCGACCTCGCCGCCCTGCTCGCCCTGCTCGACGAGCGTCGGGTCGCCTTCCTGGCCTACAACTCCCAGACCGGCACAGCCGTGACCGCCCGTGTCCGTGATGCTGCGGAGAGCGCCGACGTCGTCGTCGTCGACCTCACCGAGACCCTCCCCGACGGCACGGACTATCTCACCTGGATGCGGGGCGTCGTCGACGACCTGACCCGCGCCCTCGACGGCGCCACCCCGGAAGGATCACGGTGACCACCGACCCCGTGCCCACCACACCGCCGACCGACGACGACCACGAGCGCGGCGTCCCCGGCCCCGGCCCCGTCGTCTCGCTCGACGGCGTGACCATCTCGCGCGGCGGACGCACCCTCGTACGCGACCTCGACCTGCGGATCGACCCCGGCGAGTTCGTCGCCGTCCTCGGCCCCAACGGCGCCGGCAAATCCACCCTGCTCAAGGTGCTGCTCGGCGAGCACAAGCCCGACGCCGGCACCGTGCTCGTCGACGGCCGCGCACCCGGCTACCGCGGCACCCACCTGGGATACGTGCCGCAGCAGCGCGCCTTCGACCCCGGCATCACCCTGCGCGGCCGCGACCTGGTCAGCCTGGGTATCGACGGCACCCGCTGGGGACCCGGATGGCCCGGGCGACGCGGTGAGAAACGGCGGATCGTCGAGGAGTCGCTGGCCAGGCTCGAGGCCGGAAAGCTCGCCGACAAGCCGCTCGGCCGGATGTCCGGAGGCGAGCAGCAGCGCGTGCGCGTGGCCCAGGCCATCGCCTGCGACCCGTGCGTCATGCTCTGCGACGAACCGCTGCTCAGCCTCGATCTCACCGGCCAGCGCACCGTCGCCTCGGTGCTCGACCACCGGCGGCGCCGCGACGACACCGCGATCGTCTTCGTCACCCACGAGATCAACCCCGTCCTGCCGATGGTCGACCGCGTCCTCTACATCGTCGACGGCCGGCACCGCATCGGCACACCCGACGAGGTGTTCACCACCGAGTCGATGTCCGAGCTGTACTCCTCGCCCGTCGAGGTGCTGCGGGTGCGCGGCCAGATCGTCGTGGTGGGCGACACCCAGCACCTCGTGGCCGAGCCGTTCGCGACCGGGCACCACCATCACGACGACGACGACCACGGAGCGCACTGATGGACCGACTTCTCGAGATCGGACGGTCCCTGACGGACGTCGAGACCACCGGCTACCTGCTGCAGCAGGACTTCGTGGTGTACGGGCTCATCGCGATAGCACTGCTCGGTCTGCTCGCCGGGGCGATCGGGCCGTTCATCGTGATGCGGCAGATGTCGTTCTCCGTGCACGGTGCCAGCGAGTTGGCGTTGACCGGCGCCGCCGCCGCGCTGCTGTTCGGCCTCAATCTGGGGCTGGGCGCGATCGTGGGGTCGGTGATCGCCGCCCTGATGTTCGGGCTGATGGGCTCGCGGGTCTCCCAGCGTGACTCCTCGATCGGGGTGGTGCTGGCGTTCGGGCTCGGGCTGGCCGTGCTGTTCATCCACCTCTACCCCGGCCGGTCCGGCACCGCGTTCGCCCTGCTCACCGGGCAGATCGTGGGGGTGTCCGAGCACGGGGTGGTGCAGATGGCGGTGGTGGCCGCGATCATCTGCGCCGCGCTCGTGGCCCTGTACCGGCCGCTGGTGTTCTCCTCGGCCGATCCGGAGGTGGCCGAGGCCCGCGGTGTGCCGGTGCAGGCGATCAACATGATCTTCGCGGTGCTCGTGGGGCTCGCCGCCGCCCAGGCCGTGCAGGTCGTGGGCGCGCTGCTGGTGCTCTCGCTGCTCATCACCCCGGCCGCCGCCGCGGCCGCCGTGACCTCGAGCCCGGCGCGCGCGATCGGGCTGACGATCCTGTTCGCCGAGGTCGCGGCCGTGGGCGGGATGCTGCTCTCACTGGCACCCGGCGTGCCGGTCTCGGTGTTCGTCACCACGATCTCGTTCGTGATCTACCTGGCGGCCCGGGGCGTCGGCGCGCTCAGACGCTGACCCCCGCCGCGGCGCCACACCCCGCGCTGCCCCACGCCCTCGTCCCGCCCCACGCTGCTCCACGCCCCACACCCTCACCCCACGCCCTGGCCCGCCCCACACCCTCGCCCCGCGCAGGCCAACACAGCACCGTCGAGTCGTTCTGTGCAGCATTTCCCCAGGACCACGCCGAAACTGGGCTGCCGCAGCGACTCATCACCCGAGTGGCGGTGCAGACATTCTCCTCGTCGCGCTCTAGCGTCAAGAGCGTGAACCCAGACCGTGGAATCCATGACCTCGACGCCGAGTCCTCACCCGAACTCGACGCGATCCGCGAGGCTTTCCCGACACTGCGTTGGGAGCTGGTCACACGCACGGATGAGGGCTGGGACCACGTGGTGATCATCTGTCGCGGTTGCTCCGGCGAGGACGCACTCGGGTACCGGGACCTGGTGTTCCGGTTCCCCTCCGACGAGCAGGCGCTCGCGCAGCTGCCCACCGAGATCGCGGTCCTCGAGTACCTGGCCCCGCGGGTCGAGGCGGCACTGCCCCGATACACACATGTGCCTGCGAGCGCGCAGCCAGACGAGGGCCTCGTCCGGTTCGCGGGCTACCCGATGGTCCGCGGCGAACGGCTCACCCCGGAGCTGCTGCACAGCCTGCCCGTCACCGAACAGACCGCTGTCGCCGCACAACTCGGCGCGCTGCTGTCGGCCCTCCACATCACGGACACCAGCGTGCCGCCGATGGATCTGGTGGCATCGTCGTACCAGCCCGAGAACCTGGACTTCGTGCGCGGAATCGTGGAGAACAACATGCCCGACGTGCTCACGCCGGACGAGATGCGCACGGCCCGTGAGATCTGTGACGAGGTGGCCGCTCTGCAGTCCACGCTGCTGCCGAGGGTGTTTCTGCACTACGACATCTATGCCCGCCACCTGTACTGGGAGCGCGGCCATACTGACGGACCGCGATCCGCGACCGGTGCGCCGGGTCGGCTGGGCCTGATCGACTTCACCGATATGTGTATAGGCGACCCGGCCATCGATTTCGCCGAACTGTACGAGTACGGCCCCCGGTTCGTGGAAAACGTCCTGGCCCACTATGTCGGCAGCATCGACGCCACCTTCCTCGACCGGGCCTGGACATACCAGAGACTGGCCGGCCTGTACACGCTGGCCGGCCACCTCTACTACGGCGAGGAGACGTGGGAGTACGCGCGGGCGACGTTCGACCGCTGCCGGTCACCCCGCCGCCCCCTCGCATGACCACCGCGAGGACGGGTCAGGGCACGGACCAGGGTCACTCACGGCGCGGGCACGAGTGGGTCACGGCACGGGGAAGAGCCACTCCAGCGGAATCCCCAGCGACTGGGCGGCCGCCTGCACCAGTGCCCACGGGGCCGCTGCCGAGCCGACCACCAGCGAGCCCGGGCTCAGCCCCGGCCCGTCCGTGCCGCCGACCAGATCAGCGCTGCCGACAGCGAATCGCATCGAACCTTCGTGCAGCGAACCGAGCAAGACGATCTCCTTTGGTCAGAGTCAAATATGAAGAGCACCAAGCACATTACCCGCCTGCGTCACCGGCAGGCGTCACCGCTTGACCCGCCGCTGGCGGGCGAACTCCGAGAGCACCACGCCCGCCGCGACGGACGCGTTGAGGCTCTCCACCTTCGAGGCGATCGGGATCGACAGGATCGAGTCGCAGTTCTCGCGGACCAGGCGGGACAGGCCCTTGCCCTCGGAGCCCACCACGATGACGGTGGGGCCGGTGCCGTCGTAGTCGTCCAACGACACGTCACCACCTGCGTCGAGCCCGACGAGCTGGGCACCGGACTTGGCCCAGTCCAGCAGCGTGCGGTTGAGGTTGGTGGCGCGGGCCACGGGCAGTCGGGCGGCGGCGCCGGCCGAGGTCCGCCACGCCACCGCGGTGATGGAGGCGCTGCGACGCTCGGGAATCAGGACGCCGTGGCCGCCGAAGGCCGCGACCGAGCGGATGACGGCGCCGAGGTTCCGCGTGTCCGTGATGTTGTCGAGCGCCACCAGCAGCGCGGGCTGCGACGAGTGCATAGCGCTCTGGATGAGGTCGTTCGGGTCCGCGTACTCGTACGGCGGCACCTGCAGCCCGATCCCCTGGTGCATGCCGTTGGAGGTCATGCGGTCCAGGTCGACGCGGGGAACCTCGAGGATCGAGAGGTTCTTGTCGGCCGCGATCCGGACGGCCTCGGTGAGGCGCTCGTCGTTGTCGGCACCCACCGCCACGAACAGGGCGGTCGCGGGGACGCCGGCCCGCAGGCACTCCACCACCGGGTTGCGGCCCACGACCAGCTCGGGACCGTCGGCCTGTTTCTCGGCGTGCCGGCGACGCTGCTGCGCGCCCCGCGCCTTGCGGTCCGCCGACTTCGCGCGGCGGTGCGCCGGATGGTAGGTGCGGTCCTCCGCCCTGGGGGTGGCACCCCGCGCCTCCAGCCCGCGGCGACGCTGGCCCCCGGAGCCGACCACCTGCCCCTTCTTCGTCCCCGCCTTGCGGATCGCTCCGCGTCGGTTCGAGTTGCCCGCCATGTCAGTCCTTCCGGTTGGCGAGCGACCACTTCTGGCCGTCCGCGGTGTCGGCCACCTCGATGCCCGCCGCGACCAGTCGGTCACGGATGGCATCGGCGGTGGCGAAGTCCTTGTCCGCCCGGGCCTGCTGCCGAGCCGCCAATTCCGCCTGTACGAGAAGATCCAGCGCGACGGCCGCGTCGTCGTCGTCCCCACTGCCGGAACCCCACCGGGCGTCGAGCGGATCGACCCCCAGCACCCCCGCCATCGCCCGCACGGACGAGGCCGCGGCCAGCGCCGCCTCCGTGTCCCCCGCCGACAACGCCGTGTTGCCCGCCCGGACCTGCCCGTGGATCTCGGCCAGAGCGGCCGGCACCCCCAGGTCGTCGTCCATCGCGGCGGCGAACCCCGCAGTCCACGTCCCGACGGGCACCGCGGCATCCGGGTCGGCGGGCGGCACCGCATCCGACCGGACGGCCTCTGCCACGCGCCCCACGAACGCCTCGATACGCCGGTACGCGGCGGCGGCCTCCTGCAGGGCCTCGGGCGAGTACTCGAGCATCGAGCGGTAGTGGGCGCTGCCCAGGTAGTAACGCAGCTCGACCGGCCGCACGTGCTCGAGGATGTTGGGCACGCTGAGCACGTTGCCCAGCGACTTGCTCATCTTCTCCCCGGACATGGTCACCCAGCCGTTGTGCAGCCAGTACCGCGCGAAGCCGTCGCCGGCGGCGTGGGACTGGGCGGCCTCGTTCTCGTGATGCGGGAACTGCAGGTCCAGGCCGCCGCCGTGGATGTCGAAGGTGCCGCCGAGGTACCAGGTGGCCATGGCCGAGCACTCGAGGTGCCAGCCGGGCCGGCCGTCGCCCCACGGGGTGGGCCAGCTCGGCTCGCCCTCCTTGGCCGCCTTCCACAGGGCGAAATCGCGCGGGTCCCGCTTACCGCGCAGGTCCTCCGACTCGCCCTGGTCCACCTCGTCGAGCCTGTGCCCGGACAGGTGGCCGTAGTCGCCCTCCGGCGCCGCCGACCACGCGGCCACGTCGAAGTAGACCGACCCCTCGGCTGCGTACGCGTAGCCGCGCTCGATGAGCCGCTCCATGTACTCGATCATCTGCGTCATGTGCCCGGTGGCCCGCGGCTCGGTGGACGGCGGCAGCACGCCCAGCGCGTCGTAGGCGCGGGTGAACTCACGCTCGTGGGTGGCGGCCCACTCCCACCAGGGGCGGCCGTGCTCGGCGGCCTTGGTGAGGATCTTGTCGTCGATGTCCGTGACATTGCGCACGAACGCCACGTCGTAGCCGGCCGCGAGCAGCCAGCGCCGGAGGATGTCGAACGCGACGCCGGAGCGCACGTGCCCGATGTGCGGCACCGACTGCGGGGTGGCTCCACAGAGGTAGACAGACGCGTGCCCTTCCCGGACGGGGGCGAATTCCCTCAGGGAGCGGGTGGCGGTGTCATACAGATGGAGTGTCACGGTGGCCGAGTCTACCGGTGACGACGCCGTGGGCCCGCCTCGTCGCGCGGGAGTCGGGGGCGTTCAGGGGCGGTGGACCAGTGCGGTGGCCACGGCGGACACGCCCTCGCCGCGGCCGGTGAAGCCCATCCCGTCGGTGGTGGTGGCCGACACGGAGACGGGCGCCCCGATGATCTGCGACAGCCGCTCCTCGGCCTCGCGGCGCCGCGGCCCCATCTTGGGCCGGTTGCCGACCATCTGCACGGCCGCGTTCCCGATCGACCAGCCCTGTCCGGTGAGTTCGGCCACGGCCTCGCGCAGCAGCCGCTCGCCCGAGACGTCGTCGTACTCGGGCCGTCCGGTGCCCACGAGGGTGCCGAGGTCTCCGAGTCCCGCGGCGGACAGCAGTGCGTCGACGAGGGCGTGCGCCACCACGTCTCCGTCGGAGTGGCCCTCGCAGCCGTGGTCGTCGGGAAAGTGCAGGCAGGCCATCATGCAGGGCTTGCCGGGCTCGACGCGGTGGGCGTCGGTGCCGATCCCCACGCGTGGGATGACGGGTCCGGTCACTGGTCCTCCTGGGGTCGGGCGGGCGCGGTCGCTCGGGCGGGCGGCCGGGACCGCAGGTGGAATTCGGCGAGCGCGCGGTCGTCCGCGGTGGTGACCTTGAACGCGAGCGGCGAGCCCGCAACGGTGGCCACGCGTCGCCCGAGCCGTTCGACCAGTCCGGCGTCGTCCGTGGCCGCGTCGTCGGCCGCGTCGTAGGCGGCGAGCAGGACGTCGGGGGCGAAGCCCTGCGGGGTCTGGACGGCGCGCAGGGCGGCCCGGTCGGGGGTGCCCACGACGTGCCCGGAGGCGTCGACCTGTTTGACGGTGTCGACCACCGGGAGCACGGGGACCACCGCGGCCTCGCCGGCGCGCACCGCCGCGACCACGCGCTTCACGGGCTCGGCGGGGGTGAGGCAGCGGGCCGCGTCGTGGACGAGCAGGACGTCGTAGCCCGCCCCGCCTGGGCCGTCGGTGGCCGCGGCGCGGGCGGTGGTCAGCGCAGCGAGGCCGTTGCGCACCGAGTCGGTGCGCTCGGCTCCGCCGGTGGTGACGACGACGACGTGGCCGTCCACCCGCAGCGGGGCCAGCAGTGACTCCGCCTCGTCCACGCGGTCCTCGGGCACCACGGCCACCACGTCGTCCACGACCTCCGAGGCGAGCAGCCCTGCGACGGACCGTTCGAGCATGGTGCGGCCCGCGAGTGTCACGAATGCCTTGGGGATCCCGGCCCCGAGGCGCACCCCGGATCCGGCTGCGGGGACGACTGCGGCCACCCTGCCCGTGGGGGCGGGGTGGCCGGTCGGATCGTGGTGTGTCACCCGGCGGTGTGTCGCGTCACGCGGACGCGGGGGCCGCGGAGGCCAGCACCTCTTCGAGGAGCGCGTCGGCACCGTCCTCGTCCGAGCGCTCGGCGAGGGCGAGCTCGCCGACGAGCACCTGGCGGGCCTTGCTCAGCATGCGCTTCTCGCCCGCGGACAGGCCCCGATCGAGATCGCGACGCCAGAGGTCACGGACGACCTCGGCGACCTTGTTCACGTCCCCCGAGGCCAGCTTCTCCCCGTTGGCCTTGTAGCGGCGGGACCAGTTGGTGGGCTCCTCCGCGTGCTCGGTGCGCAGGACCTCGAAGACCTTGTCGAGGCCTGCCCGGTCCACCACGTCACGCACTCCGACGTACTCGGCGTTCTCGGCCGGCACCTTGACCGTGAGATCGCCCTGAGAGACCTTCAGGACGAGGTATTCCTTCTCGGTGCCCTTGACCGTCCGCATCTCGATCGCCTGAATGGTCGCGGCGCCGTGATGCGGGTAGACGACAGTGTCGCCGACCTTGAACTCCATGAGTGGCTTTCCCCTTTCGACTGATCTATCTTAGCACGGCCTCAGCCTCGACGTTTTCCGTTTACGCAGGTCAGCACCGTGCGCAGGCGGCGCGGGCATTCGGGAGGGGTCAACGGGGCCACTCCGACACCGGCGCCGCGGGGCCGTGGACTACGATGAGACCGGCCTGAGAGACGACCATCCCCCGAGGAGCCTGACGTGACTTCACCGAACACCGGCCTGCGCCGCAGTGCGCTCGTTGTCCTGGCCGTGGGCGCCGCCCTCGGGGCGTCGGCCTGCGGTTCGGGCCAGGTCTCACAGACCGCCAACCAGGTCGCCGCGGTCGACGGCGGCCGCGGCACGGCCGGCGATCTGTCCGTGAACGACTTCCAGGTGCTGATCCCCCAGGACGGCGGCGAGGTCCGAGTCGGATTCGCGGTCTCGTACACCGGGCACGGCTTCGAGGACCCGATCAGCGTCGAGTCGGCCGAGGTCGACGGCATGCCGGTGCAGCTCGGCGACACCGGGCCGATGGAGCGCGGCTGCTCGGTCATCTTCGACGCCAGCCCGGATGCGGCGCCCATGCCGCCGGCCGCCGATGTCTGCCTCGAGCACGCCACCGCCCTGCTGCCCGGGGGCGAGAGCCTGCACATCGGGACCTCCGTCCCCGCCACCGTCTCCTTCAGCAACGGCGAGCAGATCGAGCTGGACGCCGCGGTGATGGCCGAGTCGCTCGAGATCGGCGAGTACACCCGCCCGGCCGAGACCGGCGCCCCGTCCGAGGGGCACTGAGTCGTCCGCCCTGTCCGCCCGTTCGGCTGACGGCTCGCCCGTCGACGCCGAGGTCCGCGGCGTTCTCCGCCGCCTCGCCCCGGGCACCCCGCTGCGCGAAGCGCTTGACCGGATCCGCCGAAGCGGGACCGGTGGCCTCGTTGTGCTCGGCGACGACCCGGGTGTCCGGGCCATCTGTGACGGCGGGGTCGCCCTCGACGTCCCGTTCACCCCGGCCCGCCTGCGCGAGCTGAGCAAGATGGACGGCGCGGTGGTGCTGTCCACCGACGGCACACGGATCACCCGCGCCAACGTCCACCTGGTGCCCGACCCCTCCCTTCCCGCGGTGGAGACCGGCACCCGGCACCGCGCCGCCGAGCGGACCGCCCTGCACACCGGGGTGCCGGCCGTCGCCGTGTCCGCGTCCATGACCACCGTGACCGTGTACGCCGGCGGCCAGGCGCGGGTGCTCGCGGATCCGGTGGTGCTGCTCGCCCGGGCCGACCAGACGGTCGCCACCATGGAGCGCCAGGGCGCCCGCACCGCGCGGGCCAGGGCCCGGCTCGACCGTGCGGAGGTCGGCGGGTACGCGGCCGTCCGCGACGTGATCACCATGACCCAGCGCCTGCTGCGGCTCGAACGTCTCGGCGCGGAGCTCGCCGAACTGACCGTCGAGATGGGCGAGTACGGGCGCCAGACCACCCTGCAGCTGGAGGAGCTGCTCTCGGACACCCCGGACGAGCTGCGGCGCCTGGTCGCCGACTATCTGGTGGTGGACCGGCCCGGCACCGGTACGGACGCCTCCGAGGCGGGCGCGCGGGCACTGCCCACCGCCGCGCAGGTCGAAGCCGGTCTCGAGCGGCTCACCGCACTGTCCGACGCCGATCTGCTCGCCCCCGGCCCGGTCGCCCGCTGTTTCGGGCTTCCCGCCGAGCCCGAGGACCTGGACGACCAGGTCTCGGCGCGCGGCTACCGCATGCTGGCCCACATCCCCCGGCTCCGCCCCGTGCAGATCGCGGCACTTGTCGAACGCTTCGGCTCCGTGACCGCCCTGCTGGCCGCCGAGCAGGCCGACTTCGCCGACGTCGAGGGCGTGGGCGCCCTGTGGGCCAAGCACGTCCGGCTCCGGCTCACGGGACTCGTCACCGGCTGACCACCGGCTCAGGACTCTGGCGCCTCCACCAGGTTGAAGGTTGCGGCCGGACTGAAGACGTTCCCCACCAGCGCGTACACCTGATAGGAGCCCACCTCGACCGGCGTGCGGTCGGACTCGGCGCAGGCGCCCTCCGCCGAGCGGCGACCCGACCAGTCGATCTGGCGCGCCTCCGGCTCGTTCGGGCGCAGTTCGACCTCGTCCTCGTCACGGGGCGTGGTGCAGTCGATGCTCGACCAGACCTTGGTGTTGTCGTCGAGCCGGTAGACCTCGAACGACAGCGGCGCCTCCGACAGGTCACGGTCGCAGGTCGTCTCCGAGGTGTTGGTCACGCTGACGAAGAAGCGGACCTCCTGGCCCACCGGAACGTTGGGCTCGGCGGACCACACATCCAGGCGCAGGTCCTCGTCGGCGCAGCGGCCACGCGACGCACCGCCGTCGTCCTCACGCCCGGTGGACTCCTGCGTTGACGACGCTGTCGTCGAGGTCTCGGCGGCCTCGGACGAGCCCGCGTCCCCGCCGTCGGCGGTCTCCTGGGTGTCCGTCCCGGTGTCGCGGGAGGCCAGGAACAGCGCCAGCACCACGGCCAGGACGGCGATGACCGCGATCGCGACAGCCGCGACACGCCGGCGGACATAGACTTCGCGCGGTAAGGGGCCCTGGGGTTCGTGCACGAGCCCAACCTTAGAGGCGCACCCGCGCCCGCCCCACCTGCGGCTCGGCGTGTCCCCCAGACCGGGCGGCCGGGCCCGACGATCCCGCCGGCGGAACCGGCCCGCGACCGACCGGGGCCCGTCGGATCAGACCGCGACCATCTCCTCGCCCGGGCCGTGCGGGATGTCGTCGACGTCGCCGATCACGCTGCGCAGGTAGGCGCGGCCGTCGTTCAGCTTGTAGGTCACACCGACGATCGCGAGTTCACCGGCCGCGACCTTGTCGCTGATGATCTTCGAGCGCTGCTCGAGCAGCTCGCCCGTCTCGAGAATGTGGCGCGCCTCGAAGTCGTCGGTCGTCGTGAGCCCTTCGCGGCGCCCGTTGAGAATCGACGGCGACACCTTCTCCACCACGTCCCGCAGGAACCCGGGCGGGATCTCGCCGGTCTTCAACGCCTCCACCGCCGCCGCCACACCGCCACAGCTGTCGTGGCCCAGCACCACGATCAGCGGGGTCTCCAGCAGGTGCACCGCGTACTCGATCGAGCCCAGGACGGCCGTGTCGATGATGTGGCCGGCGGTGCGGATCACGAAGAGGTCGCCGAGCCCCTGGTCGAAGATGATCTCGGCGGCCACGCGCGAGTCGGAGCAGCCGAACAGCACCGCCTTGGGGTGCTGCGCGGCGACCAGGTCCTCCCGTCGCTGGGTATTCTGGCTGGGATGACGCATCTCGCCCTCGACGAATCGGTGATTGCCGTCGCGAAGCGAGGCCCAGGCGCTGACGGGGTTGGTATGAGGCATGGCTCATATTGTGCACATGCCTCCCGGAAGGGCCGTCAATGACCTCCACCCGAGACCACGGCATCGACACCCCCTCCCTGCTCTCCTGGTTCTCCGGCGCCGGCCGCCCCCTGCCGTGGCGCGGGGACGGCGTCACCGCGTGGGAGATCCTGCTGTGCGAGGTGATGAGCCAGCAGACGCCGGTCGCCCGGGTCGAGCCGGTCTGGCATGACTGGCTCGCGCGGTGGCCAGGCCCGGCCGAACTCGCCGCCGCCGCCCCCGCGGACGTGATCCGCATGTGGGGCAAACTCGGCTATCCGCGGCGTGCGTTGCGACTGCGGGAGGCCGCCGTCGTCGTCGTCGAAAAATTCCACGGCGAGGTCCCCACCGAGGTCGACGACCTCCTCACGCTCCCCGGCGTCGGCGACTACACGGCGCGCGCCGTCGCCTGCTTCGCCCACGGGCAGGCGGTACCGGTGGTGGACACCAACGTGCGGCGCGTCGTCGCCCGGGCGGTCGACGGGGTCGCCGAGGCCGGGCCGCCGTCGAGCCGCCGCGATCTCGCCGCCGTGGAGGCGCTGCTGCCCGACGATCGCGAGGAGGCGGTGGCGTTCTCGGTCGCGGTGATGGAACTGGGCGCGCTCGTGTGCACCGCGCGGAGCCCCGACTGCGACGCCTGCCCGCTCGCCGCATCGTGCGCCTGGGTCGCCGCCGGCAGACCCGCGTGGGACGGACCCCGCCGCAAGGCGCAGACGTACGCGGGCACCGACCGGCAGGTGCGCGGCCTCCTGCTGGACGTGCTTCGCGACGGCGACGGCACCGCCACCGCCGCGCGCATGGACGCCGTGTGGCCGGATGCGACCCAGCGCGGGCGGGCCCTGGCGTCGTTGGTGGACGACGGCCTCGTCGTGTGCGTCGGCGACCGTTACAGTCTGCCCGGGTGAGGCGGGCGCCTGGTGACGGCGACTGCCGGGCGGGTCAGTCCTGGTCAGGCGCCGACGACACCACCGGAGGTACCGAACACACCTGGATCATTTGAGTACCGGTGTCCCGCGAGACCAGCGTTCCGCGCCCCGGGGGCAGCGGGCTCGGCTTGAGCTTGCCCACGATATTGCCCTCGTCCCGCGAGCCGGAC
>DWWG01000052.1 GCA_019119875.1 Candidatus Dietzia intestinigallinarum | reverse complement strand
AACCGACACAACCGGTCTACAGCCCCCGCGCCATGTCCACGAACCGCGAGTAGTGCAGCTGGTGCGCCACCGTGATGGTCGAGGTGGGGCCACCACGGTGCTTGCCCAGGATCAGGTCCGCCTCGCCGGCTCGCGGGTCGTCGCGCTCCGTCGAGTCGGGACGGTGTAGCAGCATGACGATGTCCGCGTCCTGCTCGAGCGAGCCCGACTCACGGAGGTCCGAGACCTGGGGCCGCTTGTCCGTACGCTGCTCGGGGCCACGGTTCAGCTGGGAGATCGCGATCAGTGGCACGTCGATCTCCTTGGCCAGCAGTTTGAGCTGACGTGAGAACTCCGAGACCTCCTGCTGACGCGACTCGACCTTCTTACCCGAGGACATCAGCTGCAGGTAGTCCACCACGATCAGCTGGAGATCGTGCTTCTGCTTGAGCCGCCGCGCCTTGGCACGGATCTCCATCATCGTGAGGTTGGGCGAATCGTCGATGAACAGCGGCGCCTCCGAGATCTCGCCCATTCGCCGCGCCAACCGGGTCCAGTCCTCGTCGCTCATCGTGCCCGACTTCATGTCCGACAACTTCACGCGCGCCTCGGCGCTCATGAGACGCATGACGATCTCGGTCTTGCTCATCTCCAGCGAGAACATGACCGAGGCGAGCCCGTGCTTGATGGAGCAGGACCGCATGATGTCCAGTCCGATGGTCGAGTTGTGGGTGGGGATCCCCGTGGGCCCGGCCAGGTACAGGTGGTCGGCGGCCGCCACCTCGATGCACCGAACGGGCACGCTCTCGGTGCCACGTACATCGGTGATCAGCCTTGCGCCGCGCCCCGAATCGGGATGCTCGGGCACCAGGATCCCGAAGTCGCAGACCAGCATGAGGGTATCGAGCGACTTGGTGGTGACCACCTGCTGCGTGCCGCCCATCTCGATGCGCCACTCGTGCTCGGCATCGGCCACGATCTCGGCGCCGTCGTTGAACCGCACCGTGAAACAGGGCCGGTCCTGCCACACCTCGGTCACGCCGGTCACCTCGGTGGGCTGCCCGTCCACGCCGAGGACCCGGTCACCCACGGCGACCTCGCCCATCGTGGTCTGCCCGTCGGGTGTGGGCAGGACCGTGTCCAGGGCGAGCGCCTTACCCACACCTGGACGGGCGGCGATGATGATCATCTGCCCGCCGTGCAGGCCGTTGGTGATGGCGTCCAGGTCGGCGAAGCCGGTGGGCACACCCTTGCTGAGGCCCCCTGCGGTGTGGATGGCGTCGATCTCGTCCATCGTGGGCTGCAGGAGCTCCTCGATGATCACGAAGTCCTCGGTGGTCCGCCGCTCTGTGACGTCGAAGATCTCGGCCTGGGCCCGGTCCACCACCTCGGCCACGTCCGCGCCCTCGGAGCCCGAGTAGCCGTATTGCACGATGCGCGTACCCGCGTCCACCAGACGACGCAGCACGGCCTTCTCCGCGACGATCTGCGCGTAGTAGCCGGCATTCGCCGCCGTGGGCACCGTGGATATGAGCGTGTGCAGGTACGGGGCGCCGCCAGCCCGACGGAGGTCACCGCGCCGGTCCAGCTCCGCGGCCACCGTCACCGCGTCGGCGGGCTCACCGCGCGCGTACAGGTCCAGGATCACGTCGTAGATCGCCTGGTGCGCCGGCTTGTAGAAGTCGTTCGGCTGGATCTCCTCCACCACATCAGCGATGGCGTCCTTGCTCAGCAGCATCCCGCCAAGCACGGACTGCTCCGCGGCGAGGTCCTGTGGCGGGGTGCGCCCGAACTCACCGCCGCCGCCGTCCTCGGGAGGGGGCGCCAGTTCGCCGGGATCGTCGTATCCCCCCTGCGCCATGAACGCTCCTTCCCGCTGTAGTGCTCGAGTTCCGCCGTGCCGACTTCTCCACTGTAGGCCACCCCTGCCGTGCGCCCGACGGCCAGTACATCCCGTTATCCACAGGTCTATCCACAAACGCGGGTGGGGGTCTGTGGAGAACTGTGGATGGTTGTGAGTTACGCGGGCGAGATCGAGGCCTTCCTGTGGACAACTCGTGGAATCCCCAGGTCAGTTGCAGCAAAACCGCAGGTCACCACTATCGTTGCAGGTAGAGCGCGCCGTGGAGAACTCCCGATACCACGTCCCGATCGAAGGCACAATGGTTAACCGAGGATGAACCCGGGCAATCGTTCAGCCGCCCGGAAGGTAGCTCACCTAGCAAGTTATCCACAGGGCGTCCACACCCCCTGCGGAGAGGCGAGGGCCCCGGCCGTCGCAGGTGACGGCCGGGGCCCTCGGCCCTGATCCGGTGGATCAGGCGGGGACGACCTCAACCGCGACGCTCGCGGTGGTGTCGTGTCCCAGGTCGACGACGACGCTGTGGGCGCCGGTCGACTTGATGTGCTCCTTGGGCATCTGCACGGAGCGCTTGTCGAGCGTCGGGCCGCCGGCGGCCTTCACGGCCGAGGCGACATCGCCCGCGGTGACCGAGCCGAACAGCTTGCCGGTGTCGGAGGTCTTGACCGCGACCTTGACGTCGGTCAGCGACTCGAGCTTCTGCTTGAGCTCGTTGGCGTGGTCCGAGTCCCGCACCGCACGGGCCTCCTGGGCCCGCTTGATGGACTCGATCTGGCGCTCGGCGCCCGGGGTGGCAACGATGGCCAGCCCACGCGGGAGCAGGAAGTTACGTCCGTATCCGCCTTTGACCTCGACGATGTCGCCCGGCGCACCGAGCTTGTCGACGTCGGCGGTGAGGATCAGCTTCATGATCCGTCTACCTTTCTTTCCTCCGACGATCCGACCTGGGCCGGGTTGTCGCGAGGTCATATCTCATGCTTGTGGAGTTGGGGCGAGCATCGCCCCGGGGAATCGACCCGATCTAGAACGGGGGCTCGTCGTCCATGCCGCCGAAACCACCGGAGCCGCCGGCCTGCGGGGCACTGCCCCACGGGTCGTCGGTCTGCTGATGGCCCTGGCCGCCGCCGTAGCCGCCCTGCTGAGGCTGGTTTCCACCGAAACCACCCTGCGGCTGGCCGCCACCCTGGAAACCGCCGCCCTGGCCGCCCCCGCCCTGGAATCCGCCGCCCCCACCACTGTCGCGGCTGGTGCGGGTCACCTTGGCGGTGGCGTACTTCAGCGCCGGACCGACCTCATCCACCTCGACCTCGTACACGGTGCGCCGCTCGCCCTCGCGGGTCTCGTACGACCGCTGCCGCAGCCGACCGTTGACGATGACGCGCATGCCCTTCTGCAGCGACTCGGCGACGTTCTCCGCCGCCTGGCGCCAGACATTGCAGGTGAGGAACAGGCCTTCGCCGTCCTCCCACTGGTTGGTCTGGGAGTTGAAACGACGCGGGGTCGAGGCAACCCGGAAGTTCGCCACGGCGGCACCCGACGGAGTGAACCGCAGCTCGGGATCCGCGACCATGTTCCCGACGATGGTGATGGGGGTATCGCCCTGTGCCATGCGCTTCTCCTGCCGTGAAGGAAAGACTGCGAGTACAGCCTGAGGTTGAAAGGTGATCGAGGCCGACCGACCGCGCCCAGATTACCGGGCTGGTCGGACAGTCACGGTCACTTGTCGGTGCGCAGGACCTTGGTGCGGAGAACGTTCTCGTTCAGGCCGAGCTGACGATCGAGCTCCTGGACCGCGCCCGGCTCCGACTTGAGCTGGATGACGGCGTAGATGCCCTCGCTGAGCTTGTTGATCTCGTAGGCGAAGCGGCGCTTGCCCCAGACATCGACCTTGTCGACCGAACCGCCCTCTTGCCGGATCACGTTCAGGAACGTATCCAGCGACGGCGCCACGGTGCGCTCGTCGAGACTCGGA
>DWWG01000051.1 GCA_019119875.1 Candidatus Dietzia intestinigallinarum | reverse complement strand
GCCTCGGACGAGTACAGCTTCATGGCCGAGGCCTCCGCCAGCGACAGCGGCTTGCCGGCCCGGGCGCGCTCGATCGAGTGGAAGACCATGTTCTGCACGTTGATCCGCGCGATCTCCATCTTGGCGAGCTTGAGCTGGATGAGCTGGAACCTCCCGATCTCCTGGCCCCAGAGCGTCCGCTCGCGTGCGTAGTCGATGCACAGCCGGCGGCACTCCTCGATGATCCCCAGCGCCATGATCGCCACGCCCGTCCGCTCGGCCGTGAAACTCGACCGCGCCGACTCGCGCCCGTCCCCGCCACGGCCCTCCTCGGATCCGCCGAGCAGCCGGTCGCGGCCCAGCCGCACATCATTGAAGAACAGCTCACCAGTCGGGGAACTGTGCAGCCCCATCTTGGCGAATGGCGCGCCCTGCGTCAGCCCCTCCATCCCCTTGTCCAGCACAAAGGTGAGGACCTTGCGGTTGCGCTTGTCCTCGGCAGAGGCGCCGGCCGAACCGCCCTCCCCGCCCTCGTCGAGCTTGGCGTAGACGATCATCACGTCCGCGTACGGGCCGTTGGTGATGAACGTCTTCTGGCCGTTGAGAATGTAGTCCTCGCCGTCGCGCCGGACGTGGGTCCGCATCCCGCCGAACGCGTCCGAACCCGAGTCCGGCTCCGTGATGGCCCACGCGGCCACCTTCTCCATGGCCACGATCCCCGGCAGCCAGCGTTCCTTCTGCTCCAGCGTCCCCCGCGACATGATGGTCGTGGCCCCCAGCCCGAGACTCACCCCGAGCGCCGACACCAGGCCCATGCACACCCCGGCCAGCTCGCTGGTCACCACGGCCATGAGCGAATCCTGGCCCTCCAGGGCGCCGCCACCGCCCCCGGTGTCGGAGGTGCCGGCGGCGTTGTCGTCGTCCCTCTCTCCACCACCGGAACCGCCGCCCGGCGTGCCACCCTCCACACCACCCGGTGACTCGCCGGAGGCCTCCGCACGCTCGCGGGCCAGCAGCTTCTCGACGCCGTCGCGGGCCATCGCGTCGATCCCGAACTCGGCGAACAACTTGCGGATGATCGGATACGGCAGGATCTCGCCACTCTCCAACGCGTCGAGATTCGGGCGGATCTCCTTGTCGATGAACGCCCGCACGGCGTCGCGGATCATCAGGTCGGTCTCGGACCACTCGAACATGGCGTCTCGTCTCCTCGGTGCTGTACTGCAACACGTTCCCGGCCAGTCTGGACCGGCCCGTGGTTGTCCGAGGGCGTTTGGCCAAGCCGGGCCGCCCATGTCCGGCACACTCGGGGACATGAGTGACCACGTCGACCCGACCGCCAGCGCCACCCCCAGCACCGCGGGCCGCCCGGCAGGCCGCGACCAGTTGGGCCGGGTCGGCCTGTGGACCGGCTCACTCGAGGGCCTGACACCCGCGCAGCTCCCCGATGTCCTGGGCGAACTGGACGACCAGGGCTGGGGCTCCCTCTGGTTCGGCGAGGCCGTCGGGCGGGAGGCGTTCACCGCAGCCCAGATGTATCTCGGCGCGACGCGGCGCATGGCGATCGGCACCGGGATCGCCAACGTCTACGGCCGCGACGCCTCCGCCGCCGGCGCCGCCGCCCGCACGCTCGAAGCGCTCCACCCGGGCCGGTTCGTCCTGGGCCTGGGCGTGTCGCACGCGCCGCTGGTCGAGCGGCACCGCGGGCATCATTACGGTCGGCCGCTGTCGGCGATGCGCGAGTACCTCGACGCCCTAGACGGCACGCGCGCGCTCGCCGCGGGGGAGGACGTGATGCCGCCGGTGGTGCTCGCCGCGCTGGGCCCGAAGATGCTGGAGCTGGCGCGCGACCGTACCGCCGGCGCGCATCCGTACCTGACGTTGCCCGAGCACACCGCGCAGGCGCGCGAGATCCTCGGCGGGACAGCCGACGACGGCCCGGCCCTGGTGGTGGAGACCGCCGCGGTGGTGGCCGAGGGGGTCGACGACGACGAGCTCTGGCGTTCGCGGGCCCACGACCATCTCAACATCTACACGGGTCTGCCGAACTACCGGAACTCGTGGACCCGGCAGGGATTCGATGAGTCCGACTACGTTCGCGGGGGCAGTGAGCGGCTCGCGTCGGCGCTGGTCACGCGCGGGCTGGAGGCCACGCGGGCGCGGGTGCAGGAGCATCTCGACGCCGGCGCCTCGACCGTGCTCGTGCAGGTGCTGGGCGAGAACGTGCTGGTCCCGCCGGTCGAGGACTGGCGGCGCGCGGCCGAGGGGCTGCTCGACTGACGCGCGCGGGCCTGCGCAGACCACGCGTGCCTGCGGACCACGCGACCTGCGCACCCAGAACGCAGGGATTCACCAGACCTACGCACCCAGACTGCAGCATTCCGGGCGCGTGACCCGGGGCTCGGTGTGCATTCCGGGCGCGTGACCCGGTGGTGGGAGTTCGCCGGACACGACGTCAACGCCGGAATGAGAACGTGTTCGACACCTGTCTGTAATGTCCGATCGTGAGGCTTGCGAAGGGACGACGGATGAGTGCACCAGTGCGTGGTGGGCAGACCGCCCACCGGGATGACAACGGACTCGTCCTGGTCCTGGCGGTCGGCGGGATCGTGGTGTCCCTCAGTCAGACGCTGGTGATCCCCCTGCTGGCCCTGCTCCCGTCCATCCTGGGCACCAGTGCCGTCAACGCCTCCTGGGTCGTCACCATCACCCTGCTGGCCGGCGCGGTGGCGGGGCCGGTCATGGGCCGACTCGGCGACCTCTACCCCAAGAAGTACGTCCTGATCGGATGCACGGCGGTCATGGTGGTCGGCTCGGTGCTGTGCGCGCTGTCGTCCTCGCTGTGGCCGATGCTCATCGGACGCGCCCTGCAGGGCATGGGGATCGGCGTCATCCCGATCGGCATCGCCGCGATGCGCGAGATCCTGCCGCCGGCGCGCCTGGGACCGGCCATCAGCCTGATGAGTTCCTCGCTCGGAGTGGGCGGCGCGCTCGGACTCCCGGCCGCCGCCGCGCTGGCCCAGTACGGCTCCTGGCAGTGGATGTTCTGGGGCTCCGCGGCCATGGGCGTGGGGGTCATGCTCCTGATGGGCACATGGCTGCGGGTCCTGCCGGCCGCCAAACCGGACGGCACCCTCGACCTGATCGGCGCACTGGGGCTGGCGGTGGGGCTGATCTCACTGCTGCTGGCGGTCTCCAAGGGCGCGGACTGGGGCTGGGCCTCGCCGCTGACGCTCGGGCTGTTCGCGCTGGCCGCGGTGGCGTTCCCGGTCTGGGCCGTGTGGGTGCTGCGGCACCGCTCGCCGATCGTCGACCTGCGCGTGGCCGCACGCAGACCCGTGCTGCTCACCAACATCGCCTCGGTCACGGTGGGGATGGGACTGTACGCACAGCTGCTGATCCTGCCGCAGATCCTGCAGCTGCCGGTCGCCACCGGTCACGGGCTCGGACAGTCGATGGTCGCGATGGGCCTGTGGAGCGCGCCGTCCGGATTGGCCATGATGGCGGTCTCGCCGATCAGCGGCCGGCTCATCAACACCCGCGGCCCCAAGCTCACCCTGATCCTGGGCGCGATCGTGATCGCCGGAGGCTACTTCTCGGCACTGTTCCTCATGGGCTCCACGTGGGGCGTCATGATCGCCGGGGTCATCACCAGCTCGGGCGTCGGGCTGGCCTACGGCGCGATGCCGGCGCTGATCATGGCATCCGTCCCGCGGACCGAGATGGGCTCGGCGAACAGCGTCAACACCCTCATGCGGTCGATCGGCACCACCACCTCGGCGGCCGTCCTCGGCGTGATCCTCACCCAGATGTCCACCGATTTCGAGGGATTGTTCGTCCCCTCGGAGGCGGGCCTGCGTACGGGCCTGGTGTTCGGCTGTGTAGTGGCGTTGGCGGCCGCCGCGGTCGCCGCGGCGATCCCACCGCCGTGGACCGACGACGACTGATCCGGACCACCGACCCGCACCGGGCCGGATCCGGCGAGAACTCCACAACGACGACGAGCATCAGCCATAACCAGAACTGATGCCTTCATTAGCGATCGCGACCTACCCGCCTGCAGGTTTCGTCCATATGGTGCGAGCAGACGGGTGATCGCGGCCACCACTTAGGCCGGGTCGCCGACCGTCGGGGCCCGTGCCGGGCGATGCGAGGACGCGAAGAACGAGGACACGAGGACGCGAACGATGATGATGACCGGATCAACGAGCCATGCACGCGTACTGATCATCGGCGGAGGCTCCGCGGGAATCTCCGTGGCCGCGCGGCTGCAGCGGGCCGGCGAAGACGGAATCGTCCTGGTGGAACCGTCCGACGTGCACTACTACCAGCCGGCGTGGAGCCTCGTCGCCGCGGGAATCGTCCCGCTCGACAGCACGGTCAAACCCGAGGCGCACGTCGTCCCTTCAGGCGTGGCGTGGGTGCGCACGTCGGCGACCGGCATCGACGTCGACTCCCGGACGGCCCGCCTGGCGAACGGCAGTCGGATCTCCTACGACGTGCTGGTGCTGGCATCCGGCATCGAACTGCACTGGGACGGCATCCCGGGCCTTCAGGATGCGCTGCGAACCGACCATGCCACCAGCAACTACTCGTTCGATCTGCCCGAGAAGACCTGGCGGATGATCCGTGAACTCACCTCGGGCACCGCCGTGTTCACGATCCCCACCGGTCTGGTGAAATGCCCGAGCGCCGGTCAGAAGATCGCCTACCTGGCCGCCGACTACTGGCGGAAGAAGGGCGTGCTGGGCAACATCCGGATCATCCTTGCCGTGCCGGGCCCACGGATCTACGGCCTGGACGAGTTCTCCGACATCCTCGACGGCGTGGCCGCCGACTACGGGATCGAGGTCCGCACCGAGACCGAACTGGTGGACATCGACTCGGCCGGGCAGCGCATCACGCTGAAGGACCTCGCCGATGAGTCGACGGAGACCATCCACTACGACGCCCTGCACGTGGTCCCGCCGCAGTCCGCCGCCGCGTGGATCGCCGAAAGCGGGTTGTCCGACGGCTCACCGGGCGGCTGGGTGAATGTTGACCCCAAGACCCTGCAGCATCCCGAGCACCCCGAGATCTTCGCCCTCGGCGACAACGCCAACACGCCCAACGGCAAGACCGGATCGGCGGTCCGCGACCAGGTCCCGGTCGTGGCCCGAAACGTCAGCGCACGACTGCGGGGAGCCCAGCCGCGCGAGGAGTACAGCGGCTACGCGGCGTGCCCGATCACCGTCGGGGACCACAAGGTGTTCCTCGCCGCCGCCGACTACAGCAGGAAGTACACACCCAACCTGCCGTTCATGAAGGTGCCGAAGCCGCGCCGCTCCATGTGGCTGCTCAAACGCTACGGGCTGGGCCCCCCTGTACTGGCACGGCATGCTCGCGGGACGGGTCTAGACCGCGCGCGGGGCCTGCCCCGTCACCCTGGAGATGATCGCGTCGGCCAGCTCCACGGGCCGCTCCTCGGGGATCCAGTGGCTCACCCCGTTCAGCTCGACGAACCGGTAGTCGCCGTCGACGTACCGCCCGGTCAGTGCCGCACCGCCGCGACCGAGCGCCGGGTCGTCGTCGCTCCACACGAACGTGGTGGGCACACTCACGCGCGCGGTGGCCGCCCGGGGCGAGGCGAACGGCAGGGCCCGATACCAGCCGAGGCCGCCCCGCACGGCGCCGTCGGTGACCATCTCGGCGCGGTACCGCTCGATCATCTCGGGGGTCATGCCCATCCCGGCGAGCGCCCTGGCGGGACGGGACCCGGGAGAGGTGAGGACGAGTTCCGGGATCACCGGGAGCTGGAAGAAACCCATGTACCAGGACCGCAGCAGTTGGTCGGAGACCACCATCGCCTTGAGGAACGCCGCCGGGTGGGGCACCGAGACGGCGGTCAGCGACCGGACACGCCCGGGATGAGCGCCGGCGACGCCCCAGGCCACCGCAGCACCCCAGTCATGCCCCACCACGTGGGCGTCGGGCAGGCCGGCCGTGTCGAGCAGCGCGATCACGTCACCGACCAGCTCCGACATCCGGTACGCGCGTCGCCCGCGGGGCCGGGCGGAGGCGCAGTAGCCGCGCTGGTCGAGCGCGATCGTGCGGAGCCCGTCGGCGTGCAGCAGCGGCGTGACACGCTCCCAGCTGGAGACGCGCTGCGGGAAGCCGTGGAGGAGGACGACCGGCTCGCCGTCCACCGGGCCCGAGTCGACCGCGCGCAGCTCCATGCCGTCCCGCTCGACGTGGATCACCGCCGGTCGCGACTCAACCACGGACATACCCCCTGCGGACGGCACGCTCGAGGATCCCCAGCGTGGCCCGCAGCGCCGATGCGTCGAGCACCGGCAGGATGCCCGAGTCCCGCCACGTCGGGTGCGCGTCGGACCAGTCGTAGTAACTGACGACCTCGGTGGCGGCGTCGTGGTCGTGGGCCCCCGGCCCCGAGCCGCCACCGGGGCCAGGATCGTCGACCGGGGTGAGCCGGTACCCGTAGGTGTGGCCGATCGGGGGCTCGACGGTGCCGTCGATGGTCCAGGCGATCTCCACGCCGGGCTCGAACCGGGTGATGATCACGGTGACGTCGTAGCGCCCGAGGTCGTAGTCGCCGAGCGCCTCGCGGTCCATGTGGACCACGAACCGGTCGCCGACGGCCGCGACCGGCTCGCCCTCGGCCGACTGGAGCATCCCGGACGAGTCGATCGCCACGTGGCCGTCCGGGTCGCACAGCACCGCGAACACCTCCCGGGCGGGCGCGCGGATGACCCGCCGGGCCTCGAGTCGGTACCCGGGGGCGTCGTCGTGGGCGGGGTGGTGTTGCTCACTGCCTGTCATGTCGGCGACGCTACCCCGGGTTCCGTCCCGCCGGAGGTCGTCTCTCAGACCCGCGCGGGGTCGGGCCGCTCCCACACGCGGTGGGCGGCGAGCAGCGGCGTGAGCGCCTCGACGACCGCGCCCGGGCCGTCCACGCGCACCACGCCGGGCGAGCCGTCGGCGACACCGACATCCGCGAGGCCGGTCGTGCCGAGGTGGGCGATCGCCTTCTTGTGTCGGAACACCTCGTTGACGAGCACGTCGATGTTCGCGTCGGCCGGCAGGTCCACCACCACGAGCGCGTCGAACTCGATCGACCGCTGCGTCCGGTAGGTGCGGGACACGGTGACCGCGCCGTCGCCGTCATCATCCGCGGTGCCCAACGTCCCACCGGTCGGGGCGATCACCAGCGGCACCATCTTCTCGGCGAACACGGCGTCGACGATCGTCGAGACGGCGGAGACGTCGCTGTCCGCGGTCACGAGGATCCCGATCTGGCGCCCGTCGGTCGGCCACTCGCCGCCGACCTGGGACAGAGCCGGGCTCGTCAGCTGCTCTGTCTCCTCCGGCACCTCCGGCACGGGCAGCCCGAGCCCCTCGGCCACCGGGGTCGCGAGGTCGCGGTCGATGCGCGCCAGGGCGTCGACCTGACGGATACGGATCGCCTCCTCGTAGCACTTGCCCAGTTCGAACGTGTACGCCTGCGCCAGGTGCTTCTTCTCGACGTCGGTCAGACTGCGGTAGAACATCCGCGGCTGCGAGAAGTGGTCGTCGAAGGTGGCGGGCGACTGACGCTCGATCCGGGCGTCGGCGATCTTCTGCGCCACCTCGACCAGGGCGTTGTCGTCGGCCCCGGCGATGAAGGGACAGCCGCCGTCGAGACTGTTGGGTTTGTACGGCGCCACCCCGACGTGGTCGGCCGACTGGTGCATCCCCTCGCGGAACATGTCGTTGACCGGGGCTTGCGGACGGTTGATCGGCAGCTGGGCGAAGTTGGGGCCGCCGAGCCGGGTGAGCTGCGTGTCGAGGTAGGAGAAGAGACGCCCCTGGAGCACGGGGTCGCTGGTCACGTCGATGCCCGGCACGAGGTGGCCCGGGTGGAAGGCGACCTGTTCGGTCTCGGCGAAGTAGTTCTTCGGGTTGGCGGTTAGCGTCATCGTGCCGATGATCTGCACGGGCGCCATCTCCTCCGGCACCAGCTTGGTGGGGTCGAGCAGGTCGATGCCGTTGAACATTTCGTCGGGGGTGTCGGGGAACACCTGGATGCCCAGGTCCCACTCGGGGTGGGCGCCGGCCTCGATGGCGTCGGCCAGGTCGCGGCGGTGGAAGTCGGGGTCCATGCCGCCGGTGATCTGGGCCTCCTCCCACAGCTGCGAGTGCACTCCCAGACGGGGCTTCCAGTGGAACTTGACCAGACTGGTCTCGCCGGCGTCGTTGATCATCCGGAAGGTGTTGACGCCGAAGCCCTCCATCATCCGGTACGAGCGGGGGATCCCGCGGTCGGACATGTTCCACATGGTGTGGGCCTGGGCCTCGGTGTGCAGGGAGACGAAGTCCCAGAAGGTGTCGTGCGCGCTCTGGGCCTGGGGGATCTCGCGGTCCGGGTGGGGCTTGCCCGCGTGGACGATGTCGGGGAACTTGATGCCGTCCTGGATGAAGAAGA
>DWWG01000050.1 GCA_019119875.1 Candidatus Dietzia intestinigallinarum | reverse complement strand
CGCGGAGCTCGATGCCAAACGGGCCATCAGGCAGGGGGTCGAGCTCGCCGTGCGCCTGTAGGTGCGGGCCCGGTCGGTTCCGGGTCGAGCTCTCCGTGCAGGGCGGGCCCGCCCCCGTCGCCTCATTTGCTCAGGTTGCGGTACTGGCGCACGGCCAGCGGGATGAAGATCACCATGATGACCGCAGGCCACACCAGGGCGCCGGCGATGGGGAATCCGTCGATCCAGTAGCTGGTCTGGAAGAACTCGACCCCCGGGGTGTGGAACAACTCGCGGATCGCGTTCGCGGTCGAGGAGACGGGGTTCCATGCGGCCACGGCGCCGAGCCAGCCGGGCATCATGTCCGGCGGGGCGAACACCGAGGAGATGAAACCGAGCGGGAACGCCACGGCGAACAGATTGCCGGCGGCCTCGGTGTTCTTGATCCGCAGACCCAGGTAGACACCCACGAAGATCAGGGCGAGTCGTAGCCAGAGCAGAAGCCCGAACGCGAGCAGTGTCTCGGCGACGCCGCCCTGGGGGCGCCAGCCGATCAGCAGGGCCAGGGCCACGATGACGACCAGGTCCATGGTGGCGTGGATGATGTCGGCGACCCCGCGCCCGGTGACGACGGCGGAGGAGGACATGGGCATGGACCGGAAGCGGTCCATGAATCCCTTCTCCTTGTTCTGCGTGACCTCGAACGCGGTGTTCATGAACCCGAACGCCATGGTCATGGCGAACATGCCGGGCATCGCGAAGTCGACGTATCCCACGCCGGCCCCGCCGCCGGTGACGTCCATCGCCGACCCGAAGACGTAGACGAACATCAGGACCATGATCACCGGCATGCCGAGCTGCCACGCGAAGGTCGACGGCTGGCGGATCAGGTGGGTGAACTCCTGGACCACGATCGTCCAGCAGTCGCGCAGTGCCCAGACCAGTCGTTCGGGTGTCGTCTCGTCGGCCGGGTCCCGGGTCGGGGCGGCCCGGACGGTGTTCGGCGCGGTCATGCTGCACGCTCCTGACTGGTGAGGTGGAGAAAGGCCTCGTCGAGGGTCGGCCTGCGCAGGCCGAGGTCCTCGATCTGAAGGCCCAGGCGGCGTACCTCCGTGGCAACGGTGGTGAGCGCACCGATCGGGTCGGGCACGGGGGCGGAGACCGAGTGGTCGGCCTGCGAGACCACGGGCTCGGAGCCGGCTACCGGTGCGAGCAGGTCGGCGAGGGGCCCCAGGGGCTGCTCGTCGGCGGCGACGATCTCGAGTCGTTCGTCGCCGATCTGCCTCTTGAGGCCGGCCGGGGTGTCCTCGATGAGGTTCCGGCCGTCGTCGATCACCGAGATCCGGTCGCAGAGCCGGTCCGCCTCGTCGAGGTAGTGCGTGGTCAGCAGGACGGTGGTGCCGTGCTCGGCGAGGTCGCGGACCGCCTGCCACACCTCGCGGCGCCCCGCGGGATCGAGGCCCGTCGTGGGCTCGTCGAGGAACAGCACCGAGGGCGCCAGGATCATGGACGCCGCCAGGTCGAGCCTGCGACGCATGCCGCCGGAGAAGTTCTTGGGGGTCCGGTCCGCCGAATCCGCCAGGTTGAACACCTCGAGCAGTTCGTCGGCGCGCCGCCCGGCCGCCCTCTTGTCCAGGCGGAAGAGCCGACCGAACATGGTGAGGTTCTGGCGCGCGGTGAGAAGGTCGTCGACGGCCGTCTTCTGACCCGTGAGCCCGATCTTGCGGCGCACCCGCCGCGCCTCGGTGCGGACGTCGTGGCCGGCGACGTGCGCCTGCCCGCCGTCCGCATCCGTGAGGGTTGCCAGGATCCGGACGGTCGTGGTCTTGCCCGCCCCGTTGGGGCCGAGCAGGCCGTGGACGGTACCGGCCGGCACCTCCAGGTTGACCCCGTCGAGGGCGACCTTGTCCTTGTATCGCTTGGTGAGTCCGACAGTGCGGACCGCGGTGGCCCGAGTGGTCACGGCGGCTTCCACCCCCTTATTGAGTACGATGCACGCAGAAATGTAGCGTACGGCGTACCCATAGGGCAACCCTGCGGGTAGCCTGGGCTTATGTCCACGGATAACGCACTGGTGCGCTCGCAGAAACTGCTCTGGAACGGGCTACCGGAGTCCACCAAGGGGCCCCGGCCGGCCCTCACTCTCGACCAGATCGTCGTGTCGGCCGTCGAGTTGGCCGACACCGAGGGGGTGGAGGCGCTCTCGATGCGGCGACTCGCCAGGGAGCTGGGTGTGGGGACGATGTCCCTCTACCGCTACGTGCCCGGAAAAGTCGAGCTGATCAACCTCATGGTGGACCGCGTGGTGGGCGGTTCGCGGGACCGGTTCGCCGACCTCGGCGACGACTGGCGGGCGGTGCTGGAGCGCTCGGCCCGGCAGGGGCGCCTGACCTACCTGCGCCACCCCTGGCTCCTGCAGGTCAATCTGGCGCGACCGATCCTGGGACCGGGCAGCGTCGCCGATTTCGCCGCCACCATGAGGGGGCTGCGCTCGATGCCCCTGACGGACCGCGAGAAGGTCGCGGTGCTGACCGCTGTCGAGGGCTTCGTGGTGGGCACCGTCCGCGAGGAGATCCTGTACGAGAAGGCGGCGGAGGAGACGGGGATGTCCGAGGAGGAGTTCTGGGAACTGCAGCTGCCGTACCTTGAGTCCGCCGTCGAAACGGGCGAGTTCCCGGGGTTGGAGGACGTCGACGAGGGCGCCTTCGACGGCACGTGGGAGGAGACCTTCGACACCGGCCTGGCCGCGATGCTCGACGGGCTGGAGCTCCGGCTCACCTCCGGTCACTGAGCCGTCGACGATCGGGCGCAGCGTATCTCGCGGCGGCGGTCCATCACGGAGAACGCCAGCGCCGCCCCGGCGAGGACCGCGATCAGCCCGAGCGCCGCGCGGAAGGCCAGCACCCAGTCGCCGGTCGAGGCCACCACCCAGAACAGCACGCCCGGGACCATCGCCGTGCCCACCGCGGTGCCCATGCGCTGGCCGAGCGAGATGATGCTGCCCGCGACACCGCCGAACTCCGGGTTCACGGCCCGCAGCGTGAGCGTCTGGTTGGGGGAGATCGTCATACCCTGCGCCGTGCCGGCGAGCGCGGCGGGGACCATGAACACCAGGTAGTTCACGGCGCCCGATTCCACGACCCCCGCGAGCACGATGAACGTCAGCAACGCCGTGATGGTGAGGGTGAAGCCGCCGATCACCATCCGGCGCCCGGCCTGCAGTACGAACCGTCCGGCGACCTGTGCCGACACGGCCGCACAGATCGACGCGGGCAGGCTCACGTACGCCGAGTCGATGGGCGAGTATCCGAGATGGAACTGCAGATAGACCGGCATGACGATCCACAGGCTCGTGCCGCCCACGAAGTAGACGGACACGATCACCATGCCGTTGCGGAAGGCCGCGTCCCGGAAGATCCCCGGATTGACCAGCGGCTCACGGCCGATGCGCTCGTAGCGACGCTCCCACCACACGAACACGGCCATCACGATCAGACCGACGGGCACGAGCGCCCAGTAGGCGGGATTCGTGCCACGGGCCAGGAACGGCAGCATCAGCGACAGCACGGCCACACCGAGCAGCACGATGCCCACCGGGTCCAGGTCCAGCCGGGACCGCCGGCGCGTGGCTGCTCCACGTCCGCCGGCGGACGCGCTGAGCCGCTCGCGGTCCACGCGGGTGATCTCGGCGGCGCGCGCACGCGACAGGGCGACCGCGGGCTCGTCGGCGTCGTCGTCACGCGACAGGGCGGTCGCGGGCTCGTCGGCGTCGTCGTCACGCGACGGGGCGGTCGCACGTTCACCGGCGTCGCCGTCACGAGCGGGCGGGTCGCCGGCCGGGCGGGCGAGGCGGCGGTCATCCGGCAACCACCACCGCCCCAACATCAGGGCGAGCACGCCGAGTGGCACGTTGAGCAGGAACATCGCGCGCCAACCGAGGTTGTCGCCCAACGCCTCGATGAGCAACCCTCCCACCAGGGGGCCCGAGGCGGTGGCCACCGAGACCGTGGTGGCCATGGTGGCGAACGCGCGCGCCCGGCCGGCCCCCTGGAAGTACTTCTGAATGAGTCCGAACGTCTGCGGATTGAGCATCCCGGAGCCGACGCCCTGGATCAGGCGCGCCGCGTTGAGCATCTCGATCGACTGCGACAGGCCCGCGATCACGGCGCCGGCGACGAACACCGCCACGCCCGCCAGGAACAGGCGCTTGCGTCCCGTCGCGTCCCCCAGCCGGCCCGACGGCACCAACAGCAGACCGAACGCCAGGGCGTAGCCGGAGACCACCCATTGCAGGCCACGCGTGTCGGACTGCAGCGCGGTGCCGATCACCGGGAGCGCCACGTTGATCACCGACAGGGCGAGCAGCGCCATGAACAGCGGCACCATCAGGGCGGCCAGAATGCGGGCACTGCTCACCGGCCGCTCGCCCGCACCTGCCACAGGATTGTCCGTCACTCCCGAGATGCTAGCCACGACCGCGCCCACCGAGACGGAGGACAGGAGTCGGTGCGCGAGCCGCCGCGGGGCCTGCCGTCCCGGCTGCGACAGCCCAGATCACGGCCGGGCAACGAAGCCGGATGACCGGCACACGGCCTGAGCGGACTTCCGTAGCGTCGGGTCATGGCAGATATCATCCGAACCGCAGAAGCCGATTCGATCACCACGACCGATCTCGCCGAGTTGGGCGCCGTCACAGGCCGGGCCGTATCGATCTACATGCCCACCGCCCGCGCCGGTGCCGAGGTCCGCGAGAACCCGATCCGTGCCAAGGCGCTCATCAAGGACGCCGAGGTCGAGCTCCGGGCGAACGGTGCCACCGCGGAGGAGGCCTCCCGGATCCTGGGCCCGCTCGTCGCGCTGCTCGAGGACACCGAATACTGGCAGTACCTCGCGGACGGGTTGGCCATGTACGCCGCCGAGGGGTTCTGGAGGGCGTTCCGTCTGACCATCGATTTCCCCGCGGTCGCGTACGTGAGCGACAGGCTCGCCGTGCTGCCGGTGGTGTCCGCGGGCGTGCACCAGGACGATTTCCTGCTCCTGGCCCTGAGTCAGAACAACGTCCGGCTGTTCGAGGCCACCTTCTCCACCATGCGGGAGGTCGATCTCGGGAGCATCCCGTCCTCGCTCGAGGAGATCGACGGGGAGAACACGCCGCGGCCGCACCAACAGCAGCAGTTCGCGGCCGGTGGCGGCGGAATGATGCACAGTCACGGCACCGGCGCGGAGGTCGGAGACGTTCAGCTGGACAAATTCCTGCGGCAGGTCGCCCAGGGACTCGACGCCGCGCTGGAGCCCAACGACCGCCGCCCGGTCGTGGTGGCCGCGGTCGCCGAGTACCTCCCGGGTCTGCGCGCGCACCTCGACCACCCGCATCTGCTCGATGACGTGGTGGCCGGCAACCCGGACACCACCCGGCCGAGCGAGCTGCACGAGCGCGCCTGGGCGATCGTCCACCCCGCACTGCGGGCGCGGGCCGAGGCCGAGGCGAAGCGCTTCGGCGACGCGATCGGCGCCGGCCGGGCGATCTCCGGCGGTGGGTCGGACATCCTGCACGCGGCCCGCGACGGCCGGGTCGACACGTTGCTGCTCACCCGCCGTCGTTGCACGGTCGACCACGGCCCCGACGACCTGGACGCCGCCGTCGGCCAGGTCCTGGCCACCTCGGGTCGACTCGTCGTGGTGGACACACTGCCCGAGGACCTGGCGGAGGGGGCGATCCTGCGGTTCTGAGTCCCTGCACGGCAACAGGGGCGATACCTCTTTCTGCACGCCAACAGGGGAGATGCCCCGATTCCGGCGCGCGTGCACAGGTTGCGCCTAACTCCGATGTGTAGCCTCGGCGGACCGATGCACCAATCAACGTCAGGAGATCGTGTGCTCGTAAAGAAGATGCGACTGGCCGTGGCCGCAGCGGGGGCCGTACTCGTCGTGGCGGCCTGCGGCACCGCCGGGGACGGCGACCAGGGCTCGGCACCCGAACCGCAGGCCGCGTCCCAACAGGACTCCGGGGACGCCGGTGGCGGGGACACCGACCAGGCACAGTCCGGCGCCCCGAACCTCGACGACATCCCGGACCCGGTTGCCGACGTCAACGGCACGGCGATCAGCAAGGACGAGTTCGTCACCGTCTTCGAGGGCCAGTACCAGCAGATGTCGATGCAGGCCCAGACCATGGGACAGCCCGTCGACGAGGAGCAGATCAAGCAGCAGTCCCTCGACGGGCTGGTCGGGGTGGAACTGCTCCAGCAGGAGGCCATGAAGCGCGGCATCGAGGTCACCGACGGGGAGATCGACGACTCGCTGACCGAGTTCGCCGAGACCAACCAGGTCACCACCGACGAGTTCGTCGCCCAGATGGGTGAACAGGGGTTGGACCGCGACGGCGTCATGGATCAGATCGAGAAGCAGCTGCGCGCCGAGAAACTGATCGCCGACGAGTTCGGCGAGTTCTCCCCGACCGACGACGAGGTCCAGGCCGCCTACGATCAGGTCGCCCAGCAGCAGGCGATGATGGGCGGAGGGGAGGCTGCCGGTCAGCAGCTACCACCGCTGGAGCAGGTCCGCCCGCAGGTCGAGGAGCAGCTCAGAAGCGAGAAGGAGGCCGAGCAGATGCAGACACTCTCGGACTCCCTGCGTGAGAGCGCGGACATCACCGTGCACCTGTAGCCGGCCCGGGCGGCCCGCGGCCGGGCCGGGCGGCTTTCCCGGAGTAGGCGCGGGTGCCTCATGGGGAGGAGACCGGGTGCCCTATACGGTGACGTCCGTATAGGGCATCTGGTCCGACACCCAGGGGAACACGACCTCCATCAGCAGCAGGACCAGTGTGACCAGCAGCACCACGAGCAGGATGATCTTCACCGGTCGGCGGCCGGGCAGGGCTCTCCACAGGTAGGCGTACATTCCTCACTCCTTCAGTGCGTCGGGAAGCTGACCGTCGGCCTTTGATGTGGTCTCGGCCAGGACGCCGTGCACGATCAACCGCTCGGTGTTGGAGAACTGCGGGTGGCACGTGGTGAGCGTGACGAGCCTCTCCAGCATCGGGTACGACGGGTCCGCGGCGGCGTGTCCGTCCACGGCTGGGGTGTCCGGCTCGTCGTCGTCCGGCCACGGGGCCCCCGGCATGGGGCTGATCACCTCGATCGCGTCGGGGGTCGTGATGTGCTGGCCCGGTACGTGGGAGTAGTCGCCCACGGCGATGCGCTGGACCAGCTCGGGCGGGAGGCAGTTCGCCGCTTCGTCCCGGCGCTGCTGGGACTGTTCGGAGAAGGGCAGGACGCGGTAGGTGAGCCACTGCGTCTCGGTCTCCACCACAACGGCATCGCACGACCGGAGCCGGTCGATGTGCTGGAAAACCGCGCCCGATCCGTTCCTGTGCCCGGCCAGCGCGAGGTTGCCGCGCTCGCCCGGCAGCTGGGTGTCCGGGTAGTGACCAGGCCCGGTGCGCAGGTCTTCCTCACCGGTTCCCTCGATCACGGTGTACTGCGCGTCCTGTCCGAGGGTCGGCAGGTGGAGGCGGGCGAAGGGCTGGCCAGGCTCGGGCGCCGGGGGCGGAACGGGTTCGTCACCGACGTCTGAAGGGGGCCGGGAGGCCCACTGCTCCTCGAGCCCGGCGGTGGCTTCCTGCTGGAGCCGGGCCGAGGTGATATTCGTCCAGGACAGCTCGTAGATCACGAACAACAGCAGAACTACGCCGACGGTGAGCAGCAGTTCGCCGGCGATCCTGCCGACGGATGGACGGGGAGGGTGGTTCGGATCGCGGTCCGAGGAGCTCATCCTCTCCGTTCCTTCCGGTTCTGCCGTTCGGCGTGATTCTCTGGGTTGCGGACCTGCGACATCCGGCGCTTCGCTCGGCGGTGCCGGGGCGACAGCGTTCAGATCGGCAGGAGTCCGCCTCGCCGTCAGATGGCGCTCAGCAGAACCTTAGTGAGCTAATAGGCGCAAATCCGTGCGCGGACGGGAATTCACCCGGGTGAAAAATAGGGTGATCCTAGTTTCCCCGTTTCGGATCCGGGGTCAGTTCTCCAGAATCCCGCGCTCGCGGGCGACCCGGACGGCCTCGGCGCGAGAGGCCACGCCGAGCTTGCGGAAAGCCGACCGGAGCTGCGTTTTCACGGTATTGATGCTGACGTGGTCGGCCTCGGCGATCTGCCTGTTCGTCGCCCCGGAACCCAGTGCCGCCAACACCGCGAGCTCGCGCTCCGAGAGTTCCCCGTGGCACTCGGCGGCCGTACCGTTGAGCTCGCGCTCGCCCTCTGCGGCGGGGTGAGGGCTCGGCGGCGCGGCCTCGTACAGTCCGGTATCGGCGGGGAACAGCTCCGCACCGATCGGCAACCGCGGGCCGAGCGTGTCCAGCGCGCGTAACACCTCGCCGGGCAGGAGCAGGAACGGGTAGAGCATCCCGGTCGACCGGCAGGTGCTGACCGCCGCCGACAGGTAGCGCTCGGCCGCCACCCGATCCCCCTGTGCGAGCGCGGCCCCGGCTGCGACGATCCGCAGTTCCGCGGCACCGCGCGTGGTGGTGCGCAGGTCCGTCATCGCCACCACGGCCGTCGCCAACGCCTCCTCAGTGCGTCCGGCGAGGAGCAACGCCCGGGCCCGCGCCGGACCGGTGATCGGGTGCGTCGACGCGCCGACCAGGTCGAAGGCCCCGGAGACGTCCCGGCAGGCGAGCAGGAGATCCGCCAGGGCCGCATCCAGCAGCGGCCCGGACACGGCGCCGTGCCCCCGCGCCCGGACGAACCTCGGCAGCTCGGTTCTCAGAAGCCGCACGCCGTCGGTCGGGGTGCCGCGGATCAGCGCCAGGCGGGCACGGGCGTAGAGGATGAAGCCCCAGAACTCCTCTCGGTCCGCGGGCAGGCCGAGGTCGTCCAGGATGTCGGCGGCCGCGGTGACATCGGCCCGCTCCAGTGCGAGGAGCGCGGCCGCGACGTCGCCGGCGGGGCGGACGAGCTCCTCGGTGGCGGGAGGCAGCGAGCCGTGTCGCCGCTCCTCCGCGAGCCACGGCCCGGCCTCGATGATCCGGCCCGTCACCGCGTAGGTCAGGGCGAGCTTTCCCGCCGCGTCCCGGCGGACGAAGCTCTCCTCGGGGGCGATGGCGAATCCCCGACGGACCGCCCCCAACGTGTCCGCGAACCGGCCGGTGAGCAGGAAGCTGTTGCCGATGTGGACCAGGCCCAACCCAAGGAGGTCGCGCTCATCCCGGCTCGCCGACTCGGGCACGTCCGTGACCCGGTCCACGATCTGCTCACACAGCCGAGCTGATTCGCCGTACTGGCCCGCCACCCGGAGTTCGACCGCCCGGAGGAGCGCCGACGCGGTGTCCTCGGCCGCGCTCTCATCCGCCGACACCGCGGGCGGCGGCGAGGGGGTGTGGCGCGGAGCGGCGAAGTTCTGGTGCATCGTGTAGAGGCGGCCGAGAACGGGATCGTCGGCCACCAGCTCTTCCGGCACCCGTGCGAGGATCTGGTCGGCCATCGTGGTGGGGTAGTCGCGCGTGTACAGGGTGCCGGCGTGCTCGCGGACCACCGCGGTCACCCGCTCCCAGTCCTGCATGTCCGCCGCCACCTTGAGCGCGTTGTTGGCCTTGTCCAGCCGCAGCCACAGATCGATGAGCGCGTACCTGTACTCGCGCAGGTCGGAGGGCATCTCGGCCTGGGCCAGGCGCAGCAGCGATGCGCGCACCGGCGGCGGGAACCTCCAGAGTCGATCGGTGGGGGAGCCCTCGGTGATCGCGACCCCCAGGGCGTCGAGCACCGCCGTGAACTCCGCCGCACCCTCGCCGGTGAGCAGCGAGACCGAGTCCCGGTCCAACGGGGAGGCGGCGGCCGACAGCATCAGTTCGCGCCGCCAGCCCGCGAGATCGCGGCTGCCCCGGAGCTCGGCATCCACCCTGCGGTCGACCGCCTCCCGCGCGTATTCGGCCAGATGTGCCGGCGAGGCCAACTGCGCCGCCGGCACCGCGTCGAGTACCCCGAACACCAGCGCGGGCACCCCGCCGGTGAGCCGGTGGATGATCTCGGGGGAGCGGGAGTTGACCTGGATCCCCCGCTGCCGCACCAGATCGGCGATCGCGCCGGTGTCGAAGCACAACCTGTCCGGGGTGACCACCCTCCGGCTCCGGACGCGGGAGATCGGCCCCGGCTGATCCCGCTCGGTCCGACAGGCCACGATCACCCGCAGCCCCGCCGCGGGGGCGTGGTCGAACAGGTCCTCCAGGCGGGCCGTCGGATCGTTGACCAGGTGCAGGTCGTCCAGGACCAACACGGCCCGGCGATCCAGTGTCGACAGCCGGGCCAGGACGGCCGAGAAGGGGTTGTCGTCGTCCCCTCCCGGGCACCCGGCCGGGCGCGGGATGGACGCGGCGAGCGTGGACCAGTACTCGCCCTCGGACATGGTCCGCGCCGGGTCGATCACATGGGCCACCACCGCTCCGGCGGGAGCGGCCGTGCCCACCCAGTCCCGCAGCAGGGTGCTCACGCCGAGAAAACGTGGGGCGAAGACCACCACCAGCTGCTCGGCGCCGGACAGTCTCGCCAGCGCGTCGGGGCGCAGCGCGGGGTGCTGCGGCGGCGGTTCCCAGACCCCCATACCAGGACCCCTTCCTGCTCAGCGGTACTGCAGCCGAGCGGCCAGCGTGATGAATCTACCAGCGAGTCGCCTCCCGCCCGGCGGATTCGGGCACCGTCACCCTCGGCGCGTCACGCGGGACCGGAGGCGGGCAACCGGCGGTGGTGGCCGCGGCTGCGGGTGGCGGGCCGGGCATCGGGAAGCGGCGATCCTGGTGATGTGCCGGACGGAGGCGCCGCAGGCGTGATGAGATCGGATCCATGGGGATCACGGGGCGGGCACTGGCGGTATTCACCACGACCATCGCGGCGGCGGGCATGGTGATGCTCCACGCGCCGGCGGCCGGGGCGCAGCCGACCCCCGGAGCGGGCGGGGCGGTGCCCGGAGCGGTCGGGTCGGCGCCGGCGTCGCCACCGGGGCTCGGGCCCGCCGGTACGGCCACCGTCCACGGCGACGCCGCCTCCACCGACACGCTGCCCGGTCGCGGGCCCGGCGTGAACCCCGCCATCCGTTCGTCGATCACGGGCGCCACCTGCTCGACCGTGTTCATCGGCTCCGACGGCATGCCGGTCGCCCTGTGCACCTCATACGTCGGAATGCACCCGCCCACCCCGCTGGCGCCGACGGTCAAGCTCTTCCACCCCGACACGGCGGACGTGTTGGCGGAGGTGCAGCTGACCAAGGGGGCGCTGCTCGGTGGCGTGTACGGGTATCTCGACGACGAGGACCGGGTCGTGGTCGCGGACGGTGATCGCCGCCTCCTGGCGGTCGGGCACGAGCGCACCCCGGAGGGGCCGTGGCGGATGACGGTGGAGGTGCTGGCCGATCTCGCCCCGGCCGTGCCGGAGGGCGACGCGATCACCGGGCTCATGCCCGCGTTCGACGGGCGCGTGTGGTTCGCGACGTCCGAGGGCGTGGTGGGAACCGTGCGGCCCGCCGGGGGTGCCGGCGCAGGTGGGCGCGGGGACTCCGGTGCCGGCGGCGGTGGATATGACGACGACGACCCCGGGCTCCGTTTCCTCGCACTCCCCGAGGGCGAGAGGATCACCAACGGACTGACGGTCCGGCCCGGTGGCGCGTCGGTGATCACCACCCGGGCGCTCTACGAGATCGATACGGAGCCGGACGGGACGCCGGTCATCCGCTGGCGGCACGGCTACGAGGTGGGGCCGGGGCGCAAGCCGGGGCTGCTGGCCTATGGGTCCGGCATCACGCCCACCTATTTCGGGCCGGGGGACGGGCTGGTCGCGATCACCGATGACGCCGAGCATCCGGAGCTGATCGTCCTGCGCCGCCGGGACGGCTCCGAGGTGTGCCGGATGCCGGCGTTCGCCACGACGCTCGCCCCGGACTCGGCCGCCGCCGACGGGGTCCTCATCTCCGGGCCCGCGGCGTCGGAGAACTCGATCATCGCGTACGGCGATGCGCTGGTGCTGGTCAACACCTATGGCTTCGAGTATCCGCCGTTCGCGGTGGACGGGCCGGCGGTGCCCGCCTCGGCTCCGTACACGGGAGGGATGACCCGGATCGACGTGGACGTGAACGCCTCGGGTGCCGAGGGCGCCTGCTCGCGGGCGTGGACCAACACGGCCCGGACGGCGTCGCTGCCCAAGCTCACCACCGGCGACGGGCAGATCCACGCGATGGCCTACGGCCCGGCCGCTGCGGAGGCCGAGTTCGGTCCTGCGGGCTCACAGGTCGGTCCGGTTCCGGGTCAGGAACTGCTCGATCTGGGTCTGGCGCAGAAGATCGGGCCGGTGTTCGCGACCTCGACGGACATCGAGACCGGCCACGAGGTGGTCCGCACCTTCGTCGGGCACGCGCCACTCGACGAGCCCATGGAGCTCACCGGGACACTCGCCTCCCGCGGTGACGGTCCCGGCGTGATGTGGCAGCCGACCCTGACCCGCATGCTCCGCATCGGCCCCGCCTGATCCGCACGCCCCGGCCCGCACGCCCGGCGTCAGGTCAGTCTCGGGGCCGGACCACCGCGACGGCACACGGCGCGGTCTGCAGCAGTCGCCGGCTGACCGAGCCGAGCAGCAGACCCTTGAATCCGCCGTGCCCGCGCGAGCCGGTGACCAGCAGGGACGCGCCGGTGGACTCCTCGGCGATCGTGGTGGCCGGATCGCCGACGACCAGCACCAGTTCGAGTCCGACGCCCGGATGGCGGGCGTCGTGCGGGGCGAGGGCGTCGAGGACCTGCTTCTCGTCCTCGGCCAGCACGCTCTCTGCCAGCTTGTCCAGGTCGAACAGGGAGGCGCCGGGCAGGCGGGGCACCTCCACCGTGTGGACGGCCCGCACGCTCGTGCCGCGGCGCTCGGCCTCGGCGAACGCGAAGGCGGCCGCGGGGTCGTTCGCCGCGGAACCGTCGGCGGCCAGGACGACCGGGCCGCTGATGGGGCTCTCCGGCGTGCGGGGCGTGATCACGATGACCGGGCAGGTCGCGTGCTCCACCACCCCGGCCGAGGTCGAGCCCATCGCGAAGTCCTCCCGTGCGGTGAGCCCGCGGCTCCCGACGACGATCGCCGAGGCGCCGCGACCCGACTCGATCAGTGCGCCCACGGGACTGTCGGCGATCACGCGGAACGAGACGTCGACGTCGTAGGTGAGCTCGGCGAGCTGGTCCCGCATCGCGCCCTCGACGTTCGCGCGGGCCGTCTCGTCGAACGCCACCACGCGGCCGACGGCGCGATCGGCGGAGATGACCTCGAGCCTCGTGTGGTGATCGCGAGCCCACGTGGCGGCCCACGCCACGGCGCGAACCGCGTCCCGCGAGCCGTCGTATCCGCACACCACCGGCCCGGTCGTGGCCTGCGACGTGGTGTTCTCGGCGGTCTCCGGCATGGCGTCCTCCTGCAGCGTCCTGTGTCACGGGTCAGCCTAGTCGGCGCCGGAGGGTGTTCGCGTGACCAGCGGGATGGTTGCTCTCGCCGGAGGAGCGTTGCGGCGTGGAGTTCGTAAAAACTATCGCCTCCAAAACTGGACTAATTCCAGAAAGAGGTTTATGGTGGTCTCATGACGACAGCGATGGAAGGTCCGGAACAGCAGCTCCGGCAGGCCGGGTTGAGGGTCACCTCTCCGCGGCTGGCGGTCCTCGTCGTCGTCGGCGCCAACCCGCACATCGCGGCGGAGGACGTCGCAACCCACGTGCGGGAGCGGCTCGGCGCGGTGTCCACCCAGACCGTCTACGACGCGCTACGGGTGTGCACCGACGCCGGACTCATGCGCCGGATCGCCCCCGCCGGCTCGCCCGCCCGCTACGAACGGCGGACCGGAGACAATCACCACCACCTGGTCTGCCGCCGCTGCGGGCGGATCGAAGACGTCGACTGCGCGGTCGGGCACGCCCCGTGCCTCACTGCGGACGACGATCAGGGCTTCGTCATAGATGAAGCAGAGGTCAACTACTGGGGCATATGTCCCGAATGTCGGGCGAGCGAGGCCCTTCTCGTCGCAGACTGAGATACAGGCCACACCCCCTATCCCATCCCAACTCACGAGGAGCCATCGACGTGACCACGCACCCCGCAGACCGCGGCCTACGCAACATCGAGCCCAACGCACCCACCACCACCGACGGTGGCGTGCCGGTCCCGCACGACGAGTTCAGTGCCCAGGTCGGGCGCCAGGGCCCGCAGCCGCTGCACGACTTCTACCTCATCGAGAAGCTCGCGCACTTCAACCGCGAGAACGTTCCCGAGCGGATCCCGCACGCCAAGGGCTCCGGCGCGTTCGGCGAGTTCGAGACCACCGAGGACATCTCGGACATCACCTGCGCCGGCCTGTTCCAGAAGGGCGTCAAGACCCCGATGCTGGCGCGCTTCTCCACTGTCGCCGGTGAGAAGGGCAGCCCCGACACCTGGCGCGACCCCCGCGGCTTCGCCCTGAAGTTCTACACGGCCGAGGGCAACTACGACATGGTCGGCAACAACACGCCGATCTTCTTCATCCGCGACGCCATCAAGTTCCCGGACTTCATCCACTCGCAGCGCCGCAAGAGCGGCTCCGCCCTGCGCAACCACGCCATGCAGTGGGACTTCTGGACCCTGAGCCCGGAGACCACCCACCAGGTCACCTGGCTCATGGGTGACCGCGGCATCCCGCGGACCTGGCGCCACATGGACGGCTTCAGCTCGCACACGTACCAGATGATCAACGCCGAGGGCGTGCGCCACTGGGTCAAGTTCCACTTCAAGACCAACCAGGGCATCGAGTTCCTCACGCAGGAGGAGGCCGAGCGGAAGGCCGGCGAGAACGCCGACTTCCACCGCGAGGACCTCTGGGTGAACATCCGCGAGGGCAACTACCCCTCCTGGGATCTGCACCTGCAGGTGATGCCGGTCGAGGACGCGCCCAACTACCGGTTCAATCCGTTCGACCTCACCAAGACCTGGTCGCAGAAGGACTACCCGCTGCGCAAGGTCGGCACCATGACGCTGAACCGGAACCCGGAGAACCACCACGCCCAGATCGAGCAGGCCGCGTTCGCGCCGACCAACATCGTCAAGGGCATCGGCTTCTCGCCGGACAAGATGCTGCTGGGCCGTGTCTTCGCGTACCCGGACATCCACCGCTACCGGATCGGCCCCAACTACCAGCAGCTGCCCGTGAACTCGCCGCTCTCGCCGGTCAACTCCTACTCCAAGGAGGGCCCGATGCAGTACGAGTTCAACCACCCGGCGGTGGCCGAGTACCACCCCAACTCGATCGGCGGCCCCACCGCCGACCCGTCCAAGGCGTACGATTTCGGTGCCTGGGACGCCGAGGGCTCGGAGATCTTCCGCGGTGACGTCAAGCCGCACGCCGAGGACACCGACCAGGTGCAGGCCACCATCCTGTACCGCGAGGTGATGGACGACGCGGCCCGCGAGCGCCTGCAGAACAACGTCGCCGGCCACGTCAGCGCGATCGACCCCTCCGAGACCGAGCTCCTCGAGCGCGTCTACGCCTACTGGACGGCGGTCGACGCCGACCTCGGGGCGGCCATCAAGTCCAAGGTCGAGGCGGGCCCGCGCGGCACGCACCGCCTGCGCGACTGAGGCACACCCGTGTCCCGGCTGCCGGACGCAGGGCGAGGACTGACGCCGGGGCGTCGGTCGGCGGCGTAGCCGCCGGCGGGACGGGCCGAACAGGGAATCAGCCCGTCCCGCCGGTGGTTGCTACAGGATTAGAGTAGAAACGAGTTGGCCCGGAGAGCCGGGCCGGAGAGGAGCCATCATGGCCACACAGAACGGTCCCATTTCCTCATTCGTCCCCGCCGAGCACCAGGAGGCCGTGTCGGCCGCCCTGCAGTCCTCGCTCGTCGACCTCATCGACCTCTCGCTGGTCGCCAAGCAGCTCCACTGGTCGGTCGTCGGCCCGCGCTTCCAGAGCGTGCACGAGGCGCTCGACGAGGTGGTCGCCGATGCCCGCACCTTCACCGACGAGGTGGCAGAGCGTGCCACCGCTGTCGGCGTGAGCCCGGACGGCCGCGCCAAGACCGTCTCCGCCGACTCGGCGCTCGACGAGGCCTCGGCCGAGTTCGCCTCCGACGACAAGGTGATCCGCGTGATCACCGAGGCCCTCGCGGCGACGATCAAGCGCCTGCGGGCCAACATCGAGAAGGTCGGCGGTGACCCGGTGACCGAGGACCTGCTCATCGGCATCAGCGCCCGTTTCGAGCAGCTGCACTGGATGTGGGAGGCCAAGGCGGCCTGATCCGCCCCCGCCCACTCCACGAAATCCGCTACCCGGACTGCGGATCCGCCACCCCGATGGGGGTGGCGGATCCGCTGGGGGAGTAGCGGATTTCTCTATTTCCGGCCGCCTGCTACAGCCCGAGCACCGCCCGCGCGATGAGGAAGTAGACCACCAGCCCGGTGGCGTCGACGAACGTGGAGATGAAGGGGTTGGAGAACACCGCCGGGTCGGCGCGCACAGTGGTGGCGAGCAGCGGCATGATCCCGCCGACCGACGCCGCGATCGTGCACAGCGACAGCAGGGTCAACCCGATCACGAGCCCCAGGTCTACCCCGTAGACCAGCCCCGCAACCGCGAACGCGACCCCTCCGAGGATCAGCCCGAGCGTGAACCCCGTGCGGGCCTCCTGCCAGAGGACCCGCGCGATGTCCCGGGTCCGGACGTCGCCGAGTGCGAGCGCGCGCGTCACGGTGGTGGCGGCCTGGTTCCCGGTGTTGCCGCCGGTGCCGATGATGAGCGGCACGAACAGGGAGAGGGCGACCACCTGCTCGAGGGTCGACTCGAACACCTCGAGCACCTGGACGGTGAGCGTGGCGCCCAGGGCCAGCACGAGCAGCCACAGCACGCGCGACCGCACGAGGGACCGCATCGGGGTGGTCAGGTAGGGCCGCCGCAGCGGCTCGGCGCCACCCTGGCGGGCGGTGTCCTCGGATTCCGCGTCCTCGAGGATCCGCAGCGCGTCGTCGAAGGTGAGGATGCCGACGAGCCGGGTCTCCTGATCGACGATCGGCAGGACGATGAGCCGTTCGTCGGCGGAACGGCGGGCCGCGGACTCGGCGGACTCGCGGGCCCGCGCGGACACCGCCTCGTTCATGATGTCGCTGACCGGGGTGTCGGGGTCGGCCTTCATCACCGAACGCAGACCCACGATGCCGACCAGGCGTCGCTCGTTGTCGGTGACGGGCAGCGCGTAGATCGTCTCGGTCTGGTCGATCCGCTGGTGGACCCGCTCCAGTGTCTGGCCGGCGGTGAGATCGGGGTGCGTGGAGACGTACTCCGGGCTCATGCGACGGCCGACGGAGCCGACCGGGTAGCCGAGGACGGCGGCGGTGAGCGCCTGCTCGTCGGCGTCCAGTTCCCGCACCAGCCGCGTGGCGACCTTGGCGGGCAGTTCGTCGATCAGGCCCGCGCGGTCGTCCGGGTCGAGTTCGGCGAAGATCTCGCGAACGCGGCTGTCGTGGAGGTCGCGGATGAGCTCGGACTGCAGTGGTGGGTCGAGCGCCTCGAACACGGCGGTCGCCGCGTCCTTGGCCAGGAGCCGGAACATGACGGCCCGGTCCTTGGTCGCGCTCCGTTCGAGGACGGTCACCACGAGCCACGGCGGCATCTGGTCGAGGACCGCGGCCGCACCGCGCAGGTCGCCGGAGTCGATGTGGGCGTCGACCCGACGCTGCGCCAGTACCGGGTCGTCGGGGATGAGGTCCACGGCCTCGTCGGAGCCCGGGGGGACGGCGGGCCCGGGCACTCCACCGGACGGGGCGCTCACGTCACATCACTCCTGAAAGATCGTCGTATGCGGTGCGCGGGTCGAGTCTGCCCGAACGGTAGACGGCGCGGGCCAACGTGATCGAGGCGACCGTGGTCACCACCACCGTCGCGCCGAACGCGACCAACGCCATGATGAGCCCCACCCAGCGGAAGCCGCCGGTGAGATCGTTGACGTACGCGGCCGCGATGAACAACATCATGCCCAGTCCCGTGGCCACGGACAGGATATTGATGCGGGTCAGCGCGTCGCCGGCCCGGTTCATGGACACCGCGGCCACGAGGAAACACAGTGAACCCAGGAGAGCGGGCACCCCGATCAGCAGGTCGGTCACCATCGAATCACCCACCGGGTTCACCTCCGTCCTCTCGTCAGCAGCCGCGCCAACGCGACGGTGGACAGCACGCCCAGGAGCGATCCGAGCATCACCACGTCCAGCGCGACGGCCGAGCCCTCCCGGATCACGAACATTACGAACAGCGCCACGGCACAGAAGTAGGTCAGGTCTGCCATGACGGCGCGGGTGGCGTCGCCCGGGCCCCGCATCGCACGGTACGCCGCGACCAGCATGCTCGCCGCGACGATCACCGTGGCCAATCCGAGTAGAACGGTGAGCAACGGGCTCATGACTTCTCACCTCGCAGAACGGAGAGGATGCGGTCCTCGGTCCGGCCGAGCAGCTCGATCATCTCCTCGCGCGGCCCGCCGAGCACCACGTGTACCCACAGGTCGGTCTCGCCGATCACCGTCACCAGCGTGCCGGGGGTGACGGTGATGGCCCAGGCCAGCGCGGTCACCTCCATGTCGGTGCGGCAGCGCATCGGGTACCGCACGAGTACGGGGGTGCCGACCGGGCCGGGGCTCAGGGCGGCGCGCGCGAGGTCGATCGACGACGTCACCACGTTCCACAACAGCCAGCCCAACACCAGGGGAGCCCTCAGGACGCGTCCGATCACGAGGCACCTCCCACGGTCGTGGCGGTCAGCGCGTCGGACCCGCCGAGTACAGCCTGCACGTACGACGTGGTGTCGACCAGTCCGTCGACGGCGCGGTCGATCTCCGGGGCCACCTCGCCGTAGCCGAGGAACATCGCCACCGAGACCGCGACGAGTGCGCCGCCCGGCACGAGAAGTCGCAGGGGTATGCGGGGCCGGGTGGTCGCGGTGTCGTCGTCGTCCCCGTCCGGCGCGGCGTCGCGCCACATGATCCCCCGCCAGAGCCGGAGCATCGCCACCAGGCCGATGAGGGAGCCGACGAGGACGACGACGACGGTGACGATTCCCCACCCGGTGCCGGGATCGAGTGCCGCGTCCAGGACCTCGAGCTTGCCGACCAGGCCCGAGGTGGGAGGCAGCCCGACCAGGGCCGCGATGGCGAGCACCATCAGCACGGCGAGCGGTCGCTCGCGGTGCCACAGGTCGGTGAGCCTGCCGAGCCGGTCGCTGCGGTAGACGTGTTCGGCCGCCCCGACCAGCAGGATCAGCGCGCCGATGGTGACCATGTGGTGGATCATGTAGACGATCGCCCCGCCGGGCGCGGACGCCACCACCAGCGCGGCGAGGATCACGCCCACGCCCGAGACCATCTGCCAGGCGAGGATCTCGCGGGCATCGAACGGCGCGGCCGAGGCGATGGCGCCCCACAGGATCGTGACGAGGGCGACCACCAGGATGACCCGCCCCCACGCCGGGTCCAGACCGAAGGCCGTGGACCAGATGCGGATGACCGCGTACAGCGCGACCTTGGTGTGCAGCGCCGAGAACAGGGCCATCACGCCGGCTGAGGTGCCGGGGTAGGCGCGGGGGAGCCAGCCGTGGACGGGGACCGCGCCGGCCTTGATGCACAGGGCCATCACGACGATCCCCAGCGCCGCCGCGACGCGCCCGTCCTCGCTCGCCGCTCCCGCCAGGGC
>DWWG01000049.1 GCA_019119875.1 Candidatus Dietzia intestinigallinarum | reverse complement strand
AAGTGTGCAAGCGCGAGTGGCGGAATGGCAGACGCGCTAGCTTGAGGTGCTAGTGTCCTATTAACGGACGTGGGGGTTCAAGTCCCCCCTCGCGCACACTGTGTCGAGACAGTAGAAGGGCCCCGGATCCTCTCGGATCCGGGGCCCGCTCTCGTCTCACGCCCCCCAGAAGGAGGCATACGTGGTCCGCTGGGTCGGCCGATTGAGGGAGTGGGCCCGGTCCGGTGCCGTGCCAGCCGTGCACGGTTTAGCATCTGGCCACCTCGTCGTCGTACCGTGTCCTGGTGACCAGCATCGATCCAGACGATTTCGCTACGTTCCAACGGGTCCTCGACCAGGCGGCGGCGCTCGACGCTGATCATCCCGACTCGATCCGTGTGCAACGGTCGGTCGGGCACATGTTCAAGCTCCTCAAGAAGGCCCGCCGCGCTGAGGTGCGCCGCGAGCGGCAGCTGGCGGACAAGGCGGTCATCGAGGCCACGGCGACGGGTTCGCCCACCCGGATCGACGACGAGACGGCGGGCATCCGGCTCGTCTCGACCGCCCCGGGCGCGATCGCGGGACACCTGCAACGCGCGATGGCCTGCTACGTGTGCAAGCAGCGCTTCACCCGGGTGGACGCCTTCTACCACCAGCTGTGCCCCCGGTGCGCGGCGGCCAACCGGGCCCGTCGCGATCCGCACATGGACCTGCGAGGCCGCCGCGCGCTGCTCACCGGTGGCCGCGCCAAGATCGGCATGTACATCGCGCTGATGCTGCTGCGCGCCGGAGCCGACGTCACCATCACCACCCGCTTCCCGCGGGATGCCGTTCGGCGCTTCGCGAAGATGGACGACTACTCCGACTGGGCTGATCGCGTCCACGTGGTGGGCGTCGATCTCCGTGACCCCGCCCAGGTGGTGGCGCTGGCCGATGAGGTGGCCGCCGCCGGTCCACTGGACATCCTCATCAACAACGCCGCCCAGACGGTGCGCCGCTCCCCCGGCTCCTACTCCGGTCTGGTGGAGGGCGAGCGGGCCCCGCTGACCGGTCGGGCCGCGGAGGTCCCGATGGTGACGATGGGGCGCACCTCCGAGCTGCACCCGGCGGCGTTGATGGGTGGTGAGTCGGCGCTCATCGGCAGCGAGGAGGCCGAGCGGGAGGCGGATCATATCGCGACGCTGGCGTTGCAGGCCGGTTCCTCGTCTCTGAAGCGGATGGCCGCCGGTACCGCGATCGACGCCGGGGGCCTGCTGCCGGATGTCGTCGACCACAACAGCTGGGTGGCCACGGTGGAGCAGGTCGAGCCGATGGAGATGCTCGAGGTGCAGCTGTGCAACTCGGTCGCCCCGTTCATCCTCGTCTCCCGACTGCGTCCCGCGCTGGCGGCGTCGAAGGCACGACGGAAGTACGTCGTCAACGTCTCGGCGATGGAGGGCCAGTTCTCGCGCCGCTACAAGGGCGCAGGCCATCCGCACACGAATATGGCCAAAGCCGGGCTCAACATGCTCACGCGCACGTCCGCGGAGGAGATGTTCACCGAGCACGGGATCCTCATGACCGCGGTGGACACCGGGTGGATCACCGACGAGCGCCCGCACGTGACCAAGGTGCGACTGCACGAGGAGGGTTTCCACGCCCCGCTCGACCTGGTGGACGGCGCGGCCCGTGTGGTGGACCCGATCGTGCGTGGGGAGGCCGGTGAGGACCTGTACGGTTGCTTCCTCAAGGACTTCGAACCCAGCCCGTGGTGACCCGGCGGTCCGCGCCGATGAGACCGACCCCGGTCCTGCTCGACTGCGACCCGGGGATCGACGACGCCCTGGCGATCGCCTACCTCGTCGCCGAGCACCTGGCCGGCCGGATCCGGCTCGTCGGCGTCGTGTGTACCGCCGGCAACGTGGGGCTTGCGGACACCGTGGCCAACGCGTTGGCGTGGCTGGACCTGGCGGGGGCGCCCCCGGTGCCGGTGTGTGCGGGCGCGGCCGGGGCGATCGCGGTGCCGCACGTGTTCACGCCGGAGACGCACGGTCCCCGGGGCGCGGGGCATGCGGTCCTGGAAACGACGACGACGAGGTGCGTCGATCCCAGGGGCGGTGCCCAGTTCTGGGTGGACGCGGCACGGGCTCATCCCGGTGAGCTGGTGGCGATCGTGACCGGTCCCTCGTCCACGCTGGCGCGTGCGCTGGAGCGTGAACCGGCGCTGCCCGGCCTGGTGGCCGATCTGACGGTGATGGGCGGGACGTTCAGAGGGCATCCGGGCAACACCACCCCGGTCAGCGAATGGAACGTGGACGTGGATCCCGAGGCGGCGGACGCGGTCTGTCTGGCGTGGGAGGCGGCCCGGTCCGCGGACGCGGAGCTGGCGGCCCCACTGTGGTGTGGTCTGAACCTGACCGAACGCGCGGTGTGGACCCCGGAGCGGTCGCAGCGGCTGCTGGCTGCCTCGGACTCCCCGCTGGCGCGGCAGTTGACCGCGGCCCTGCGGTTCTATTTCGAGTTCCACGACTCCGTCGGCGAGGGGTATCTGGCGCAGGTGCACGATCCTTTCGTGGCCTGGCTCGCACTGCACCCCGAGATGGTGATCACGGAGGATTCGCATATCCGTGTCGAGTGCAGCGGTGAGCACACCCGCGGGATGACGGTCGAGGACCGGCGGGGCCACCGGGGGCGCGCGGGCAACGCCCGGATCGCCACCGGAGTGCGGGTTTCCGGCGGCCCGGAGGCCGTCCTCGACGAGGTGTTCGCGGCGATCGTCTCTCTCCGCTGATGATCGTGTGGCGGCTCGCGGTGCCGTGGGTGCCCACGATCCAGAACTAGAACCGGTGTTAGGCTCCACCGGATGTGCGGGACGGCCGAATCGGCACTCCGGGCCCGCTGATGTCACCCCCTTTGTCACAGCTCGGGAGATTCCATGAGGTCGGTCGCTGCTGCTCTGCTCGTCGCCGCGGGTGGTGTCGTCGTCGCCGGCGTGAACGCCAGACGGGCGGCTGTCGCCGGGGGGCGCGCCGAGCCGCTGGCGGACTCGTTCCGGGGGGCGCTCACCGCCGCCCGCAGGCGGATGGACCGCCGGATCAGGGTGAACGCGGAGACCGTGCCGGTGACCGCGGGGGCCGCGACGGCGGCGACCGGGGGGTCCGCCCTCCCGGCGTCCCCGGGCCCCGGTGGCGGCACTCACGGTGCGGAGGCGGTCGATGCCGGAGTCACCTTCCCGGGCGGGAACCGGGCACCGGTGGCGCCCGGGCCGCGTCGCCCCGCGGGGGCGAGGGGCTTCGTGCCGGCGCTGGAGGGCCTGCGCGGGATCGCCGCCGTCGGCGTGATGACCACCCATGTCGCATTTGTCACCCGGTCCTCCTTCGGCTCACCGGTCAAGCGGGTTCTCGGTCGCCTCGATCTGGCCGTGGCGGTGTTCTTCGCCAAATCGGGATTCCTGTTGTGGCGGGCGCACGCACGTCACGCACGAGAGGACAAGCCGGGAACCGCCAGGCCCACCGGCGAGTTCCTGAGATCTCGTGTCGAGCGGATCATGCCCGCCTACGTCGTCCTGGTGGCGGCGGCGATGCTGTTGCTCAGGCAGAACCACGTCAACGGCCCCGTCACCTGGCTGCTCAACCTCACCCTGACGCAGATCTACACGCCCAGGTTCCTCGTGGCCGGACTCACCCACGCGTGGTCGCTGGCCGTGGAGATGGCCTTCTACATGGTTCTGCCCGTCCTCTGGACCGCCATGAAGGGACTGCGCGGTGATTCGGCCAAGTGGCGCATCCCGGCGATCCTCGCGTTCGGGGCCTCGGGACTGGTGTTCCCGGCCGTCCCCTGGCAGTCGCTCGGCCTCATCCCCGCCGGCGTGAACGTGCAGATCCTCCCGCCGGCGTTCACTGCCTGGTTCGCGGCCGGCATGCTGCTGGCGGAGATCGCCACCGCGCCTCCCGGGACCCTGGTACGGATGTGCCGTGACAGGGCGGCCCGCTACGGCTGGTGGGTCGCCGGGGGTGCCGCGCTGGTGGCCACGACCGTTCCGGCGTGGTTCTCGGAGGGGTTCGTCCACCCCGGTCCGGTCGAGTTCGCGGCGCGGACGGGTCTCGCGGGCGCGATGGCGTTCCTGGTCCTGTCGCCTGTCGTGTTGGCGCCGGAGGGGACCCGCTTCCCCGTGCTCGAATCCGCGCCGCTGCAGAAACTCGGCAGCTGGTCGTACGGGCTCTTCCTGTGGCACCAGCTCGTGTTGCTCGCCGCTTTCCCGCTCACCCGGACCGCCCTCTGGGAGCGGCGGATGGGCGTCATCTGGCCGGTCACCTTCGGCGGCTCGCTCGCGGCCGCCGTGGCCAGCTACCACCTTCTCGAGGAGCCCGCGCGGCGGGCGCTCGAACGCCGCTGAAGCGCCTCACCGCCCCGGTCGACAGTCGGTGAGGCTCGCCTACCCTTAGGAAGTGCTAGGAGGGTAGCCTTACCTAAAGATTGGTCCGCGGTCAGAGCGGGCACTGCCGTCGACGAAGGGACTCGAATCATGACCACCAGCCCGCCTCTCCCCCAGCACGAGCGCGACGCCGAATCCGTCGCCGGGCACTGGTTGCTGGCCCGCGTGGGCAAGAAGGTCCTGCGTCCCGGTGGCCGCGAACTGTCGGAATGGATGGTCAACTCGGCGGAGATCTCGGGCAAGCGCGTCGTGGAGTTCGCACCCGGTCTCGGGCTGACCGCATCGCTGCTCCTCGAGGAGGGGCCGTCCTCCTACACCGGCGTCGATTCGGACGCCGACGCGGTGGAGGTCACCCGCTCGGCCATCGGAGGCCGCGGGGACATGGTGGTGGCCACCGCCCAGGAGACCGGGCTGGAGAAGGCATCGGCCGACGTCGTGGTGGGCGAGGCCATGCTCACGATGCAGGGCGACTCCACCAAGGAGAAGATCGTCGCCGAGGCGGCCCGCGTGCTCGATACGAACGGCCGGTACCTCGTCCACGAACTGTGCCTGGTCCCGGACGATCTCGCCGACGAGATCAAGACCGGGATCCGCAGGGACCTCGCCCGCTCGATCCGCGTCAACGCACGTCCCCTCACCGTCGCCGAGTGGACCGGCCTGTTCGAGGCCGCCGGGTTCGAGGTGGAGGCCACCGAGCTGCGACCCATGGGACTGCTCCAGCCGCGCCGCATGATCGCCGACGAGGGTATCGGCGGGGTGGCCCGCATCGTCTGGAACCTGATCCGGGATAGCGATGCCCGCAAGCGGGTGCTGGCGATGCGCAAGACCTTCACCACCCACGACGAGCACATCAACGCTGTAGGGTTTGTCCTGCGCAAGCGCTGAGTGCGGGCCTTCGACTCCGGAGTCCGCGGGCTCAGGAGTCGAAGGCGTCGATGATCGCCTGGGCAGCCAACGCCGCGGTGAGGGTTCCCTCCCGGACCTGCGTCTCGACGTCCGCGGCGACGCGCCGTACGTCCGGGTCGGCCTCGAGCCGGGCCATGATCGTGTCGTGGACCATCGACCACGTCCACTCGACCTGCTGACGCGCCCGGCGCGCCTCCACCTCGCCGATCTCGCCCATCTCGCGCTGATGGGATGTGACGGCGTCCCAGAACCTGTCCAGGCCCTCGGCCTCGAGCCCGGACATCGTCAGGACCGGGACCTTCCACACCGCGTCCGCGGGCCTGACCAGGCGTAGCGCGGCACCGAGTTCACGTGCGGCCCGCTGGGCGTCCTTGACGTGCGGGCCGTCGGCCTTGTTGACCGCGACCACGTCCGCCAGCTCCAACACACCCTTCTTGATGCCCTGGAGCTGATCACCGGTGCGCGCGAGAGTGAGGAACGTGAAGCAGTCCACCATCCCGGCGACCGTGACCTCGGACTGCCCCACGCCGACGGTCTCCACGAGGATCACGTCGAAGCCGGCCGCCTCGAGCAGCACCATCGACTCGCGGGTCGCCCTGGCCACTCCCCCGAGCGTCCCGGAGGTCGGGGACGGCCGGATGTAGGCCCGCGGCTCGGTGGACAGCGTGGCCATGCGGGTCTTGTCGCCCAGGATGGATCCCCCGGTGCGGGTCGAGGACGGGTCGACGGCCAGTACCGCGACCTTGTGGCCGTGCTCCACGAGGTAGAGCCCGAACGACTCGATGAACGTCGATTTGCCGACGCCCGGCACCCCGGTGATCCCGATCCGCAGTGCGCCGCCGGAGTGCGGGAGGGCCCCGAGCAGGAGCTGCTGTGCCTTCTCGCGGTGCGCGGGGTTGGTCGACTCGAGCAGGGTGATCGCCCGGGCGAGAACCGGACGTCGGTCCTCCAGAACCCCCGTCAGGAGGGCGTCGACGTCGATCTCACGCCGCGGTCGCGGCCCGGCCGCCGAGGGCACCGGGCCGCGCACCGTACCGGTGCCGAGCGTGGTGGACAGACTGCCCGTGAGATTGCCCGACCCGGCGGGGTCGGGTCCGGAGCCGAGGCGGGTCAGTGTTCCACCTCCGCGCCGACGTCACCGGACAGCTCGTGGCCGAGTGTGCCGGCGAGTGCGTCGAGGAGCTCGATGGCCGCCTCGGCGATCACGGTTCCGGGCGGGTAGATCGCGGCCGCGCCGGCGTCGTAGAGCTCCTGGAAGTCACCCGGCGGGATGACGCCACCGACGGTGACCATGATGTCCTCACGTCCGACGGCGGCCAGCGCGGAGCGCAGCGCGGGCACGAGAGTCAGGTGACCGGCCGCGAGCGAGGACACACCCACCACGTGGACGTCGGCGTCGGCGGCCTGCTGGGCCACCTCCTCCGGTGTCTGGAACAGCGGACCCATGTCCACGTCGAATCCGAGGTCGGCGAACGCCGTGCCCACGACCTTCTGGCCGCGGTCGTGGCCGTCCTGCCCCATCTTGGCCAGCAGGATACGGGGGCGACGGCCCTCCTGCTCGGCGAACGAGTCGGCCATCTGCATGGCTCGTGTGACGTTGTCCACGGCGCCCTCCTTGGTGACCTCCTGCCGGTACACACCGGACAGGGTCTTGATCTCGGCCTTGTGTCGACCGTAGACCTTCTCCAGGGCGTCCGAGATCTCACCGATGCTGGCCTTGGCCCGGGCGGCGTCGATCGCGAGCGCGAGGAGGTTGTTCTCCAGGTCGCTGCTCGGGCCACCGGAAGCGGCCTCGGTGAGGCGGTCCAGAGCGGCCTGACACGCCTGCTCGTCACGCTCGGCACGGAGCTTGGCGAGCTTGGCCACCTGCTCGGCGCGCACCCGGGAGTTCTCGACCTTGAGGACCTCGATCTCCTGGTCCTCCTCCACGACGTACTTGTTGACGCCGATGACCGGCTGGCGGCCGGAGTCGATGCGGGCCTGGGTGCGGGCCGCGGCCTCCTCGATACGCAGCTTGGGGATGCCCTCGCCGATCGCCTGGGCCATGCCTCCGGCCTCCTCGATCTCCAGGAGGTGCAGGCGGGCCTTGTCGGCGAGCTGAGCGGTCAGCCACTCGATGTAGTAGGAGCCCGCCCACGGGTCGATCGGGCGGGTGGTGCCGGACTCCTGCTGGAGCAGCAGCTGGGTGTTACGGGCGATGCGGGCCGAGAAGTCGGTCGGCAGTGCCAGCGCCTCGTCGAGGGCGTTGGTGTGCAGGGACTGCGTGTGGCCCTGCGTGGAGGCCATGGCCTCGATCGCGGTGCGGGCCACGTTGTTGAAGACGTCCTGGGCTGTCAGTGACCAGCCGGAGGTCTGCGAGTGCGTACGCAACGACTTCGACTTGGGGTTCTTCGGACCGAACTTCTCGACCAGCTCGCTCCACAGCAGGCGACCGGCGCGCAGCTTGGCGATCTCCATCGAGAAGTTCATCCCGATCGCCCAGAAGAAGGACAGGCGCGGTGCGAACTTGTCGATGTCGAGCCCCGCCGCGAGGCCGGCGCGGATGTACTCGACACCGTCGGCGAGGGTGTAGGCGAGCTCCAGATCGGCCGTGGCCCCGGCCTCCTGGATGTGGTAGCCGGAGATCGAGATCGAGTTGAAGCGCGGCATCTTCTGCGAGGTGTAGGCGAAGATGTCCGAGATGATCCGCATCGAGGGCTTGGGCGGATAGATGTAGGTGTTGCGGACCATGAACTCCTTGAGGATGTCGTTCTGGATGGTCCCCGCGAGCTGCTCCGGCGTCACCCCCTGCTCTTCGGCCGCCACCACGTAGAACGCCAGGATCGGCAGCACCGCACCGTTCATCGTCATCGAGACCGAGACCGAGGACAGGTCGATGCCGTCGAACAGCTCACGCATGTCCAGGATGGAGTCGATCGCCACACCGGCCATACCGACGTCTCCCGCCACCCGCGGGTGGTCGGAATCGTAGCCCCGGTGCGTGGCGAGGTCGAACGCCACCGACAGGCCCTTCTGCCCGGCCGCGAGGTTGCGCCGGTAGAACGCGTTGGACTCGGCGGCGGTGGAGAACCCCGCGTACTGGCGGATGGTCCACGGCTGGTTGACGTACATCGACGGGTACGGGCCACGCAGGAACGGCGCAGCGCCGGGGACGGTGTCCAGCGGGAACGGGGTGACCTCCTCGCCGTCGTCGGTCGCGGCGGTACCGGCCTCGACGCCGTCACGGTCGGCCTTGGTGTAGACGCGCTTGACGTCGATGCCCTCCGGCGTCTCCCAGTGCGCGTCGGCCGCGATCGGGTCCGTGGCGGAGGACACCGCGGTGTCGCCGGCGGAGCCGGGCTCGTGGAGGGGGGCGGTGCTGAAATCGGGGAAGGTCGTCATCTCACTTCACTCCCAGCTGGTCGAGGAGGGTGGACAGAGCGGAGACTGCGTCGATGCCGAGGCCCAGGAACCCGTCGGGACCGTCGGCTCCGCCCGTGGGGAAGCCCTTCTCGGAACCGGCGACGTACACGGTGGACACCCCGGCGGCCCGCAGTGCCGCCACGGCGTCCGGTCCCTGGGTGGCGTAGCGCTTGTCGGCACCGCAGAGCACGGCGATCTCGGCGCCCTCGCGGGCGTCGGCGTACTGCCCCGGCTCCGAGGTTCCCGGGTTGCGGGCCTCGATCCCGCCGGCCCCGAGCAGGTTGGAGATGAAGGTCACGCGTCCCGTGGTCTCGGCCTGGGAGCCCAGTCCCGCGACGAGGACGGTCGGTCGGGTTCCGGTCTCCTCGAGGTGCGCGTCGGAACGGTCACGGAGCCTCTCGAAGGCCAGCCCGTAGCGGTAGCCCTCGCCACCGCGGCGGGACGGGTCGAGAGCAGGCTCGCCGAGGTCGGGGAACTCGGACACCCCGGTGATCGGCGACCTGCGGTGCGCGATGTCGGTGTCGCGGGCGTCACGGATCCGGGCGACGGTCTCGGCGACGGACCCGGAGGAGATCGCGGCGGCCAGTCCGCCGGCGGCCTCGACCGTCTGGAGCACCGACCAGGCGGCGCCGGCCAGCGAGTCGGTGAGGGACTCGACATACCAGGAGCCACCGGCCGGATCCACGACGTGACCCAGGTGCGACTCCTCGAGCAGCAGCAACTGGGTGTTGCGTGCGATGCGGTCGGCGAAGGAGCGCGAAGTGCTCTGCAGACCACCCGGGATCGAGGCGTCGAACGGCAGGACCGTCACCGAGGTGGCACCGCCCACGCCCGCCCCGAACGCCGCGAGCGTGGTGCGCAGCATGTTCACCCACGGATCACGCCGCGACATCATGGCGGACGAGGTCACCGCGTGTTGCGGAGCGCCACCGGCCTCCGGGGCCCCGAGCAGCTCCGCCACCCGGGCCCACATGAGGCGCCCGGCGCGGAACTTGGCGATCGACGCGAACTGGTCGTCAGTCGCTGCCAGTCGGAACGAGACCTGCCGGAGCGCGGTGTCCGCGGACATCCCGGCCGACATGAGGGCCCGCACGTACTCGAGTCCGGCCGCGACGGCGTACGCCAGCTCCTGCGCATCGCCCGCTCCGTCGGAGTGGAACACCGTGCCGTCGGCGACGAAGGTGCGCAGGGTCTCCTCCCGATCGGCCACCCGGGCGGCGAGTCGGACCGCGGCGTCCAGGTCGATCGACTCGGCCCCCGAGTACGCGGCGGTCACGGGGGCGGCACCGAGGTCCGCGACCACGGACGCACGGTCGGTGACACCGTCGCCCGCGGCGCGACGCCGGTCGAGCAGCTCGAGGTAGGCCTCGGCGACGTCGACCAGATCGGCGCCGGACTCGAAGGTCACCGGCGCCAGGTCGAGGTAGACGTCCTTGAGGACGGCGCCCAGCTCGGAGGCCCCGGCCGTGAGCCACAGTGCGGTGACGCCCTGCTCGAGCAGATCGAGCACCCGGATGTTGACCTGCGAGGGGTCCCCGGTCGCCTCCACACGGGCACTGACGTGCCAGCCGTTGTCCGGCAGCCCGGTCCGGTCCCCGCCCCGGACGTAGGGGTACCGGCCCGGTGCCGGGCGCTCCGCGATCTCGTCGGCCCGCGTGTAGAGCGGGTTGATCTCGATCCCGTCGCGCGTCGTCGCGATCAGCGAACGCCAGGCGTCGTCGGGCATATCGGCAGGATCCTTGCGGGCGGCCTTCGCGAGGACGGCTCCCACAGAGGCGTACCAGGAGTGAAGGTCAGGACCTGTGGTCGGACTGGTCACCGGTACCTCGTTCTCTTGTGGAGTGAAGGGGGTCACCTCGCGACTCTAGTGCAGCGCCCCGGGCACCAGGAACAGGGCCTTGACCGCAGGTGAGTTCGCGGGGAGAACACCCGGCCCCACGAGGACTACAGTCGTCCCGGTGTATGGACGGGTGGTCGGTTGGGTGCTGGCGGTGGTGGCTGTCGTCGTCGTCGCCACCCTCGTCCCCACCCCCGGACTGGAGCAGATGCGTACCTGGGCCGGCCACCTGGGGCCGTGGTTCACACCGGTGTTCTTCGCCTCCTACGCCCTGGTCACGGTGGCACCGATCCCGCGCTCCACGTTCACCTACTCCGCCGCGGTGCTTTTCCCGCCCTCCGTCGCGGTCCCGTGGTCCCTCGTGGCGACGGGGATCGCCGCGGCTGTGGCGTTCGAGGGTGTGCGGCGCCTGGGGCACGAGAAGGCCGCGGCGCTCCGGGCGGACCGACGCGTCGCGGCGGTGGACGCCCGCCTGCGTCGACGGGGTTGGCTGTCGGTGGGAAGCCTGCGCCTGGTCCCGGCGGTGCCGTTCTCGGTGGTCAACTACGCCGCGGCGCTGACCTCCATCCGGCGCCGACAGTTCCTGCCCGCGACAGTGATCGGTAGCGCGCCCGGCACCGTGGCGGCGATTCTGCTCGGCGACTCGCTCACCGCGGGCGACGGCGCCGCGGCACTGTGGGCGACGGTCGGCTTCGCCACCGTGGGGGTGGTGGGGATGGTGTTGGACGCGCGGATGCCCGTCAGGCGGGCTCGGTGACGAAGTCCACCAGCCGCTCCACCGCGCCGAGCAGGGCGGGCTCGATATCCCGGTAGCTGCTGACCGAGGACAACACGTGACGGAAACCGTCGGACGGATCACCCCATCCCAGCCGCGAGCAGATCCCGGTCTTCCAGTCCTCGCCGCGCGGCACGACGGGCCACTCGCGGATACCCACCGCCGAGGGTTTGACGGCCTGCCAGATGTCGACATACGGATGACCGGTCACCAGGACGTCCCCGCCCAACCCGGCCACGATGCGCGACTCCTTGCTCCCCTCGACCAGGTGATCCACCAGGACGCCGAGTCGCGCCGACGGGGTGGGCCCGAAATCGGCCACGAGACGGGCCAGGTCGTCGATGCCGTGGAGCGGTTCCACCACGATCCCCTCGACCCTCAGGTCATGACCCCAGATCTTCTCCACCAGAGCCGCGTCGTGGATGCCCTCCACCCAGATCCGCCCGGCGCGGGCGGTGCGGGCCCGCAGCCCCTCGACCTTGCGGGACCCGGACGCGGTGATCCTGGGACCCCGCGCCGCCGGTGCGGGCTTACGCAGCGTCACCGGGGACCCGTCGATGAGAAACGCGGACGGTGTCATGGCGAACAGCCGCACCCGCCCGTGACGGTCCTCGAGTTTCACGAACTCACCGTCGTGGCTCCGGTCGAATCCCACCACCGCACCGCAGAACCCGGTCTCGGCATCCTCCACCACCAGGTCCCGTTCGGCGTCCACGACGGGGACCTGCGGGCGGCGGCGCCGCGCCGTTCCGGACAGGACGTCGGGGCCGTACATATCTGCCATGGCGTGACACCGTAGTCGCGGCGACGCCGGGTGGAGCGGCGGCGCACCGTCGGTAGGATCGATCGTCATGTCGCGACCCCTCACCCACACCACGGCACTCTCTCCGGCATGGGCGCTGCCGCTCCACCTGCTGCGCACCGCGTGGGCGGACCAGCCGTTCGACGAGCTGAGTTCGTACGTCAGCGGGCTGGCGCAGTCGCACCTGCTCGACGTCGTCGGCGACCGGGTCGAGGGGCTGTCCCGGGTCGATCCCGCGGCGGGGTCCGCCGGCATGCTCCCGGAGCTGGTACGCCTGCTGCGCCGTCTTGCCGGGCCCCACCCCGCCGCCGAGGTGCTCTCGCTGCTGACCACAGCGCCCGGCGACTCGTCGAGCCTGCCCCCGGTCCCCGCGGTGCGCGCGGATGTGGCCGAGGCCGGGTGGGGTGTGGTGATCCGTGATCCCGGGACGCGCGAGGCGCTCTGCCTGACGTGCGTGCTGCCGCATCCGGACGTGATCCGGTGGCGCCTGCGGGGCGTCGCGGACTGTCCGGTCGTGCCGCAACCCGCCGGCCCCTCCGAGGCCCTGGCAGAGCTCGGCCGCGCGGTGGTGGAGGCCGCGGATCTCATCGAACGTTCCGCGTCCGGCGGCGGTACGAGCACTCACCTCGATCTGCACGCGAACGTCACACGGCTCCCCGCCGGGCTGCCCTCCCGCGTCCTGGAGCTGGTCGACCGGATCGACAGGGTGGAGACGATCACCTCGGTCGCCCTGGCCCGACCTGGCGACGGGGTGGACCCCGCGACGCGGGAGCCGATCCTGCGTCGCCTGGTGGCGGTCAAGGACGCCGCCCGGCGGTCTGCCGTGGCCGCGGCGGGCGAGGCGGCACTGCGGGAGGCCGGTCGGCGCTGACCGGGGGCGGGCAGCGGCGGGGTCAGCGCCGACGGCGGGTCATCGCGAGCAACATCCGATTCCGCAGCGCGCGCCGTCGCGGTTGCGGCCGAGTGCGGGCACGGCGCCCGGTCGCGGTCGGACCGAGCCGGTCTCCGCCTCGTGGAGCAGGTCGACGACCATCCGCGCGAACTCCGTGCTGGGCCCGGGGGTCGCGCACCGGGTGACCGTCACCCCCAGCTCGTGGACCTCCTCCACGAGCTCGGTGTCGAGGTCCCAGATCACCTCGACGTGGTCGGAGATGAACCCGATGGGGACGACGACGACGTCGTGGACCCCCTGCCCTGTGGCGAGTTCGCTCACGTGGTCCACCACGTCGGGCTCGAGCCAGGGCACGCTCGGTGGCCCGGAGCGGGACTGCCACACCACGTCGTACTCCCCCACCGCGGCGGACTCGGCGACCAGCCGGGCGGCCTCGTGGACCTGACGGCTGTAGAGGCGACCACCGAGGGCGGGCGGCCCGGACGCCTCGTCGGCGGAGACGGGAACGGAGTGGGCGGTGAACACGACCCGGGCCCCCGGCGCGGCTTCGGCCACCGCACGGCGCAGGTCGGTCGCGAAGCGTTCGATGAACAGCGGATGGTCGTAGAACTGCCGCAGCCGGATCATGGTGGGCGCGTCCTCGACGACACCGCGGACGCGGGCGATGTCCTCCTGGTACTGGGCGCACCCGGAGTATCCGCCCCAGGCGGAGGTGGCGAACACCGCGGCGTGCCGGACGCCGTCGGCGACCATCGTCCGGACGGTTTCCTCGACCATCGGGGTCCAGTTGCGGTTGCCGAAGTACACCGGCAGGTCACGCCCCCGGCGCGCCAGCTCGGCCTCGACGTTCGCGATGATCTCTCGGTTGAGGTCGTTGATGGGGCTGCGGCCTCCGAGGTGACGGTAGTGTGTCGCGACCTCCTCGAGCCGCTCCCGGGGGATGCCGCGCCCGCGCGTGACGTTCTCCAGGAACGGGATCACGTCCTCCTGGCCCTCCGGTCCCCCGAAGGACAGCACGAGCAGCGCGTCCACCGGGCCGGCCGCGGTGGTGCTCGGTTCGGTCATGTCAGTCCCCCTGGTCGCTGAAGGACACGGTGCCGGCGCCGCCGTCGGCGTAGATCACGGTGCCGGTGGTGGCCGACATCAGGTCGGACAGCAGCGCCACCGCGGTGGTCGCCACCGCGGTCGGGTCCTCGACATCCCAGCCCAGCGGCGCCCGCCGGTCCCACTCCCCCTGCATCCGGTCGAGCTCCCCACCGGGACCGAGCGCGTCGCCGGCGATCGCCTTGGCCGCGAGGGTCTTGATCGGGCCGGCCGCGATGAGGTTGGACCGGACACGGTCGGGTCCCAGCTCACGGGCCACGTAGCGGTTGACCGCTTCCAGGGCGTTCTTGGCGACCGACATCCAGTTGTAGAACGGCATCGTAAAGCGCGGGTCGAAGTCCAGCCCGACGAGCGAGGCGCCCGGGTTGAGCAGCGGCCGGACGGCCTTGGCCAGGGAGGCGTACGAGTAGGCGGAGACCTCCAGGGCCACCGCGACGTCCTTCCACGGGGCGTCGAGGAACGGCTCGCCGAGGCAGCTCGGCGGAGCGAAGCCGATCGAGTGCACGACTCCGTCCAGCGAGTCGGCGTGCTCCCTGATCCGTTCCTCGAGCGCCGCCAGGTCCTCGTCGCTCTGTACGTCCAGCTCGACCACCGGCGGCCGCTCCGGAAGTCGCTTGGAGATCGCCTTGACCAGGGAGGGTCTACCGAACGCGGTGAGGATGACCTTCGCACCGTGGAGCTGGCAGTGCTTGGCGATGTGGAAGGCGATCGAGGCGTCGGTGATGACGCCGGTGACGAGGATCGTCCTGCCGGCGAGCAGTCCGCCGCGCACGGGGGTGTTCTCGGTGTCGGTCCGGCTCATGTCAGTGCCCCATTCCCATTCCGCCGTCGACCGGGATCACGGCCCCGGAGATGTAGCCGGCGTCGTCACCGGCGAGGAAACTCACGGCTCCGGCCACGTCGTCGGCCGAGCCCTTGCGCCCGAGCGGGATCGCCGCCACGGCGAGCTCCTGCGTCTTGTCGTCCAGACCCGCCGTCATGTCGGTGTCGATGAACCCTGGGGCCACCACGTTCGCGGTGATGTTGCGCGATCCGAGCTCGCGGGTCAGGGACCGGGCCAGGCCGATCAGTCCCGCCTTCGACGAGGCGTAGTTGACCTGGCCGGCGGTACCGGACTGCCCGACCACCGAGCCGATGAAGATCATCCGCCCGAACTTGGCCCGCAGCATGCCCCGCGAGGCGCGCTTGGCCACCCGGAAAGCGCCGGCGAGGTTCGCCTCCACCACCCGGGTGAACTGCTCGTCCTTCATCCGCATCAGCAGGGTGTCGTCGGTGATGCCGGCGTTGGACACCACCACCTCGACGGGCCCGAACTCGGCCTCCACTGCGGTGAACGCCTCGTCGACCGAGTCCGGATCGGTGACGTCGCAGCGCACCCCGAACAGCCCGTCCGGTGCACCGGAGCCGCGGTGGGTGACCGCGACCCGGTGACCGTCGGCGTGGAGTCGCTGCGCCACCGCCTTGCCGATCCCGCGGTTTCCGCCGGTGACCAGTACCGTTCTGGAAGTGATGTCGCGCGTGCTCGTCGAAGCCATGCGCCCACCCTAGCGAGCGCCGCCCCCGCCCCGGACCGCGAGTGGCGGGAGTGTCGGCCGGACCGGGGTCACGGGATGCGTCTGTGTGTGAGCAGAGACCCCGCGGCGGCGACCATCGCCAGCACGGAACCGATGATCAGCCACGGGCGCGAGGCATCCGCCTTCTTCCACTCGTAACCGATCTGCTCCTCGAGCGTGCGGTAGACGGAGTCGAGTTCCTCGAGGCTGGACGCGGTGAAGAAATCGCCTCCGGACAACTCGGCGATGGTCTCGAGGGAGGCGTCGTCGACCGGCACCGGCTGGGGGCGGCCCTGGATGTCGACCGTGCCGTACATCGTGCCGAACGAGATGGTGGACACCGGTATCCCGGCCTCGGCCGCCCGCTCGGCCGCGGTGAAGGCGCCGCGTTCCTCGGTCGGGTCGGCGGGCACGGTCTCCTTGCCGTCGGAGAGCAGCACGATGCGGGCGGGCGGTGCCTGGTCGGGGCCGCCGAGGCTCTCGGTGAAGGTCGTGATGGCCTGCGTGGCGGTGTAGATGCCCTCGCCGGTGGCGGTGCGTTCGTCGAGGCGCAGGCGGTCGATCGCGCGGACCACGGGGCCCCGGTCCGTCGTGGGTGCGACGAGCATCGACGCGGTGCCCGCGTAGGAGACCAGCCCGAGGTTGACCCCGGGGGTGAGATTGTTCGCGAAGGTGGTCGCGGCCTGCTGCGCGGCCTCGAGGCGGGAGGGTGCGACGTCGGTGGCCTCCATGGACAGGGAGACGTCGACGACGAGCATCACCGTGGCCCGGTTCCGCGGGACCTTCTGCTCCTTCTGAGGTCCGGCCAGTGCGATCGTCAGCGACAGCATCGACAGGATGAGCAGCACCGCCGGGACGTGGGTGAACCAGCGCCTGCCGCGGGAGTCCACGGAGCGCAGGACGCCGAAGTTGCCGAAGCGGACCGTCCGGCGCTTCTTGGACCGCAGGGCGAGCACGTATCCGACCGTGATGGCCACCGGCACCACGAGCAGCAACAGCCACATGGGGTGCTGGAACTCGGACAGGCTCATCAGCTCGCCTCCCCCGCGGTCTCGTCGTCGGGCAGGTCCCGCTCCACATTCTCCCCGGTCGGGAGTCCGCCCTGCCTGCGGACCCCGACGAAGTCGATCACGTCCCGGATCCAGTCACGATCGGTGCGCAGCGCCAGCACCGGGGCTCCGCAGCGGCGCAGGGCCGTGTGGACGGAGTCGCGGTGCTCAGCCGCGGCACGGCGGTAGTCGGCGGCCAGCGTGTCGTCGACCTCCAGCTCGAGGACCTCGCCGGTGGCCGGGTCCTGGAGCAGCGCCGCACCGACCGCCGGCAGCGTGATGTCGAGAGGGTCGGCCACGTGTACGGCCAGGAACTCGTGACGGGTGCCGAGGACGCGCAGCGAGCGTTCCCAGTCGATCTCGGAGAGGAAGTCGGAGACCACCACCACCAGTCCGTGTCGTCGCGCGGTGTTGCGGACCGCGTAGAGGCAGTCGCGGAGAGTCCCGCCGGGAGTGATCTCCGGGGCTGACCGGGAGACCTCCTCGAGGAGCCGGCGCACGTGATCTCTCCCGCCTGCGGCCCTCAGCACCCTGGGCCGCCCGTCACCGGTCAGGACCAGGCCCACACGACTGCCTCCCCCGGCCGAGAGGAATCCCACTGTCGCCACCGCCGCCTCGACCAGGCGTCGTTTGTCGCCGTGACGGCCCTGGACGTCCAGACTCGGGGTGAGATCCACGACGATCCAGGTCTCGAGCTCGCGGTCGGCGATGGTCTGACGGATGTGCGGGACCGTCGTCCGGGCGGTGACGGACCAGTCCATCGTCCGGACGTCGTCCCCCGGCTCGTACGCGCGGGCCTCGCCCGGCTCGGTGCCGGGCCCCGGGAGCAGACCGCGGTGGTCGCCGGCGAGAACGCCGTCGAGGCGCCGGGTGACGAGGAGCTCGAGCTGGTTGAGGGCGGCGCGGGACGATGCGTCGACCCGGTCGTCGCGCCGCTGCCGTCCCGCGGGGGTCACCGTGACGGCGTCGGGCCGGCCTGGACCGGGACCGCGCTGATCTGGGGCAACGGCACCGCCTCGAGGACACGCCGGACCACCGTGTCCGCGGAGACCTCGTCCGCGAGCGCGTCATAGGTCAGGACCAGCCGGTGACGCAGCACCGACGGGAGTACGTCGACGATGTCCTGGGGCACCACGTAGTCGCGTCCGCGGACGAGCGCGAGTGCTCGTGCCGACGTGACGGTGCCGAGGGTGGCCCGCGGCGAGGCCCCGTAGGACAACCACCTGGCCACGTCCTCGAGGCCGTGGCCGGCGGGGTCCCGGGTCGCCATGGTCACCCGCACCACGTAGTCGACCAGGGCATGGTGCACGAACACCTCTCGGACGGCCCCCTGCAGACGCATCAGTGCGTCCACGTCGAGGACCTGCGTGGCCTCCGGTGGGGTGGCGCCCATCCGGTAGACGATCTCGCGCTCCTCCTCGGGGCTCGGGTAGTCCACCACGAGCTTGAACAGGAACCGGTCGCGCTGGGCCTCCGGGAGTTGGTAGACGCCCTCGCTCTCGATGGGGTTCTGCGTGGCCATCACCAGGAACGGTGAGGGCATCGGGAAGGTCTGACCACCGATCGACACATGCCCCTCGGCCATCACCTCGAGCAGTGCCGACTGCACCTTGGCGGGCGCGCGGTTGATCTCGTCGGCCAACACGAAGTTGGCGAGGATGGGGCCGAGTTCCACCTCGAACTCCTCGCGACCCTGCCGGTAGATGCGGGTGCCCACGATGTCGGCGGGAACGAGATCCGGCGTGAACTGGAGTCGGTTGAAGGTTCCGCCCATCACCTTCGCAAAGGTCTCCACCGTCAGCGTCTTGGCCACTCCGGGTACGCCCTCGAGCAGAATGTGTCCCCGGGACAGCAGTCCGACCAGGACCATCTCGATGAGCCGGTCCTGGCCCACGACGACCTTCTTGACCTCGTACACGGCCCGCTCGAGCAGGCGGGCGTCCTCGGTCGCGGAGGACGCGCTCACGGCGGGGCGCCCGTCCTGAAAGGACTGCTGGTCGGGGTGGAGTTCGCTCACCGCGGAAGGCTCCTTCACGTGGTTTGTTGTGTTCCGGGCGCCCGGACGGTGCCGTCGGGCGGACTGGGGACGACAGTACCGGGATGCCCCCGCGCCGGTCCGGTGCACCGTCGACACCCCGGCCCGGCGGAGCGGGTGGGCCCCGGGATCAGCCCGGACGGACGATGATCGACGCTGGTGCCGGCCACCGGTGTCAGACGAGCCGGACGACCATCGGGCTGATGCCGGCCATGCGGACGGGTGAGATCTTGACGACGTCGCCGGACTGCGGGGCCTCCACCATCTTCCCGTCGCCCAGGTACAGGGCGACGTGACCCGGCCAGAAGAGCATGTCGCCCCGCTTGCGGGTCGACACCGGATACTGCGGCCCGGCGGTGTACTGGTAGCCGGTGTAGTGCGGCAGCGCCTTCCCCACGCCCGCGAACGCGTAGATCATCAGCCCTGAGCAGTCGAAGCCGATTTTGTTGTAGTCGCCGTGGGCGTCCGCGACGCCCCCGTCCCGGATACCTCTCGTGGGGCCGTTGGCGTCGCCGCCGCCCCACGCGTAGGGAACCCCGAGCTGGGACAGCGCCCGGTTCACGACGGTCTCCACCTGCTGCGAGCTCGACGGGGTCCCGGAGTCGGCGTCACCGCCACCCTGCCCCGGAGTCGAAGGCGCCGCCGGCCCCTCGGCCAGGGAGCCGAGGTCTGCGCGACCGATCGCGTCCGAGACCTGCTGGATGATGGCCTCGGTGTCGCCGTTGATCCCGGCGTCGACCGCGGCCCCGATGCTGCCGGCGTCGACGGTGCCACCGACCGCACGTGTGATCTCGTCCGATGATCCGCCGGCGAACTGCCGGACGGCACCCAGGTCGACATGAGAGGGAAGGGCCGAGGCGATGTCGGCCGCCTGACGTCCCGCTTCAGGGGTGTCGGCGAGGGCACGGACGGCGTCCGTGCGCAGTGCCTCCTCGTCGACGGTGACCTCAGGTGAGGCACCGTCGGCCGGCCCGGCAGGCGTCGCCCCCGCGGCGGCCAGGGCGGCCTGCTGTTCCTCGAGTTCCCGGGTGAGTTGCCGGACCTCGGACTCGAGCGTCTCCACCTCCGCGGAGACGGACGCGACCTGCGCCTCTGCCCCGTCCCGGCGGGCGGCGGCGTCGTGGTACCGCTGCCGGGCCGATTCGCGTGCGTCGACCGCCTCGGATTCTCGCCGGGCGGCCTCGTCGGCGGCCTCGACCATGTCGCCCACGACGCCGCGCTGGTCCGCAGCGGCGCGGTGGAGGTATTCCTGCCGGAGGCCGGCGTCGCCGGGGCCGGTGGGGTCGAGGATCGCCGAGGCCGCACCCGGCGCGGTCCCCTGCCGGTGAAGGAGGCGTGAATAGTCGTCGAGCGTGCTGCGGGCCTCCTCCACTCCGGACTCCGCGTGGACACGTTCCTCCGCGGTGCGGTCTGCCTCGGCGATCGCGCGGTCCAGGTCGACCCGGGCCATCTGGAGGTCGACGAGCGTCTTGTTGACCTCCTCGCGCGCGACGGCGATCTCCTCGCGGTTCGCGTCGAGGCGGGCGGTGGCGTCCGCGACCGCCCGGATCAGGCCACTGATGTCGCCGGGAGCGACCTGTGAGGTCTCCTGAGCGGCGACGACGGGGGTCTGCACGACGGCCGATGCGGTCCCCAGTACGAGTGCCGCGGCGAGTGCGGCACGCCCGGGCACGCGCCCGGGGCTTCGACGACGCCGTGCCACGACGGCACGGCGAGACAAATGGTCGGGCTCCACGTTTCACCTTCCGCTGACCGCACCGGGGTGCGGCATCCCGCGCGACCGTGTTCGACGGGCCGCGTGACCGAGCCGACGGTGCTCCCGTGATGCCTTCCCCTGCGCCACTGGAGCCCCACATCTGCTCGGCAGAACCTTGGGTTCCTTAAGCACCGTAGGTCACAGCGGGCACATGTGAAACACAAGGCGGCAAAATACACTGCTGTAACTTGATTAGCGGTAGGCGATGCGGCGTGTCGTCGAGAACGGGAAGGTGCCGCCTCGGCGCCGGGCGCCGCCACGAAAAACCGACGGCCCCACCGTCGGAGGGTCGCCGGGAAACGTCAACGGCCGCCCCGTCGGAGCGCGGCCGGGGAAGCGATCAGCGGCCGCGCCGACGAAGGGCGATCACGAAGACGATCACCGCGACGATCGTCAGGGCCAGAACCGTCGCGGTGAGGGCGCCCCACGGCGGGGCGGGCGCGTCCACCTTGTGGGCGAACACGGCGGCGGAGGCCACCGGGTCCGGCTCTTCCCACGCGTCGTCCTGACCGGCCTCGAGTCGGTGGCGGGGGATGGTGTCACTGGAGCTGCCCACGAACGCAGGGGTGCGCACGAAGATCGTCCCCTCGAACTCCTCGTTGAGGAAGGTCGCCAGGTCCCGGGCGTCGGTGTACACGGCGGCCGGGGCCTCGGTGTACACGACCTTGAGGTCCAGTCCGCGGGCGGACGCCTCCTGGACCACGGTGCGCAGGCCGTCGACGAAGGGGTCGGGGGCGGAGACGCCGTCGTCGGCCAGATCGTCGACGACGGCCTGGAAATCGAGCCAGGACGGCACCTCTCCCATCTGCAACGACATGATGGGATGGTCCTCGTAGGCGAGGGTCGTCACGGAATCGTCGGAGGCGTCCACACCCGACATCGTGCCACCTCGTCGTCGTCACCCCGCACCGTACGCGCCGCGCGGGGTCAGATCCGCACGCCCGTCCCCACGTTCGGGCGTGCCGCGACCTATACAGAACGGGCGTACTGGTAAATTGGTGACCGCAAACGGAAGCTCAGGGTCCAGAATGGATCCTGTGTCCGCCCCGGCGTCGCGGCCAGTCAAGACACGCAGTGGCACCGGGAGGGATGACGAGCCGAAATTCACACCACGAGTGGAGCTGACGTGACAGCAAGCATTGACAGCTTTGGCGCCAAGGGGACCCTTGAGGTCGGCGGCGAGGCCTACGAAATCTACCGCCTGTCGGCGGTCGAGGGAGCCGACAAGCTCCCCTATTCGCTCAAGGTCCTCACCGAGAACCTTCTCCGCACCGAGGACGGTGCCAACGTCACCAAGGCGCACATCGACGCCCTGGCGAACTGGGACCCCGCGGCCGAGCCGGACACCGAGATCCAGTTCACGCCCGCCCGCGTGATCATGCAGGACTTCACGGGCGTGCCCTGCATCGTCGACCTGGCCACCATGCGCGAGGCCGTCGCGACGCTGGGCGGCGACCCGGACAAGGTCAACCCGCTGGCTCCCGCCGAGATGGTCATCGACCACTCGGTCATCATCGAGTCCTTCGGTGGAGCCGACTCGTTCGACAAGAACGTCGAGATCGAGTACCAGCGCAACGAGGAGCGCTACCAGTTCCTCCGGTGGGGACAGGGCGCGTTCGACGACTTCAAGGTCGTCCCCCCGGGCACCGGTATCGTGCACCAGGTCAACATCGAGTACCTGGCACGCTCGGTCATGGTCCGCGGCGGCCAGGCCTACCCCGACACCTGTGTCGGTACCGACTCGCACACCACGATGCAGAACGGGCTCGGTGTTCTCGGCTGGGGCGTCGGCGGGATCGAGGCCGAGGCGGCGATGCTGGGCCAGCCCATCTCGATGCTCATCCCCCGGGTCGTGGGTTTCAAGCTCACCGGCTCGATCAAGCCCGGCGTGACCGCCACCGACGTGGTGCTCACCATCACCGAGATGCTGCGCCAGCACGGGGTCGTCGGTAAGTTCGTCGAGTTCTACGGCGCCGGCGTCGCGGCCGTGCCGCTGGCCAACCGTGCGACCATCGGCAACATGAGCCCGGAGTTCGGCTCCACCTGTGCCATGTTCCCGATCGACGGCGAGACCATCGACTACCTCCGCCTGACCGGCCGCGACGAGAAGCAGCTCGCCCTCGTCGAGGCCTACGCCAAGGAGCAGGGCATGTGGCTCGACCCGGAGGGGCCCGAGCCGGTCTTCTCCGAGTACCTCGAGCTGGACCTCGCCGATGTGGTTCCGTCCATCGCCGGCCCCAAGCGCCCGCAGGACCGCATCGAGCTCGCCGACGCCAAGAGCGCGTTCCGCAAGGACATCCACAACTACGTCCACAACGGCAGCGGGAACGACGACGTCCGCGACATGGTCGCCGAGGGGGGCGCCACCCCGCCGGTCCCCCACGGTGCGAAGCTGGCCTTCGCCGAGGAGGGCGCGGTCGTCGCCGACGCGTCCGCCGGTTCGCAGGGGCGCCCGTCGCTCCCGGTCGCCGTCGAGTCGAACGGCGAGGGCATGATCCTCGACCACGGCATCGTCACCATCGCGTCGATCACGTCGTGCACCAACACCTCCAACCCGTCGGTCATGATCGGCGCCGGCCTGCTGGCCCGTAAGGCCCACGAGAAGGGCCTCAAGGCCAAGCCGTGGGTCAAGACCTCCATGGCCCCGGGCTCGCAGGTCGTCACCGAGTACTACGAGCGCGCCGGCCTCTGGCCTGACCTCGAGGCGCTCGGCTTCTACCTCGTCGGCTACGGCTGCACCACCTGCATCGGCAACTCCGGCCCGCTGCCGGAGGAGATCTCGAATGCGATCCAGGAATACGACCTCACCGCCACCGCGGTGCTGTCCGGTAACCGGAACTTCGAGGGCCGGATCAACCAGGACGTCAAGATGAACTACCTGGCGTCCCCGCCGCTGGTCATCGCCTACGCGATCGCCGGCACGATGGACTTCGACTTCGAGAACGACTCCCTGGGCAAGGACACCGAGGGCAACGATGTCTACCTCAAGGACATCTGGCCTTCGGGCGAGGAGATCGAGTCCACCATCAAGGCGTCCATCTCGTCCAAGGAGTACACGGAGAAGTACGCGGACGTGTTCGCCGGAGACGAGCGCTGGCGCGGCCTGAGCACCCCGGACGGCAAGACCTTCGAGTGGGACGACAAGTCGACCTACGTCCGCAAGGCGCCGTACTTCGACGGCATGGAGATGGAGCCGGCCCCCGTGAAGGACATCAAGGGAGCCCGCGTCCTGGCCAAGCTCGGCGATTCGGTCACCACCGACCACATCTCGCCGGCCTCGACCATCAAGCCGGGAACCCCGGCGGCGCAGTACCTCGACGCCAACGGCGTGGAGCGCAGGGATTACAACTCCTTCGGCTCGCGTCGAGGAAACCACGAGGTCATGATCCGTGGCACGTTCGCCAACATCCGTCTGCAGAACCAGCTTCTGGACGGAGTGTCGGGCGGCTACACGCGGGACTTCACCCAGGAGGGGTCGCCGCAGGCGTTCATCTACGACGCAGCGCAGAACTACGCCGCGCAGGACATCCCGCTCGTCGTGATCGCGGGCAAGGAGTACGGCACCGGCTCCTCGCGTGACTGGGCCGCAAAGGGCACCCGACTGCTGGGCGTCAAGGCGGTCATCGCCGAGTCGTTCGAGCGCATCCACCGCTCCAACCTCATCGGCATGGGCGTCATCCCGCTGCAGTTCCCCGAGGGCGAATCGCACGAGACCCTCGGCCTGGACGGTACCGAGACCTTCGACATCACCGGGATCGAGGAGCTGAACAACGGCACCACGCCCAAGACCGTCAAGGTCGTGGCCACCAAGCAGAACGGTGACACCGTGGAGTTCGACGCCACCGTCCGCATCGACACCCCCGGCGAGGCGGACTACTACCGCAACGACGGCATCCTGCAGTTCGTCCTGCGCAACATGATCAAGGGCTGATACCCCTTCACCTGAGACGGCGGTGCGCGGTTCCTCTTCCCCCGACGAGGAGGACCCCGCACCGCCGTGGTGTATTCGGAAGAAAGAGTTGTCATATGCCCAGGGTCAGCCAGGACCACATGGACGCCCGGCGCTACCAGATCCTCGCCGGGACGCGTGACTGCTTTGCCGAGTACGGCTTCGAGGGCGCCACCGTGCGTCGCCTCGAGGAGGCCACCGGCCTGAGCCGTGGTGCGATCTTCCATCACTTCGACGACAAGGACGCGCTGTTTCTGGCCTTGGCGTACGAGGACGCGGCCGCGATGGCCCGGACAGTCGCCGAGCAGGGGCTCGTCCAGGTGATGCGGGAGATCCTCGCGGACCCGCAGGAGTTCTCCTGGCTCGGGACCCGGCTGGAGATCGCCCGCCGCATCCGCACCGATCCGGCATTTCGTGAGCGGTGGACCGATCGACAGGCCGAGCTGGACGAGGCGGTACTGGCGCGACTGCGTGAGCAGAAGGCATCCGGTCGGATGCGGACGGACATCCCTGACGACGTCCTGCGCGTGTATCTGAACATCGTCCTCGACGGGCTCATCACACACCTCGCCACCGGGCGTGGCACCGAGCACGTCGAGGCCATGCTCGACCTGGTGGAGGACTCGCTGCGCACCACGTGAGCGCGAGCGTTCCGGCAGGAACCGGAAGGCCCCGCACCTCGTCCGGGGCGGAGCCTCTCGGCGTCCGGGGACCGGGCGCGCACGCCTGTGCGGGGAGACTCCGGCCCTATGCCACCGGCGTAGGGTCGAGACCATGAGTACACACGAGGTCCCGACCGTGCGTCTGCCGGACGGTCGAACGATCCCCCAACTGGGTTTCGGAACGTTTCAGATCGCCCCGGCCGACACCGAGAAGGCGGTGTCACACGCCCTCGAGGTCGGCTACCGCCATCTGGACACCGCGCAGATGTACGGCAACGAGGAGGGGGTCGGTCGAGCCGTCGCCGCGTCAGGGCTGTCCCGTGACGACGTGTGGATCACCACCAAACTCAACAACGCCTTCCACGACAGGGACGCCGCCATGGAGGCCACCGAGCGTTCCCTGACGGCGCTGGGTGGACGAATCGACCTGTACCTCGTCCACTGGCCGCTGGCGATGCACGCCGATGTGTCCCGTGTCTGGGAGGTGATGGAGGAGATCGGTTCCCGGCCCGAGGTGGGCTCCATCGGTGTCTCGAACTTCACCGCCGCCAACCTCGACCGCCTGGCGGAGGTCGGCGCGTCCTCCCCCACGGTGAACCAGATCGAATCGAACCCGTACTTCCTCAACGACGAACTCAGGGCCGCCTGTTCGGAGCGGGGCATCGCGGTCGAGGCGTGGAGCCCTCTCGCCCAGGGCGCGGTGTTCGACGACCCCCAACTGATCGCGTTGGCGGAGCAGGTCGGACGGACGGTCTCACAGGTCGTTCTGCGATGGACTCTGCAGCGCGGCGACATCGTGTTCCCCAAGTCGTCCGATCCGGCCCGGATGAGAGAGAATCTCGACGTCGTCGATTTCGAGCTGACCGATGAGCAGATGACGGCGATCTCGGCGTTGCACACCGGTACCCGATCAGGCCCGGATCCGGATGTGTTCGACTGGCGCGGGTGACCACGCCTCGGTGCGACAGCACCCCGGTCGGAGGGGATGGCCAGGGCCCCGGAGCGACAATGCCGATCCCGTGACGCAGCAGGTCACAGAGGCCTAGAGTCTGTCCATGTCCACCATTGATGCGGCGGGTGCGTCCGGCCGCGCGGCACGGGACTGTTCCACGACACCGCCCGTGCTGGCCTCGTACGCGGCGGGAAGTCTGGGTACGGGTGCGTTCGGAACGTTGCCCGGGCTCGTCCTGGCGTACTACCTGACCGATTCGATCGGGGTGGCGGCGGCGTCGGCGACTGTTCTGGTGCTGGTGCCGAAGGTCGTCGACGTCCTGGCCTACCCGCTGATCGGCGCGCTGTCGGACAGGGCTTCGCATCGCACCGGCTATCGGACGGGTCTGATGCTTCTCGGGGCGTCGGCGCTGCCGCTGCTGTTCATCGCGACGTTCTCGGCGCCGCCGGAGTGGAGCACGGGCGCGGCCGGAATCTGGGTCATGGGTTTCTTCCTGGCAGCATCGCTGGCCTACTCCTGTTTTCAGGTTCCCTACCTGGCCCTTCCGGCAGAGCTCACCGAGGACTCCGGGCGCCGGGTCACGCTGCTGGCCTGGCGTGTCGCCGTGCTGGCCGCGGCGATCCTCCTCTCCGGCGGCGGTGGACCCGCCCTGCGGGATGTGGCCGGTGGTGGTCCGCGTGGCTACGTGGTGATGGCGGTCGGCGTCGCCGCACTGATGCTGGTGGGAATGCTGTGGTCGACGTTCATCGCGGGGCGACGGACGGCTCTGCGCGCTGATGCTCCGGCAGGTGATCTGGTCCACGAGTACCGCGACGGGATCGACGCACTCCGCGTGACCCGCCCGTTCCGTCTGTTGGTGGGGGTGTTCTGTCTGCAGGCCGTCGCCACCGCCGTGATGCTCGCCGGTGGTCAGTACGTGGCGACCCACGTCCTGGGCAACGAGGCCGCGCTGACCGGGCTGTTCCTGGCGTTGGTGGGGCCGGCGCTGTTGGTGATGCCGCTGTGGACACGCCTGGCGCATGCGCGGGGCAAGGTGCCGGCGCTCGCCACCGCGACCGCACTGTTCACCGTGGCCTCGCTGTTGCTGATCCCGGCGGGGTGGGCGCCCGGCGGGTGGGTGCACCTCCCGGTGGCACTGGCGGGCGTGGCCTACGCGGGCATGCAGGCGTTGCCGATGTCGATGCTGCCCGACGCCACCGATCTGGACAGGACGGTGGGGGGACGACGACGAAGCGGGGCGATGAGCGGCCTGTGGACGGCCGCGGAGACCGGCTCCATGGCACTCGGCCCGGTGATCGTGTTGGCACTGTTGGCGGTGGGCGGGTTCCGCTCCGGCGGGGTGTCCGATCAGCCCGGCTCGGCGGTGTGGGCGATCGTCCTGGCGTTCTCACTGGTTCCGGCGGCGCTCGCCGGTGTCAGTCTGCTGATGGTCCGGACGTTGGGCAGGTCCTACCCACGGTGGATGGAGAAGACATGACCCTCGATGACCTGGCAGCCCGGGTGCAGGACCGTGGCGAGCGGGCACTGGCCGGGCTGGCGCGCCTGCGTGAGGCGGACCCGCCCACCACCGGAGGCCGGGTGCTGTCCTACGTGTACGACTCCGGGCTGGCCGAACTCGATGAGCTGGCGATCCGGGCCGCCCGGTTGGCGCACGGTGTGAACGGGCTGGATCCCACGGTGTTCGCCTCGGTCGCCGAGATCCACGGCGGCATCGTGGCGCGGACACGATCCATTCTCGGAGGCGTCGGGCCGCAGGCCGGCGACGGGCCGCACACCGGTGCGGTGTACGGCAGCGTGACCTCCGGAGGCACCGAGAGCTGCCTCCTGGCCTGCCTGGCCGCGCGTGAGGTGTGCGGCCGGGCACCGGGTGACGGTGGCACGATCATCGCACCGGTCACCGTTCACGCCGCCTTTCGCAAGGCGGCGCACCTACTCGGCCTGCGCTTCCAGGGCGTCGAGGTCGATCCGGACTCCGGCCGGGTCGCGGCCGCGGATCTGCTCGCCGCGGTGGACGAGAACACGGTCCTGGTCGTGTGCTCGGCCCCGTCGTACCCGACCGGGGTGATCGACCCCGTCGCCGAGGTCGCGGGAGGACTCGAGGCCGAGCACGACCCCGGGATCGGATTGCACGTCGACGCCTGTCTGGGCGGACTGGTGCTCCCCTTCTGGCCCGGTTCGGAAGGCTCGGACCCGTGGGACCTGCGCATCGCGCGGGTCACCAGCGTGTCGGCAGATCTGCACAAGTACGGTTTCGCACCCAAGGGGACCTCGGTTCTCCTGTCCCGCGGACGGCAGCGGCACCGGGCCTCCTGGTTCGCCACGGTCGACTGGCCGGGTTATCCGGTGGTCAACCCGACCCTGTCCGGATCGAGGCCTCTCGAGCCGGCGGCCGCCGCGTGGGTGGTGCTGGAGGCGCTCGGCGAGGACGGTCAGCGTGAGCTCGTGGCCCGCACCGCCCGCGCGACCCGGCGCCTCGTGGCCGGGCTGTCCACGATCGAGGGGCTGACGGTTCTCGATCGCGATCCCGGCCCGCTCCTCGCGGTGGCGTGCGACGAGACCGTCCCCGAGGACCGACGCGTCCACCCTCACCACTGGGCAGACGCCTGTGGGCGGCACGGGATAGCCGTCCAGGCGCAACCGGCATACAGCCAGGAGCGGGGCGCCCTGGCGTCGTCGTCGCACCTCACCGTCACCCCGGTCACCGACCGCATCGTCGACGAGATCCTCCACGTCGGAACGCTCGCCGCGGACGAGGTGCGCGGCATGCCCGCGCCGGTCCCACCTTCGGGCTTCGCCGACGTGCTCGACGCACTGGCCTCCGGTGCCCTCTCCCCCGCAGACATCCTCGCCCTGCCCGAGGATGACATCCACACGATGGTCTCCGCGGCACTGACCGCCCCGGACCCGGATGACGGCACCCCCTCCGGCGGCGACGATCGCGTCGAGACCGGCATGGCTGAACTCCTCGCGGCGATCGAGCGGCTACAACCCGACCTGGGCGAACGGCTCGTGCGTGCCTATCTCGCCGCCGTCACCGAGATATGAGACGCGACCGGCGACCGCCCGTATCGGCCGGAGCGCGTCGACCGGAGACGCGGCAGAGCGCAACGCCCTCCGACACGCGGCGTCGGAGGACGTGCACCGTGGCCGGGCCGGTGGGGATCAGACCAGGACGGCGATCGCGACGTTGACGATCGCCAGGACGCCGGCGGCCACGGCCAGGGTGCCCGAGCTGCCCGGGACCTTGGCCTCCTTCCTGGTACCGACGACGGCGAGGACCAGGATCACCAGCGCGATGACCAGCTTGATGCCGATCTTCATGTGGTTCATCTCGACCTCGCCCTCCATCTCCCGCAGGCCGACCAGCAGGATGCCGGTCACCACCTGGAGGATGGAGCCGTGGAGGATGGCCTTGTTGACCACAGGCGCCTTGACGGTCGCGATCCAGCCGCCGATGATCCCGGCGAGGCCGATGAAGTGCAGGATGAGGAGGATGCTGATGGCGATACCCATATCCTCATCCTCTCAGGTGCTCACCGCATAGTTCCTGGTAAGGGTGACCTGGGTAGGGGTCGACGGGAGGAGTCGGGTGCCGGGCGCCGCTCCGGTCGGGGCGGCGACGGGCGGTGTGCGGGCCGGGCGGTCAGCCGGCGGTCGCGTCACCGTGCGGGAGCACCACCACGGGACACTGGGCGTGCGGTACCACGTACTGACTCACCGAGCCCAGCAAGAGCCCCTTGAACCCGCCCCGCCCACGGCTCCCCACCACGATCAGCCGGGCATCCTTCGATGCCGCGACGATCGCCTCTGCGGGGTGACCACGCAGTACGTACTGCGAGACCTCGGCATTCTCTCCGAGAGTGTCGCGAACGACATCGGCGAGCATGCTCCGCGCATTCTTCTCGAGAGTCTCCGGATTCTCCCATCCGGCCATCGCGTAGGGACCGGCGATCGGGGTCGCCTCGTACGCCGTCAACGCGACCAGAGGGGCTTTGACGTCACGGGCGTACTCGGCCGCCCACTCCAGTGCCCGGATCGAGTCCGGACCCCCGTCCACTCCGACTACGACTGGCTTGGCGTTCATGGAGGCCTCCTCGTCCGGCACCGCCGCCACCGCGTACGGAGCCCTACTCGTCTTCCGATGATCTCACTGTAGGACGGAATACCGCCTCTCGAAGGGACTTGGTGGCGGGGGCACCGACCCACGGATGTCCGAACGCATCCGCGCGCCGAGGGGTCCGCGCGCTCACGCCAGTTCGACGATCTCCATGTAGTCCTGGCTCCACAGGTCCTCGGTGCCGTCCGGCAGGATGATGACCCGCTCCGGTTCCAGCGCTTCGACGGCCCCCGGGTCGTGGGTGACCAGAACGACGGCACCCTCGTAGGTGCGCAGCGCGTCGAGCACCTGTTCACGGGAGACGGGGTCGAGGTTGTTGGTCGGCTCGTCCAGCAGCAGCACGTTCGCGGCGGAGGACACCAGACCCGCGAGGGCCAGACGCGTGCGCTCACCACCCGACAGGGTTCCCGCCGGCTGATCGAGTTGCGGCCCGGAGAACATGAACGCACCCAGCAGACCCCGCAGGTCCTGCTCCCCCGCATCCGGTGCGGCGTGCCGGATGTTCTCCCACACCGTCGCGTCCATGTCCAGAGTGTCGTGCTCCTGGGCGAAATAGCCGACCTTCAGCCCGTGCCCGGACACCACCCCGCCCTCGCCGTCCGTACGCTCCACGCCGGCGAGCAGTTTGAGCAGGGTCGTCTTGCCGGCGCCGTTGTACCCCAGCACCACGACGCGGCTGCCGCGGTCGATGGCCAGGTCCACCCCCGCGAACACCTCGAGAGAGCCGTACATCTTGGTCAGTCCCTTGGCGAACATCGGCGTCTTTCCACACGCGGCGGGTGTGGGGAACTTGATCCGCGCCGCCTTGTCGGCGACCCGGACCTCATCCAGGTTGTCGATCATCGCGTCGGCGCGACGGATCATCTGCTTGGCGGCCGCGGCCTTGGTGGCCTTGGCGCCGAGCTTGGCGGCCTGCATCCTGAGCTGCGACGCCTTCTTCTCCGCATTCGCCTTCTCGCGCCGGCGACGGGCCTCATCGGTGGCGCGGGCGTCGAGGTACTTCTTCCACCCCATGTTGTAGGCGTCGATCTCGCCGCGCACGGCGTCGAGGAACCACACCTTGTTCACCACGGCCTCGAGCAACTCCACATCGTGGGAGATGATGACCAGCCCGCCCTCGTGCTTCTCCAGGAACTGGCGTAGCCACGTGATGGAGTCGGCGTCGAGGTGGTTGGTGGGCTCGTCCAGCAACAGCATCGTCTGCGACTTACCGGCGCCGTCGGACGCGGCGAACAGGATCCGCGCCAGCTCCACCCGTCGCCGTTGGCCGCCGGAGAGCGTCCCCAGTTCCTGGGTGAGGATCCGGTCCTCGAGACCCAGGCTGCTGCAGATGCGGGCCGCCTCGCTCTCGGCCTCGTATCCACCCCGTGCCGAGAACTCGTCCTCCAGACGCCCGTACCGGCGCACGGCCCTGTCCATCGCCGCGTCGTCCGGGGCGTCGACCATCTGCGCCTGTGCCGTGGCCATATCGGCCATGAGCACATCGAGTCCGCGGGCGGAGAGCACGCGGGACCGCGCCAGCTGGTCCATGTTGCCCTCGCGGGGATCCTGCGGGAGGTAGCCGATCTCGCCGGAGCTCGTGACGGACCCCGCGTAGGGCTCACCCTCTCCGGCGAGGATCCTCATCGTCGTCGTCTTACCCGCACCGTTACGTCCCACCAGGCCGATCCGGTCGCCGGGCTGGACCCGCAACGAGGACCCGTCCATGTGGAGCAGGGTGCGCACGCCGGCGCGCACCTCCAGGTCGTCGATGGTGATCACGTGCGCGGGTACCTCGTCTGGTCTCTGGGGAATCGGGCCGACAGGCCACTCTACCGGCGGTGCTACCACACCGACGAGTCCGGTGACCCGGGTCTCCGCCGCCGGCCGCAACGAGTGTGGGCTCCCGGTCGCCCACACCGTGACGCGACCGGACCGAGGACATCCACCGGCTTGCCTTCCGGTTGCGGCGGTAGTGTCGTCTCCGATGAGTGCGAGGGGTGGCGGGATGTTCGACGTCGCGATCGTCGGACTGGGTCCGGCCGGTCGCGCGTTGGCCTCCCGCTGTGCGGCGGCGGGTCTGACAGTGCTGGCACTGGACCCACATCCCGAGGCGCCGTGGACCCAGACCTTGTCCCTGTGGGCCGACCAGGTGCCGCCGTGGCTGCGGCAGGAGGCGTGCGGGATCGATGTGCTGGCGCACCGGTTCCACGGCGCGGCGCTCTACTCCCCCGACCGTGCACTGCTGCCGCGCGAGTACGCGGTCCTGGACACCGACGGGTTGCGCGACGCCCTCCCGCTCGGCGACGGGATCACTGTCGAGCGATCGGCCGTCGACGATGCCGGGCTCGCCGCGCTCACCGGGCGCGCCCACCGGGTGGTCGACTGCCGGGGCGCCGGTGGCCGCCGCAACCGTGGGCCGTTGCAGACGGCCTACGGGATCGTGGTGGGCTCGGACGCCGCCGCCCCCGCCCTCGGTGGCGAGTCCGCGTTGTTCATGGATTGGCGCCCCGACCACGACGACGACGAGGTCGGCCCCGGCTTCCTGTACGCGATTCCACTGGACCGGGACCGGGTCCTCCTCGAGGAGACGTGTCTGGCCGGGATGCCCGCTCCGACCCCGGCGGACCTGGCATCGCGACTGCGGTCGCGACTGCTGCGTCGCGGGGTCGCTCGCGACGTGATCGATGAGCCGTTGGCCGTTGAGCGGGTACGGATCCCGCTCCTGCCCCGCCCACGGTCTGATGCCGCCCATCCCCGGGTGGAGGCGTTCGGCACAGCGGGTGGGTACGGGCACGCGGCCACCGGTTACTCCGTCGCCGCGATGCTCGAGTGTGTCCCCGCGGCGGTCGGTGCACTGGGGTCGGGCCGGCCGATCCCCGGTCCCCGCGCCCAGCTGAGCACCGCGCTGCACTCCGTGGGATTGCGGGTGCTGCTTCGTGCGGACCACGCCACCGTGCGCGAGTTGTTCGCCGCCTTCGGCCGCCTGGAGGCGCGTCAGCAGCACTGGTTCCTGGATGCCGCCAGTCCCTCGTACCAGGTGGGTGCCGCGATGTGGAACATGTGGGCGAGCATGCCGCTGCGCCAGAAGGCCGGCATGGTCGCGGCGCTCCTGCGGCAGGAGGCGCGCGATCACGCCGGCCCCGGCGGTCCCGCCTAGGCTGGCCCGCGGGGATCCCCGGCGCGGGCCCCGAGGGGTCCTCCTAGACCGTGAACCCGATGGCGCGAAGCTGTTCGCGGCCGTCGTCGGTGATCATCTGCGGCCCCCACGGTGGCATCCAGACCCAGTTGAGCTCGAGTTCGTTCACCAGGTCGGCGCCCACGGTGGCGCTCTGCGCCTGGTCCTCGATCACGTCGGTGAGCGGGCACTCCGCCGAGGTGAGCGTCATGTCGACGCGCGCGATGACGGAGCCTTCGGTCTCGCCGGGGCGAACCCAGATGTCGTAGACCAGACCCAGGTCGACCACGTTGATGCCGAGCTCGGGGTCCACCACGTCGCGCATGGCCTCCTCGATGTCGGCCACCAGCGCCAGGTCCTCCTCGGACTGCTCCGGGCGGTTGGGGTCCGGTTGGAACTCACGATTGAGGGCGGTACTCATCTGTTCAGTCATCTTCTCACTCTCCAGTGTCGTCGGTGATCTGACCGAGGGCGTCCTTGTAGGCCATCCACCCCAGTAGAGCGCATTTGACGCGGGCCGGATACCGGGAGACACCGGCCAGTGCCACCGCATCGTCGAGGAGGTCCTCGTCACCCTCGTCCTGACCTCGGGAGGAGATCATGGTGTGGAACGCCTCGTAGACCTCGCGGGCCTCGGCCACCGGCCGGCCCTTGATCAGGTCGGCCATCATCGATGTCGAGGCCTGGCTGATGGAGCAGCCCTGGGCGTCGTAGGAGACGTCCTCGATGGTCTGCTCGTCCTGCGAGAGCTGAAGCCGCAGTGTCAGTTCGTCGCCGCACGTCGGGTTGACGTGGTGGACCTCGGCGCCGAACGGCTCCCGTAATCCACTGTGGTGCGGATGACGGTAGTGGTCGAGGATGACCTCCTGGTACATCTGCTCGAGCTTCATCTAGCGCTCACCTCCCACTCCGAAGAACTCCTGCGCACGTCGTATCGACCGGTCGAGGGCCTCGACCTCGTCGAGTGTGTTGTACAGCGCGAACGATGCCCGCACCGTGGACTGCACACCGAGGCGACGGTGCAGGGGCCATGCGCAGTGATGGCCGACGCGCACCGCGACGCCGTCGTCGTCGAGCACCTGGCTCACGTCGTGGGCGTGGATACCGTCCACCACGAATGACACCGCCCCACCGCGGTCGACGGTGTCGGTGGGCCCGACGATCCGGATCCCGGGGATCCGACCGAGGGCGTCGAGTGCGGCCGCGGTCAGCTCCTCCTCGTGGCGGGCGATGGTGTCCATCCCCACGGATTCGAGGTAGCGCACCGCGGCTGCGAGACCGACCGCCTGGGACACCATGGGGACCCCGGCCTCGAAACGCTGAGGCGGGTCCGCGTAGGTCGAGGCCTCCATGGTCACCGTGGCGATCATCGAACCGCCGGTGAGCACCGGCGGCATGGCGGCGAGAAGCTCACGACGGCCGTAGAGGACGCCGATCCCGGTGGGGCCGAGCATCTTGTGGCCGGAGAACGCCGCGAAGTCGACACCGAGCGCGTGGAAGTCCACGGTCATGTGCGGTACCGACTGGCAGGCGTCGAGCACGACCAGCGCGCCGACGGCGCGGGCCGACTCGACCACGCGGGCCACGTCGGTCACGGCGCCGGTGACGTTCGACTGGTGGGTCACGGCGATGACCTTGACCCTGTCGGTCAGTTCGAGCGAGTCGAGGTCGATACGGCCGTCATCGGTGACGCCGTACCAGCGCAGCGTGGCGCCGGTACGGCGGCTCAGCTCCTGCCAGGGCACCAGATTCGCGTGGTGTTCGAGCTCCGAGATGACGATCTCGTCGCCGGGGCCGACCGCGTACTCACCGAAGCGCTGATCGCCCATCGCGAACGCCACGAGGTTGAGTGCCTCGGTGGCGTTCTTGGTGAAGACGAGCTCGTCCACGTCCGTGCCGACGAACCGTGCGATATCCGCCCGGGCGCCCTCGTAGGCGTCGGTCGACTCCTCCGCGAGCTGGTGCGCGCCGCGGTGTACGGCCGCGTTCGAGCTCAGGAGGAAATCACGCTCCGCGTCGAGTACCTGGATCGGGCGCTGTGACGTGGCGCCCGAGTCGAGGTAGACGAGGGGCTTGTCGTCACGAACCGTGCGCTGCAGGATCGGGAAATCCGCCCGCAGGGCCGTGATGTCGAGTGTCGAGGTCATCTTCTCCCAGCTGTCCGATCAGGCCGTCGCGGCGGTCAGGTACTTCTCGTAGCCCTCGGACTCGAGCGTGTCGGCCAGCTCGGCCCCTCCGGAATCGACGATCCGGCCGCCCACGAACACGTGGACCTTGTCGGGCTTGATGTAGTTCAGGATTCGGGTGTAGTGGGTGATCAGCAGGATCCCGCCGTTCTCCTCGTCCCTGTAACGGTTGACGCCCTCGGAGACCACGCGCAGCGCGTCGACGTCCAGCCCGGAGTCGGTCTCGTCGAGCACCGCGATCTTCGGCTTGAGCAGGTCGAGCTGGAGGATCTCGTGACGCTTCTTCTCGCCGCCGGAGAAGCCCTCGTTGACGCTGCGCTCGGAGAACGCCTGGTCGAAGTCCAGGTCGGCCATGGCCTCCTTGACCTCCTTGACCCAGTGCCGCAGCTTGGGTGCCTCCCCCCGGACCGCGGTGGCCGCGGTCCGCAGGAAGTTGGCGGTCGAGACCCCGGGGACCTCGGTCGGGTACTGCATGGCCAGGAACAGTCCGGCGCGTGCCCGCTCGTCGACCTCCATCGACAGCACGTCCTCGCCGTCGAGGGTCACGGTTCCGCCGGTGACCTCGTACTTGGGGTGACCGGCCACGACGTAGGCCAGCGTCGACTTGCCGGAGCCGTTGGGGCCCATGATGGCGTGGGTCTCACCCGAGCTGATGGTGAGGTCGACGCCCTTGAGGATGTCGACTGGCTCCGCGTCTTCGGTCGCGGCCACACGGGCGGTCAGGCCCTTGATCTCGAGAGTGGTCATGGTGATCGGTACTCGCAATCTTGTCTGAGAGGTCGTGGGGATGTGGGTCAGGCGGCGGAGCTCACAGGCCGGACGCCTGCAGTTCGGCTTCGACGGCCTCGGTGATCCGCTCGCGGATCTCGGGCACGCCGATCCGGCTGATCACCTCACCGAAGAAGCCGCGCACGACCAGCCGTCGGGCGTCGTCCTCGGGAATGCCACGGGACATGAGGTAGAACAAGTGCTCGTCGTCGAAACGCCCGACGGCGGAGGCGTGACCGGCGCCGGCGATCTCGCCTGTCTCGATCTCCAGGTTCGGTACGGAATCGGCGCGGGCCCCGTCGGTGAGCACGAGGTTGCGGTTCATCTCATAGGTGTCGGTGCCCTCCGCCTCCGCGCGGATCAGCACGTCACCGACCCAGACCGTGTGGGCGTCCGGCAGGTTGGACTTCGCGTCTCCCTGGAGGGCTCCCTTGTACAGGATCTCCGACGTGCAGTTCGGAACCGAGTGGTCCACCAGCAGGCGGTGCTCGATGTGCTGGCCGTCGTCGGCGTAGTACAGGCCGTTCAGCGTGGCGGTGCCGCCCGGGGCGGTGAAGTTCACCACCGGCGCGATCCGGACGATCTCGCCGCCGAAGGTCACGGCGGTGTAGGTGACCGTCGCGTCGCGACCCACCAGCAGGTGATGGCCGGCCAGGTGCAGCGCGTCGTCATCCCAGTCCTGGATGAGCACGACCTCGAGGTGTGCCGAGTCATCCACGATGAACTCGACGTTCTCGGCGATCGTCCCGCCGCCCCGCTGGTCGATCACGAAGGTGGCGTTGGCGAACCGTTCGAGGTGGATCTGGGCGTGTCCGTAGGCGAGCGCGCCCTCGCCGGGGCCGTCGACGGTGACGTAGACGGGGTCGGCGAGCTCGGTCTCCGGGGCCACGGTGATGATCGTGGCCTCGTCGACGGCGGAGAAGGCCTGTGCGGCCACCCGGTCGCGCGGTGCCCCGGCGGCACCGACCCGCTCGTCGGTGGTGGCGACGGTCTCGACCGTCACACCGTCGCGCTCGGCGATCGACACGTGCAGACGCCCGTCGGCCGTGACGGCCGAGCCGTCGTGGAGGCCGCGCAGGCGCCTGAGCGGGGTGAAGCGCCAGATCTCGTCCTTGTGACTGGGCACCTCGAACGCGTCCACGTCGAAGGAGGAGAACTGGTCGCCCTTGGTGGCGCCGACGGGGATGCCGTAACGGTCCGTGACCGGTGCGACGGAGCCCGTGGTGGTAGCGGTGGTGTCGGTCATGGTGGTCAGCCCACCGATCCTTCCATCTGGAGTTCGATGAGACGGTTGAGCTCGAGGGCGTACTCCATCGGGAGCTCCTTGGCGATCGGCTCGACGAAGCCGCGCACGATCATCGCCATCGCCTCTTCCTCGGTCAGTCCTCGGCTCATGAGGTAGAACAACTGGTCCTGGCTCACCTTGGAGACGGTGGCCTCGTGTCCCAGCGTGACGTCATCCTCCCGGATGTCGATGTAGGGATACGTATCCGACCGGCTGATGTTGTCGACGAGGAGCGCGTCGCACTCGACGTTCGACTTGGAGCCCTTGGCGCCCGGGTTGATCTGGATCAGACCGCGGTACGCGGACCGTCCGCCGCCACGCGCCACCGACTTGGAGACGATGTTCGAGGACGTGTTGGGCGCCAGGTGCAGCATCTTGGAGCCGGTGTCCTGGTGCTGACCCTCGCCGGCGAAGGCCACCGAGAGAACCTCGCCCTTGGCGTGCTCGCCGGTCAGCCACACGGCCGGGTACTTCATCGTCACCTTGGAGCCGATGTTGCCGTCGACCCACTCCATGGTCGCGCCCTCCTCGGCACGCGCCCGCTTGGTGACGAGGTTGTAGACGTTGTTCGACCAGTTCTGGATGGTCGTGTAGCGGCAGCGGCCGCCCTTCTTGACGATGATCTCCACAACCGCGGAATGCAGCGAGTCCGACTTGTAGATCGGAGCCGTGCAGCCCTCGACGTAGTGCACGTAGGCGTCCTCGTCGACGATGATCAGGGTCCGCTCGAACTGGCCCATGTTCTCCGTGTTGATACGGAAGTAGGCCTGCAGCGGGATGTCGACGTGCACGCCCTTGGGAACGTAGACGAACGAGCCTCCCGACCAGACGGCGGTGTTGAGCGCCGAGAACTTGTTGTCCCCGGACGGGATCACCGTGCCGAAGTACTCCTCGAAGAACTCGGGGTGCTCACGGAACGCGGTGTCGGTGTCCATGAAGATGACGCCCTGGGACTCCAGGTCCTCACGGATCTGGTGGTAGACCACCTCGGACTCGTACTGTGCCGCGACACCGGAGACCAGGCGCTGCTTCTCCGCCTCGGGGATGCCGAGCTTGTCATAGGTGTTCTTGATGTCCTCGGGCAGGTCCTCCCAGCTGGTGGCCTGCTTCTCCGTGGAACGGACGAAGTACTTGATGTTGTCGAATTCGATGCCCGACAGGTCCGAGCCCCACGCCGGCATCGGCTTCTTCTCGAAGATCTTCAGCGCCTTGAGGCGCTTGTCCAGCATCCAGTCGGACTCGTTCTTCTTGGCGGAGATATCGCGTACGACCGCCTCGGACAGGCCGCGCTTGGCGGTGGCCCCGGCGTCGTCCGAGTCGTGCCAGCCGTAGTTGTACTGGCCTAGGGAGGCGATACGCTCCTCGTCTGTGGTCGGCTCTGTGACGTCGGCCGTCACCTGATCTGGGGTGATGGTCATCGCACTGTCCTTTCGGCGGTCGGTGCCGACGCGGGTGCGTCGGCCGGTGCGGGGATCGTGGCCGTGAGGTCGTCGGTGGTCACGATCCCTGTCGGGATGTTCGTGGTGCAGGCGCAGTTGCCGCCCGCGATGGTCGCGAGGCGCTGGACGTGGGTGCCCACGATCTCGGACACCACCTCCTGCTCGGCCTCGCACAGCTCGGGGAAGCGCGACGCGACATTCCAGACCGGGCAGTGGTGCTGGCAGACCTGCAGACCGTGGCCTACCTCCTCCACGGAAGAGGCGTACCCGGCCTCGGTCAGGGCCGCCGCGATGTCGTTCGCCGCGCGTTCGACATCGTGCGGGCCCTCGGCGGGGCGGACCTTGCCGATGACCGAACGGACACGCTCTCGGGCGAAGTCGATCAGAGCCTCTGATCCACCCACCCGGCGCAGCGCGGTCAGTGCCTCGACGGCCAGGTGATCGTACCCGTGCTGCGCTGTGTTGCGGCCCGAGGGGGTGACCTGGAAAGCCCTCGCGGGGCGGCCCCGGGTCCCGGCCGGTCGGGTCCGAACAGACTCGACCTCGCCGGCCTCCTCCAGATTGTCCAGATGTCGACGGACACCGGCCGCGGTCAGGCCCAGCTCCCGCCCGATCTCGGATGCGGTGAGAGCTCCTCGCCGCAGGAGGAGTTCCCGAATCGCGGAGCGGGTGTCGGGTCGCGTGCTGCTGTCTTCGACGTGCTGCACGCTCATCTGCCACTCCCTTCCGGTTATGCTTTCTGCGCCCCGTGCGGGACGCACCACCTGATATTACGCAACAACCTTGTGACGGAATTATTCCCCCACCCCCGGAGCGTCCTCAAGACCTGCCCGTGAGTGGGCCGGCGAGACACGCGGTGGAGGAAGGTCGGGACTGTGGCACGCGAATTCCCCGGGCGCGGCGCCGGTTCGGTGGCGTCCCGTCTGCACACCGCGGAACTGTTCACCGGATCCCCCATGTCGGCCGAGCTGGACCGGTTAAGCCGCATCCGCCTCATCGGCACCACCGCCGCCGTTGCGATGGCGGTGGGTGCCCTGGGAGCAGGTGCGTTGCCGGTTCTCCAGAACCCGGCCGCGGGCGAGCGGCTGTTCGGTCTCTGGCTGCGTCTCCAGCAGTCGTCGATGACCGTCGTCATGACGGGCATGGTCGTGGTGACGTTGTGCTGGCTGCTGCTGGCACCGCACGTCCTGGGCAGGGACCGGCACGGTCGGCTCAGCGGTCGAATCGACCGCGCCACCCTCGACCGGATCATCGCCTCCTGGGCGCTCCCCCTCGCCGTGGCCCCCCCGATGTTCAGCAAGGACGTCTACAGCTACCTGGCCCAGGGGGCCATCGGGAACCAACTCGATGACCCCTATGCGCTGGGGCCGGTATCCGCACTCGGACCCGCCCACGCCCTGACCATCAACGTTCCGGACATCTGGCGGGACACCCCGAACCAGTACGGCCCTCTGTTCCTCGGAGTGCAGAAGGTCATCCACCTGGTGACCGGCGAGGAGGTCGTGGCCGGGATCATCCTGCACCGGCTCGTGGCCGTGATCGGGATCCTCATGCTCGGGTGGGCGGTCCCGCGGCTGGCCGAGTACTGCGGGGTCTCGGACGTGGCCGCCCTCTGGCTCGCCGTGGCCAACCCGCTGGTGCTGTTCCATCTCGTCTCTGGCATCCACTCGGAATCGCTGATGATGGGGATGCTCGCGATCGGGCTGGTCTTCGCACTGCGGGCCGTCGACAGTCCGCGCGGCTGGCGGACGACGTCGTGGTTCGTGCTCGGCACCGTCCTGGTGACCGGTTCCGCACTGGTGAAGCTGCCGACCGTTGTGGCACTCGGGTTCGTGGGGATGGCACTGGCCCACCGCTGGGGCGCGGGCTGGTCGGCGATCGTGCGGTCGATGCTGACGATGCTCTCCATCAGCGGCGTGACCATCGCGATAGCGGTCCTCGCCACCTCGTCCGGGCTCGGCTGGATCACCAAACTCGGTGCCGCCACCTCGCTCCGGAGCTGGCTCTCGCCGCCCACCGCGATCGGCGTCATCGCCGGGGGTGTCGGGCAGTACCTGGGGCTCGGCGACCACACCGAACAGATCCTCGTCATGGTGCAGACCGCCGCTCTGATCATCGCCGCCGCGTTCACCGTGCGCATGCTGTTCGCCGTCCAGGCCGGCCGGATCAACCCGGTCGGCGGTCTCGGCGTGTCCATGGCCGCGATCGTCCTGTGCTTCCCGGTGGTCCACCCCTGGTACGTACTGTGGGCACTCGTGCCGTTGGCCGCCTGGGCCTCTCGGGTGGAGTTCCGGATCCCGGTCGTCGCGGTCAGCGCCGTGCTCGCATGCTTCACGCTTCCGCCGGGCGCGGGCCTACCGCCGTTCGTCACCGTCCAGGCCTGGGCGGCGACCGTGGTGGCCGTCGCGATCCTCCTCGTCGCACTCTTCCGCTGGCCCGGGCTGTTGCGATACCGGTGAGACCCCCGGCCTACAATCGGCAGCCGTGACCCCATCGACCGATTCCGCCGCATTGCAGGTCGACGGACTTGTCAAGACTTTCGGTGACACGACCGCCGTCGCCGGACTGGACCTGACGCTCGGACGTGGACAGGTCATGGCACTCCTCGGCCCCAACGGGGCGGGCAAGACCACCACTGTCGAGATCTGCGAAGGCTTCATCCGGCCTGATTCCGGGACGGTACGGGTCCTGGGCATGGACCCTGTCACCGAGAGACAGAAGGTGCGCAACCGGATCGGGATGATGCTCCAGGGCGGTGGGGCCTACCCGGGCGTGCGAGTGGGCGAGATGGTGCGCCTGGTCGCCTCCTACTACGCCGACCCACTCGACCCGGACTGGCTCATGACCGAGCTCGGACTCAGCGATCACCTGCGCACGCCGTACCGGCGCCTGTCCGGCGGACAGCAACAGCGACTCTCGCTGGCGATCGCCGTGATCGGCCGTCCCGAGCTGGTCTTCCTCGACGAGCCCACCGCCGGACTCGACGCCCAGGCCCGACTGGCCGTGTGGGACCTCGTCCGGGCCCTGCGACGTGACGGTGTGGCCGTGCTGCTGACCACCCATCTCATGGACGAGGCGGCCGCGCTCGCCGACGAGGTGGTGATCGTCGACCGCGGTCGGCGCGTGGCCTCCGGGGCCCCCGCCGAACTGGAGCGCACCGGCACCGCCGAGGGAGTCACCCTCGTCGTCGACGGCGAGCTCGACCCGTCGCTGCTGCACGGCGCGATCGGGACCGAGCACACCATCGTCGAGGGCACCGCGGCAGGGGTCCTCGAGGTCCACGGCCCCGTCTCCCCCGGCCTGATGACCTCCCTGTGCGGCGAACTCGAGCGGGCAGGCGTCCAGCTGACCTCTCTGGCCACACGTACCCGGAGCCTCGAAGAGGTCTTCCTCGACCTGACCGGACGGGACCTGCGATGAACCACCCCCGCACCGATACCAACCGCTTCGCCCCCGGCACGTTCTCCCGCCCCTCGGCACCGGCGAGCGTCCGACGGATGACGGGCGCCCAGACCCGTATGGAACTGTCCCTGTTCCTGCGCAACGGCGAGCAGCTTCTGGTGGCGCTCATCATCCCGTTGGCGGCCCTTGTCGCGCTCGTCGCGATCGACTTCGGAGCCGTTCCCGAACCGCGTGTCGACCACGCGATCACCGCGGTGCTGACGATGTCCGTGATGGGGACGTCCTTCACCGGGCAGGCGATAGCGGTCGCCTTCGACCGCCGCTACGACGCCCTCAAACGACTCGGCGGGACACCACTTCCCCCGGCGGTGATCATCGCGGGCAAGATCCTCGCGACCCTGATCCTGGTCGCCGCTCAGTCCGTCGTCCTCGGAGCGATCGCCATCGCCATGGGATGGCGCCCCGGCCCCATCGGGCTACTGGTGGGTGCGGTGATGATCGCCCTCGGATCGGTGGCCTTCTCGTCGATGGGCCTGCTGCTCGGCGGCACGATGCGTGCCGAGATCGTACTGGGACTGGCCAACCTCATCTGGTTCGTCCTCATCGGGGCCGCAGGACTCGCCATCGGGGTGGTCGAACTCCCCCACCGGGTGGCAGAACTCCTCGTCGTCGTCCCCTCCTACGCCCTCACCGACGCGCTCGACACCGCGAACAACGGTGGCCTGCCGGCGCTCGCCGCCGTGGTTCTCATCGCCTGGACCGCCGTGTGCGGTGGATTCGCCGTACGCCACTTCTCGTTCACCTGATAGCAGCTCCCGACGGCCTGCGGCCTAGAATCGACACCGTGACCTCGACATCGCGCGCCCCGTCCTCCGGAACCCCGGCCGAGACCACATCCACCCCGTCCACCGGACTGCTGGCCAGGTTGCCGAAGCCGTCGCTCCGGGTGCAGAAGGGCATCGCGCTCGCGAACGTCGTCGCGCAGATCGGCATCATGACCACGGGCGTCACCGTCCGCGTTACCGCTTCCGGCCTCGGCTGCGAGACCTGGCCCCGCTGCAACGAGGACAGCTTCGTCCCCGTGCCCGGCGCCGAACCCGGGCTGCACCAGGCGATCGAGTTCGGCAACCGACTCCTGACGTTCGTACTGGCAGCCGTGGCCGTCGCCCTGATACTCGCGCTGCACCGGGCAGGACGCAGGAAACAGCTGCTCATCCTCGCCTGGTTGATGCCCCTCGGGATCGTGGCCCAGGCCGTCATCGGTGGCATCACCGTCCTCGCCGGTCTCGTGTGGTGGACCGTCGCGCTCCACCTGCTGCCGTCGATGATCCTCTCGTGGGTCGCGGCCATACTCTTCGTCCGGATAGGCGAAGACGATGCGGCGCCCGCCCGACGCGTCATCCCCAGGCCACTGACCTGGCTCACGGTGCTGTCCGTCGTTCTCCTGGCCGGCGTCCTGGTCAGCGGGACCATGGTCACCGGAGCCGGGCCGCACGCCGGTGACGCCCGGATCGGCGCAGCGGACCGACTGCAGTTGCCCATCCAGTGGCTGGTGCACTTCCACGCCGAGCTGATGATCGGCTACGTGTGCCTGCTCATCGGCCTCGTGGCGGGCCTCGTGGCGCTCAAGACACCGGGGCCGGCGATCCGGCGATGCACGATCCTCATCGTCATGATCGCGGCCCAGGCCGTCATCGGGATCACCCAGTACCAGCTCGGGGTCCCCGAAGTGCTGGTCATCGCCCACGTCACGCTGGCCGGCGCCATCACCGCCGTGACCGGCGCGCTGTGGGCTGCCGGTGTCCTGAGGGATCGCGCCACGGCCTGACCCCGGTCGGATCCGCCCGGCGGAGACTCTCACCCGGGCGGGTTCGAACGGCACTCATCCGGGCACCGCGACACCGCGAGACAAGGGACGGCGGCCCCACGCAACCGCGTGGGGCCGCCGTCACCCGCGAGCCGGGATCAGAGCAGCGAGCCCGAACCCGCCATCCGCTTCCAGTGCCCCGCCGGCACGTCGGCCCGGGAGACCAGCTCACGAGTCCAGTCGGAGCCGCTGAGCCCCTGGATGCCGTCCCGCACGGCCTCCGCCTCGGCGAGGGTGGAGACCATCGTGTCGTCCATCACGCCGTCGGCGCCGACGAGTGTCACGCGGACGCCGCGCCGGCCGGTCGGCTGCAGAACCACGTCAGCCGAGCCGCCGTGGCGGGCGAGGAATCGGGTGACGAACTTCGCGGCCCGGGCGGGCGGTGTCGGCCCGGCCGGGACCGGGGTGGCCTCGATCTTCTCCGCCTCGGCCTTCTCGGCCGCGGTTGCATCGTCGGGTGCCTCTGCGGGTTCCACCGAACCGGCCGTGTCCTTCTTCGCCTCGGCCGCGGGCGGAGTGGCGGCCGGCTGTGCCGCCGCCGGCGCATCGGGAGCACGGTCGGCGGCCGAGGGGGCCGCACCGGTGTCGGGCGTTTTCTCGTCGCTCTTCGCGGCGGCCGCCGCGGTGGCGCCCGCGGCGGCGGTGCCCGTCGCGGCCGCGCCACCGAGGGTCAACGCACCGGACCCGCCACCGGGGGCCTTGGCCTTGGAACCACCGCCCAGGGCCAGGCCTCCTTGTTTGCCGCCACCGGGGGCCTTGGCCGAGGAGCCACCACCGAGGGCCAGGCCTCCTTGTTTGCCGCCGCCGGGGGCCTTGGCCTTGGAACCACCGCCCAGGGCCAGGCCTCCACTGGATGCGGGGGCCGGCGCAGCCTCCGCCGGCTTCTCGGCTTCGGCCCTTCCGGCCGCGGGAGCATCCGCTGCGGGAGCCTCAGCGGATGGGGAAATCTCGGACGAGGCCGCCGAGGCGGCTGCTGCGGCCGCTGCGCCGCCGCCGAGGACGAGCTTGCCGGCCGACTTGCCGCCGGGGGCCTTCGCCCCCGACCCGCCACCGAGGGTCAGCCCGCCCCCGGAGCCGGGGCGCGTCGCGGACACCGGACCGGTGTCCGCGGACTGGTCCTCGGCCGCCTGCTCCGTCACCGTCTCGGCCGGCTTCTGCGGAGCGGGGCCTTCTGCGTCGGGTTCGGCTGCGGCAGTAGGAGTCTGCGGCTCAGGGGCGGCTGCAGCGGCGGGTTCGGTCGTGGGAGCCCCCGCCGCTGCAGCCGATTCGGAGATGCGGGAACCGTGGAGCGTCGATGCCCCACCGCCGGGAGCCTTCGGGGCGCGCCGCCCCAGAACGATCGCGCCACCGGCGCCCGGCGCTGCGGTGGCGACCGCGGGCTGTTCTGCCGGGGCCTGCGTCTCGGGCCCCGGCGCGGGGTCGGATCCGTTCGGCGCGGTATCGGGTGCCGGCCCTCCGGCCGGGGCCTCGGGTGCCTCGACGGCTGAGGTGGCACCGGAACCACGAGTGGTGATGGCGGGCCAGCCGGTCGCCCGGACACGCGGTCCCCCGGCGTACTGGGAAAGGATCTGCAGGCTCATGGTTTCACCTTATCGCCTCTGCACCTACCCGCCTTCTGCCACTCCAACCTGGAAGCCGGTCCGGAGCAGTTCTTCTCCTGCGAGGTGGGCCGCCGGTGCGGATACTGGGCGGCATGCGTGCAATCCAGATCACCGAACACGGCGGCCCCGACGTCCTCACCCCCGTCGAGATGCCGCTCCCCGAGCCAGGTCCGGGTGAGGTGCTGATCCGCACCAGTTCCGTGGGGGTCAACTTCATCGACACGTACTACCGCGAAGGAATCTACGCGCGTGACCTCCCGTTCGTGCCGGGGAGCGAGGGGTCGGGGATCGTCGAGGCCGTGGGGGTGGACTCGTCGGACCTGGTGGCCGGCGATCGCGTCGCGTGGTGCCAGGTACCCGGGTCCTACGCGCAGTACGTGGTGGCGCCGACGACCTCGCTCGTCGCGGTGCCCGAGGGGGTCGACGACGACGTCGCCGCGTCGATGCTCCTGCAGGGACTGACCGCGCACTATCTGATCACCGACACGCACCGGGCGGCGGCGGGCGACTGGGTGCTCATCACCGCCGGCGCCGGAGGCGTGGGGCAGCTGTTGATCCAGCTCGCCGTGAGTCGGGAATTCCGGGTCATCGCCACCACGTCGACGGAAGCGAAGGCGGAACTGTGCCGGGCTCTCGGCGCAGACCATGTGCTCCTGTACACGGAGGCGACCCCGGATCGCGTCCGTGAGCTCTCCGACGGCGGCGTCTCCGTGGTCTTCGACGGGGTCGGCAGGGACACCTTCGACAACAGCCTGGCATCGCTGGCTCGCCGCGGCTCGATGGTCCTGTTCGGTGCGGCGAGCGGGCCGGTTCCGCCGGTCGATCCCCAGCGGCTCAACTCGGCCGGTTCGGTGTTCCTGACCAGGCCTACGCTGGCCGATTTCATCGCGTCGACCGAGGAGTACCGGGAGCGGGCGTCTGAGGTGCTCGAAGGGATCGTCGACGGTTCCCTCCGACTGAGCGTGGGGGCGAGATTCGGTCTCACCGAGGCCGCGGAAGCACACCGGGCGCTGCAGTCACGTCTCACCACCGGGTCGATAGTGCTCGACCCTGCTCGATGACGGTGCCGGCCCGACCCCGGGAACCGGGTCGGGCCGAGGCGTTCGTATCGTGAGTCGTGGAGACGGTCCCCGGTGCGGGGTCAGAGGACGGGCAGGAACTCGGCCATGGTCTGCAGGCCCAGGACGGCGTCGATGGACAGGGCCACGAACACCCCGGCGAGGTAGTTGTTCGACAGGATGAACAGCTTCAGCGGCTTGACCTCGACACCCCGGCGGACCCCCGCCTCAAGGCGGTGTGCCATGACGATGAACCACACACCGAAGCCCAGTGCCCCGGCGGCGTAGATCCAACCGGCCGCGGGGATGAGTGCAAAGGTGCACAGGACCGTCACCCAGGTGTAGATGGTGATGCGTCGGGTGACGCCCTCTTCGGACATGACCACGGGGAGCATCGGGACCCCGGCCGCCTTGTAATCCTCCTTGTAACGCATCGCCAGCGCCCAGGTGTGCGGGGGTGTCCAGAAGAAGATCACCAGGAACAGCACGACCGCCTGCCACCAGTTGTGGGGCTGGCCCTCGGGGAGGTTGTCGGTGATCACGGCCCAGGAGACGAAGACCGGCATGCAACCGGCGGCGCCACCCCAGACGACGTTCTGGGCGGTCCGGCGCTTGAGGATCATCGAGTAGACGATCACGTAGAAGAGGATCGTGATGAGGATGAAGAAGGCTGCCAGCCAGCTGTTGGCGAGCAGTCCCAGCCACAGCATGCTGGCCGCGCCGAGCGCCAGTCCGAAGATCAGGGCTGCGCGCGGGGTGATCGCATGTCGTGCGAGCGGCCGCCGCTCGGTGCGCTTCATCACCTGGTCGATGTCGTAGTCGACAACCATGTTGAGCGAGTTGGCGCTCGCCGCACCCATCCAGCCACCGACAAGGGTGAGAAGGACGAGCCCCAGGTGGATGTGGCCGCGATCGGCCTGCAGCAGCGCGGGGATCGCCGCCACCAGAAGCAGTTCGATGACCCGCGGCTTGGTGAGCGCGATGTAGGCCATCACCACGTCGATCACGCGAGCTGGCCCACTGGACGAAGCCGGCCGACCCGAAGGTTCTGGAGAGGAGAGGGACGGCCCCCCACTCCGGGTCGGGGTGGAATCGTGCACCGTAACTCCTTGCCGCAGACGTGAACGCACTACTGGCCTGATAGTACGTGTCGGCCTCGGCGTCCGCGAAAGAGCGGGGGCGGGGACCGGACAACCCCGAGTGTGCGAGACCACTAAGGTGGTTCACGACATACGCGCGGATCCGCGCCGCACCCCTAACCCCCGGGAGAACCACAAGTGACCAGCGCGTCGGAGATCACCGAGCTCACCACCGCCCGCCACCCATCCGACTGGACCGACCTGGACACACGTGCGGTCGACACCGCGCGAGTGCTCGCGGCGGAAGCTGTGCAGAACTGCGGCAGTGGCCACCCGGGCACGGCGATGAGCCTGGCACCGCTCGCGTACACGCTGTACCAGCGCGTGATGCGGCACGATCCCGCCGACCCGAGATGGATCGGCCGGGACCGGTTCGTCCTGTCCTGCGGGCACAGCTCCCTCACCCAGTACATCCAGCTGTACCTCGCCGGGTTCGGTCTGGAACTGGAGGACCTGAAGGCCCTTCGCACCTGGGGCTCCCTCACCCCCGGACATCCGGAGTGGAACCACACCGACGGTGTGGAGATCACCACCGGCCCCCTCGGGCAGGGCCTGGCCTCTGCGGTGGGCATGGCCATGGCGGCGCGGTACGAGCGCGGCCTGTTCGATCCGGAGGCCCCCGCGGGCAAGAGCCCCTTCGACCACTTCATCTACGTGGTCGCCTCTGACGGTGACCTCCAGGAGGGTGTGACCGCCGAGGCGTCGTCGCTCGCCGGTACGCAGCAGCTGGGCAACCTCATCGCGGTGTATGACGACAACGAGATCTCGATCGAGGACGACACGAAGATCGCCTTCACCGAGGACGTCGCGGCCCGGTACGAGGCCTACGGCTGGCACGTCCAGACCGTCAACGGCGGCGAGGACGTCGCGGCGATCGAAGAGGCGATCGCCGATGCGCGCGCGGTCACCGACAAGCCGTCGCTGATCGTCCTCCGCACGATCATCGCGTACCCGGCCCCCACGATGATGAACACCGGGGCCTCGCACGGTGCGGCGCTCGGCCAGGATGAGGTCGACGCGGTCAAGACCGCGCTCGGTATGGGCGGCACCGCGCCTTTCACTGTCGAGGAGGAGGTGCTCGCGCACACGCGTGCCGCCCGGGACCGGGGCGCGCGGATCCACGCCCAGTGGAGCGACATGTTCCACGCCTGGGCGGAAGCGAACCCCGAGCGTAAAGCGCTGTTCGACCGCCTCTACTCGGGTGCGCTCCCGGACGGCTGGGACGCCGGGCTCCCGACCTGGGAGGCCGACGAGAAGGGTGTCGCCACCCGCAAGGCCTCCGCCGCGGCCATCCAGGCGTTGGCGGCCACACTGCCCGAGCTGTGGGGCGGTTCCGCTGATCTGGCCGGGTCCAACAACACGCCGATCAAGGGTGCGGACTCCTTCGGTCCCTCCGTCATCTCGACCGACACCTGGACCGCGTCCCCCTACGGTCGGAACCTGCACTTCGGTATCCGTGAGCACGCGATGGGCGCCATCCTCAACGGCATCGCCCTCCACGGCCCCACCCGGCCCTACGGCGGCACGTTCCTCATCTTCAGCGAGTACATGCGTCCGGCCGTGCGGCTGGCGGCGCTGCAGGGCAGCAACGCCTACTACGTCTGGACACACGACTCCATCGGCCTGGGCGAGGACGGGCCCACCCACCAGCCGGTCGAGCAGCTCGCGGCGCTGCGTGCCATCCCCGGACTCGCGATTCTGCGTCCGGCGGATGCGAACGAGACCGCCGCCGCGTGGCGCGCCATGCTCGCGGCCCTGGACGGACCGAAGGGCCTGTGCCTGACCCGCCAGGACGTGCCGGTGCTCGAGGGCACCGCCGAGCTGGCCCGCGAGGGCGTCGAGCGTGGCGGATACGTTCTCACGGAGGCATCCACCGGCGCGCCCGAGGTGATCCTGATCGGGACGGGTTCCGAGGTCCAACTCGCCGTGGCGGCCCGCGAGGTCCTCGAGGCGGAAGGCGTACCCACCCGCGTCGTCTCGATGCCGTGTGTGGAGTTCTTCGACCAGCAGGATCAGGAGTACCGCGAGTCGGTGCTCCCCCGCTCGGTCCGCGCCCGGGTCTCCGTCGAGGCCGGTGTCGCGATGCCCTGGCACCGTTTCCTCGGTGATGCGGGCCGCGCCGTGTCGCTGGAGCACTTCGGTGCGTCCGCCCCCTATCAGACGCTGTTCAACGAGTTCGGGATCACCGCGGACGCGGTGGTCACCGCCGCCCGCGAATCGCTGGCGGCTGTCACCGGGGAGGCATGATGACCAACGCCAACCTCGCCGCGCTGAGCGCGGCCGGAGTGTCGGTCTGGCTCGATGACCTGTCGCGTCAGCTGATCGTGTCCGGCGAGCTCGAATCACGGATGTCGACCTACTCCGTCGTGGGAGTCACGACCAACCCGGCGATCTTCCAGTCGGCGCTGTCGGACTCCTCGGCGTACGAGAGCGCCCTGGCCGACGCGGTGGCGGCCGACCCGGACGTCGACTCGGTGGTCCGGGCACTGACCACCGCGGATGTCCGCGATGCGTGCGACGTACTGGCCGACACCTACCGTGCCACCGACGGCGTCGACGGTCGTGTCTCGCTCGAGGTCGATCCGCGACTGGCGCACCAGACGGAGGCGACGGTCACCCAGGCGGTCGACCTGTCTGCCGTGGTCGATCGGCCCAACGTCATGATCAAGATCCCGGCGACGGCCGCCGGGCTTCCCGCGATCACGGAGGTCGTCGGCAAGGGCATCGACGTCAACGTGACACTGATCTTCTCCGTGGATCAGTACCGCAGGGTCGCAGAGTCCTATCTGGACGGGCTCGAGCGTGCAGCGTCCGACGGCCTCGATCTGTCGACCATCCACTCGGTCGCCTCGGTGTTCGTCTCCCGGTTGGACACCGAGATCGACTCGCGCCTGGCCGAGGGCTCCGAACTCCGGGGTGCAGCCGGCGTGGCCAATGCCCGGCTCTGTCACGAGGTCTTCAACGAGGTATTCGACCCGGCCGGTCGTTTCGGCGCACTGGCCGAACGAGGCGCTCGGCCGCAGCGCCTCCTGTGGGCGTCCACCGGAGTCAAGGATCCGGCGTACCCGGACACCATGTATGTCACGGGACTGGTGACACACGGGACCGTCAACACCATGCCGTTCGCCACGATCGAGGCTTTCGCGGACCACGGTGTCGTCGAGGGCGACACGGTCCGCGGCTCGGCGTCCGCCTCCCGTGCCACACTCGACGCGCTCCGTGCCGAGGGCATCGATCTGGACGAGGTCTTCGCACTCCTCGAACAGCAGGGCGTGGAGAAGTTCGTCACCGCGTGGGACGGACTCCTCGACACGGTCAAGGCGCGGATCGACGAGATGCAGACGAGTTCGTGAACCACACGGAGGGGGGAGCTGTCCCGAACGCGTCCGGGGCTGCCGGTCCGGTGCCGCAGAATCCCCTGCGCGACCCGCGCGACCGGCGGCTGCCGCGGATCGCCGGACCGTCGGGCCTGGTGATCTTCGGTGTCACCGGCGACCTGTCGAAGAAGAAGCTGATCCCGGCGGTGTACGACCTCGCCAATCGTGGCCTCCTCCCGCCGGGCTTCGCACTGATCGGCTTCGGGCGACGGAAATGGCGCCACGCGGAGTTCGCCGAGTTCGCGCGGGACTGCGCTCGCGAGAAGTGCCGGACGCCTTTTCGGGAGGACGTGTGGGACCAGCTCGCCGCGGGCCTGCGCTTCGTCACCGGCACGTTCGATGCCGACGAGGGTTTCGACCAGCTGTCCGAGCAGCTGGCTGCACTGGAATCCGAGCGCGGTACCGCGGGGAACTACGCGTTCTACCTGTCGATCCCCCCGGACGACTTCCCCATCGTGTGCCGTCAGCTCGATCGGACCGGCTGCACCAGGGGGCCGGAAGGTTCCTGGCGGCGCGTGGTGATCGAGAAGCCGTTCGGTCACGACCTGGAGAGCGCGCGAGAGCTCAACGCGGTCGTGGGCGCGGTGTTCCCCGAGGACTCGGTGTTCCGGATCGACCACTACCTGGGTAAGGAGACCGTCCAGAACATCCTGGCCTTGCGATTCGCCAACCAGCTGTTCGAGCCGGTCTGGAACGCCAATCATGTGGACCACGTCCAGATCACGATGGCCGAGGACATCGGGCTGGGTGGCCGCGCCGGCTACTACGACGGCATCGGGGCGGCCCGCGACGTGATCCAGAACCACCTCATCCAGCTGATGGCGCTCGTCGCGATGGAGGAACCCACCGACTTCTCGGCGGCCGCGCTGCGGGCTGAGAAGACCAAGGTGCTGGAGTCGACCTCGCTCGCGCTCCCCGTATCAGAGACCGCTGCTCGGGGACAATACGCCCGAGGCTGGCAGGGGTCGGAGAACGTCGTCGGGCTCAAGGAGGAGGAAGGCTACGACCCCTCATCCACGACGGAGACCTATGCCGCCATCACCCTGGAGGTCCACAACCGGCGGTGGGCCGGAGTGCCCTTCTACCTCCGCACCGGAAAACGTCTCGGCCGACGTGTGACCGAGATCGCGGTGGTCTTCCGCCGGGCTCCCCATCTTCCGTTCGATGCGACCATGACGCAGGAGCTGGGACAGAACGCACTGGTCATCCGTGTGCAGCCCGATGAGGGCGTCACCCTGCGATTCGGGTCGAAGGTGCCGGGTACCGCCATGGAGGTCCGCGACGTCAACATGGATTTCGCCTACGGCGAGGCGTTCACGGAATCGTCCCCCGAAGCCTACGAGCGGCTCATCCTGGATGTTCTGCTCGGCGAGCCCTCGCTGTTTCCGGTCTCGCGCGAGGTCGAACTCAGCTGGATGCTTCTCGACCCGGTCCTCGAGGAATGGGAATCGCAGGGTACTCCGGAGCAGTACCCGGCCGGGACCTGGGGCCCGAAGGGCGCCGACGAGATACTGGCCCGCACGGGCCGCGCATGGAGGCGACCGTGATCATCGACCTGACCGACACCTCCACCCGCGAGATCGCCAAGAAGCTGGTGCAGATCCGCGAGGAGGCGGGGCTCAGCACCATCGGACGCGTTCTCACGCTCATCGTGGTCACCGACCACGTCCGGGGAAGCGAAGCCGCCATCGACGCGGCCAACGAGGCGAGTCGGGAGCACCCCTGCCGTGTGATCGTGGTGATCCGGGGACTGCGTGCCGACCCGGCTCGACTCGACGCCCAGATCCGGGTCGGTGGTGATGCGGGTGCAGCCGAGGTCGTGGTGCTCAGGACCTCCGGGGCGATGGCGGCCCAGTCCGCCTCGATCGTGACCCCGCTCCTGCTTCCGGACACCCCGCTGGCGGTGTGGTGGCCGCGCCACTCCCCCACTCATCTGTCCAGGGACAAGGTCGGGCGATTGGCCCGCCGCCGGATCGTCGACTCGGACACAGAGGGGCACCCGACCGACGCTCTGGCGAAGCGAGCGGCCGGCTACTCACCCGGTGACACCGATCTGGCGTGGGCCCGCATCACGCACTGGCGATCCGTCCTCGCCGCCACCCTGGACCGCCCTCCGTTCGAGCCGATCACCGGAGCGACGGTCTGCGGACCGGAACGAGCAGCGTCTGTGGATCTCGCCGGCGGTTGGCTGGCCTCCCGTCTCGGTATCGACGTCCACCGTGCCGTGGGACCGTCGATGATCGTGCTCGAACGTGCGTCGGGCTCGATCGTCCTCGAGCAGATCAGCCCCACCGCCGCCGAACTCCGTATCACCGGCCAGCCGCCGACCCGGGTCGCTATGGTCAGGCGCAGTACCGCCGACTGCCTGGCCGAGGAGCTCCGCCGCATGGACACGGACGGGGTTTACGCCGACGCGCTGGCCAGCTTCGATCGCGTCATCTACACCTCGGCGTCAATCCGCTGAGCCCCAACCGATCTCGGTCCGGACAACGACACCACCCCACCCAAGGAGCGCCGATGTCAGACATCCGCCATCTCATCCATCAGGACATCGACAGCCTCGCCGAGGCCGCCGCACTGGCTGTGACCGGCCATCTCAACGAGAGGATCGCGGCCACCGGACGAGCAGTCCTGTCCCTGACCGGGGGCAGCGCGGGCGTGAGAACCGCGGCGGCCCTGGCCGACGCCGAGATCGACTGGGAGCGGGTCACCATATACTTCGGCGACGAGCGCTTCGTTCCCGCCGGTGACCCGGAGCGAAACGACGGCCAGATCGACGAGGCCCTGTTGAACGGACTGGGCGACAAGCCGACTGTGCACCGGTGGCCAGCACGCAGTGCCGAGAACGCAGACGTCGATGCCGCGGCGAGTGACTTCCTGGCGGCCGCGGCTCTGCCCGGCGGAGAGGCGCCGCTGTTCGACGTGACGATCCTGGGTATGGGCCCGGAGGGGCACATCGATTCGATCTTCCCGCACACCCCTGCGGTCGCGGAGACCGAACTCCTGGCGGTGGGGGTGCGCGACTGCCCCAAGCCGCCGCCCGAGCGGCTCACCTTCACGCTTCCCGCGGTTCGACGCTCCAGGCATGTGCTCGTGGTCGCGACCGGCGATGCTAAGGCGGAAGCGGTCGCCCGCGGAATCGAGGGAGCCGACCCCACGGAGTGGCCGGTGGCCGGCGCCGTGGGTATGGAGACCACCACGTACCATCTGGACGGCCCCGCGGCGTCGATGCTGCACTGATCTGACGGGAACTGATCCGACCGGACACGATGAACGGGGTGCGGCCCTTCCGACAGCGGAAGGGCCGCACCCCGTTTCCTGTACGCGGGCTCTCGCCGCGCGACATGCGTATCGGTGAAGCTGTGGTCAGCCGAATCGAACCACGAGCCCGACGGCCACGATGCCGATGAGCCAGAGCACGGCCACGATCACGGTGACTCGATCGAGGTTCCGCTCGACCACACTCGAACCGGAGAGACTGGACTGGACGCCACCGCCGAAGAGCGAGGACAGGCCGCCGCCCTTGCCGCGATGCAACAGGATGAACAGCATCAACAGCATGCTGGTGATGATCAGGAAGATGTCCAGAGCGAGCTTCATGGAGAGATCGTGCCTCACGTCAGTTCGGGCGGTCGGGTGTCGACCGGTACAGACTACCCGGTCAGGTGGCCGGGGCGGTCCCCGGCGCGCCCCGGCCACCTGACCGGGACGCACCGAGGGGCCGGGATCAGGGCAGCGGCCCCCCGGCGGCGATGGCCGAGAGCTTCGCGAACTCGTCAGGTTTGAGTGAGGCACCGCCCACCAGCCCGCCGTCCACATCTGGCTGCTCGAGGAGTTCCCCGACGTTGGCGGCGTTGACGCTGCCCCCGTACAGCACACGCATCTTCTCGGCGGTCTCCGAGCCGGCGATCTCGGCGAGCGCGGACCGTATCGCCGCGCAGACCTCCTGGGCGTCGGCGGCCGAGGCGGTCTTACCCGTGCCGATCGCCCAGACCGGCTCGTAGGCGATCACCGTGTCGGCGAGCTGCTCCTCGGACAGTCCGGCGATGGATCCCTTGAGCTGCTCGACGACGAAGGAGACGTGCCCGCCCGCCTCGCGGATGTCGAGCTTCTCCCCCACGCAGACGATCGGAACGAGCCCGTGCTTGTGTGCGGCGGCAGCCTTGGCGGCCACCAGGTCGTCGGACTCGGAGTGGTAGTCGCGGCGCTCCGAGTGCCCTACCACGACATAGGTGCAGCCCAGCTTGGCGAGCATCGCTGCCGAGATCTCACCGGTGTACGCACCGGATTCGTGGACGGAGACGTCCTGGGCGCCGTATGCGAAGCCGAGCTTGTCGCCCTCGATCACGATCTGGACGCCGCGGATGTCGGTGAACGGCGGGATGAACGCCACATCCACCTTCTCGAGATACTTGTCTGGTAGCGCGAAGGCGACCTTCTGTACCAGGGCGATGGCCTCGAGGTGGTTGAGGTTCATCTTCCAGTTGCCGGCGATGAGCGGGGTGCGTGCCATGTTCTCTCCTGTTGACGACGAACGGTGTCAGTTGTCGCGCTCGAGCGCGGTGACGCCGGGGAGTTCCTTGCCCTCGAGGTATTCCAACGAGGCGCCGCCGCCGGTCGAGATGTGAGAGAAATTCTCCTCGCCGAGCCCCAGGGTTCGCACGGCGGCGGCCGAGTCCCCGCCGCCGACCACCGAGAACGCGCCGTTCTTGGTGGCTTCGATGATGGACTCGGCGACACCGCGGGTACCGGCGGAGAAGGCCTCGAACTCGAACACGCCCATGGGGCCGTTCCAGAACACCGTCTTGGCGGAGGTCAGCGTGTCCGCGAACGTCGCCACGGACTCGGGTCCGATGTCCAGTCCCATCCTGCCCTCGGGGATCGCGTCGGCGGGCACGGTGGTGTGCGGCGCGTCGGCGGCGAACCCGTCCGCCACCACCACGTCGACGGGGAGGGTGATCACGTCGCCGAACTCGGTGAGGAGCCGCTTGCAGGTGTCGATCATCTCCTCCTGGAGAAGCGAGGAGCCGACCCCGTGGCCCTGCGCGGCGAGGAAGGTGAAGCACATCCCGCCACCGATCACGAGCGAGTCGACCTTCGGCGCGAGTGCCTCGATCACGGCGAGCTTGTCGGACACCTTCGATCCGCCGAGCACGACGACATACGGTCGCCCGGGATCGCCGGTCAGGTTCGCGAGCACCTCGATCTCGCTCTTCACGAGCTCACCGGCATACGCCGGCAGGACCTCGGCCACGTCGTAGACGGAGGCCTGGGCGCGGTGGACCACTCCGAAGCCGTTGGAGACGAAGGCCCCGTCCTCCCCGACGAGCGACGCGAGCTCCTTGGCGAACTCGGCACGCTCGGCCTCGTTCTTGCTGGTCTCCCGGGGATCGAAGCGAACGTTCTCCACGAGCAGCACGTCGCCGTCGGTCAGTCCGTTGGCCCGCTCACGGGCGTCGGGTCCCACGACGTCGCCGGCGAGTTGGACATAGCGGCCGAGCTCCTCGCCGAGCTTCTCGGCGACCGGTGCCAGCGAGAACTCGGGGTTCACCTCGCCCCCCGGGCGTCCGAGGTGCGCGGTGATCACGAGGGCGGCTCCGGCGTCGAGCAGGGCGTTGAGTGTGGGCAGTGAGGCCGTGATGCGCCCGGTGTCGGTGATCGTGGTGCCGTCGAGCGGGACGTTGAGGTCGCAGCGGACGAGGATCTTGCGACCTTCGACACCGGCCTCGAGCAGGTCCTTGAGCGTGCTCACTGCCATGGGGTGGACTCCTCCGGGAGGTGCTGTGTTGCGGGATGTGTGGTGATGCCGGACCGGGCCCGGCCGGAACGCGTCTGGCGTTCCCGGTCCGGACCCGGTGGTGAAGCTGGTGCCCTCAGGCCCGAGTGGGCGCTCAGAGAGACTTGCCGACGAGACCGATCAGGTCGGCCAGGCGGTTGGAGTAGCCCCATTCATTGTCGTACCACGAGGCGATCTTGATCTGGCCGTCGATCGCCTTCGTCAGCGGTGCGTCGAAGATGGACGAGTGCGGATCGGTGACGATGTCCGAGGAGACGATCGGATCCTCGCTGTACTTGAGGATGCCCTTCATCGGTCCCTCGGCGGCGGCCTTGACCGCGGCGTTGACCTCGTCGACCGACGCCTTCTTCTCGAGCTCGACCGTGAGGTCGGTCAGCGAGCCGGTGGGCAGCGGGACGCGGACGGCGTAGCCGTCGAACTTGCCCTTGAGCTCGGGCAGGACCAGCGCGACGGCCTTGGCGGCACCGGTGCTGGTGGGGACCATGTTGAGCGCGGCGGCCCGGGCCCGACGCGGGTCCTTGTGCGGGGCGTCCAGCAGGTTCTGGTCAGCCGTGTAGGCGTGCACGGTGGTCATGAGTCCCTTGATGATGCCGAACTCGTCGGACAGGACCTTGGCCACGGGCGCGAGGC
>DWWG01000048.1 GCA_019119875.1 Candidatus Dietzia intestinigallinarum | reverse complement strand
ACACCCACGCGACACCCATCTGAAGCCAGCACACCTAGCGGAGCCGCTAGGTGTGCCGCATTCTGATGGGTGTCGCGGGCTTGGGTGGAGCTGGCTCAGCTGGCGCGGGAACCGGCAGGGGCTGTGCGGGTCAGTCCGCCGGGCCGAACCAACGCGCCAGCCGTCGGTGCCGATGAGCAAACAACGCACCCACCACCAGTCGCACGACCGCGGCGAGCAGCAGTGCCCGCGGCTCGGCTCGCAGGGTGTCGGTGACGCGGGTCGTGTCGTCGGGGAGCTGCTCGAGTTCGCGACGGTGCTCCCACACACGGCACGAGCCCAGCGCGGAACGCTCCTGGAAGAACCGGGGGACCCGCAGGTCGGCCAGCATCAGGTCGTCGAACTCGACCGGGACCAGCCCGCCCACCAGGATCCAGGCCCTCCCGAGCGGACGACCCCGCGGCACCTCGGCAATCGAGCGACCCCTCAGCGCGGCCGGGAAACGCATGGTCAGCAGCGGCCCGAACTCGTGCGCCACCCCCTCCACGCTGACGACCCGGGCCCACACCTGCTCCCGCGGCGCGGCGACGATGCTTGAGCGCACCACCTCCACCGGCCGCCCCATCAGTGCCCCGCCCGCCCGGAGTCCGGACCGGAGCCAGCAGCCGAGCCCGAACCCGAACCCGACCCGGAGCCAGCACCCGAGCCTGAGCCCGAGCCTGCACCCGACCCGGTGTCCGGGCCGCCGGTGGAGGCGTCGTCGTCGTCATACTCGCGTTCCCGGCCGTGCTCGTGCGGGTGATCGGGGCCGTGCAGGTCCCCCAACGAGGGCACCACCCCCGGCCCGGCATCGCGATTGGCCAGGTAGCGGACGATCGAATTGGCCATGGCCGTGACGGGCACCGCGAACAGTGCGCCGACCACCCCGAACAGATAGGTACCACCGGCCACCACCAGGATCACCGCCAACGGATGCAGCGCCACAGCGTGGCCCATCAACAGCGGCTGCAGCACGTGCGACTCGGTCAGGTGCACCGCCACGACGATCACCAGCATGATCACCGCGATCACCAGCCCCCGCTCGACCAGCGCCAGCACGACGGGCACCATCCCGCCGATGAGCGTGCCCACGATCGGCACGAACGACGCGAAGAACACCACCACGATGATCGGGATGACGAACGGCACCCGCAGGATCAGCGCGCCGATCCCCACCCCGGCGGCGTTGATCGCGGCCACCGCGAGCTGGGTCCGGGTGTAGGCGCCCAGGCTCGCCCACCCGTGGCGGAACGCCGTGTCGAAGTGCTCACGGCCGGCCGCCGGCATCCAGCGCACGAAGAACATCCACAGCTTCTCGCCCTGATAGAGGAAGAAGAGCAGGGACACCAGGCACAGGAGCACGCTCGCGACGGTCTCCACGGCGGTGTGCCCGACGTGGATCGCGCCCGAGGCCAGCAGATCCGAGTGGTGCGTGAGCCAGCTCCGCGACTGGTCCAGCGCCGCCTGGAGTCGGTCGGCGGTGACGTGCAGGGGCCCCTCCTCGAGCCAGTGGATGCCCCGGTCGAGGCCGGCGGCGAGCTGGTTGCGCATCGTGGGGATCCCGCCGGCGAGCTGGGAGGCGACCAGTGCGAGTGCGGCGAGCACCGCGGCCACGAGCCCGAGGACGACCACGACGGCTGCCAACAGGCGCGGGACCCGTTCCGGGATTCGGTCGACGAGGGGACGCAACATGGCGGCCAGCAGAATCGCCACCGCCACCGGGCCCACGATCAGCGCCAGCCGGGAGATCCCCTCCCCGATGAGCCAGGCCCCCGCCACGATGAGCACCAGGCACACCGACCAGGCCGCAGCCAGCCGGACCGGGTACGGCAGGTGGTCGCGCGCGATCCGGACGGGTTCCTCGGAGGTCATGAGGCTCAGCTTAGGCGCGGTGGTCAGGCGAACGCTCCCGCGACATCCGGGTAGGTGTCCACCTGCGGGGTGGAACGGATCCGTGCCGGGACGACCCGCAGGCGGACGGTGCCCTCCGGCGAGTCGACGCACCGCGAGTTGATCGTCGACGAGCCGGGCGGCGAACCCGGGTCGAGGTGCGCCGAGTTCACCTGAGCCCGGTTCTCGACCGCTCACCCCGGTCGAGCACCACCGCGACCACAACCACCCACGCAACCGCGACACACCAGCCGGCGAGGACGTCGCTGGGGAAATGCACACCGAGATAGAGGCGGGAAACACCCACGACCAGCACGTACACCGTCGCCAGCGCGATCGCCGGCCAACGCCACCGGGACGACCACGCGATCACGACCAGGGCCGCCGCCAACGACATCGACGCCATCGCGTGACCGCTGGGGAACGAGTATGAGTCCTCCACGACCAGGTGCTCCCAGAAATCCGGCCGGTCCCGCTGGAACACCGCCTTCAACACAGCGTTGAGCAGGGTGGAGCCGATCACCGCCGCCGCCAGCAACGCGGCATCACGGCGACGGCCACGCCACCAGAGGAGCCCCGCCCACGCCACCGCGATGATCGGCACCGCCACCACGCCGCCCAGCTCCGTGACCGCCGACATCGTCGTCGTCACCCCCGGCGACTCCCGGACGTGCAGCCACAACATCACCGACCGGTCATACGGCAACGCCCCGGTCGTCACCACGTCCCGGGCCAGATCGACGAACACGAGCACGGTCAGGAGGAACAGCAGCCCCGCCGACGCGAGCCGGAACCAGGACCCGGACGGCGGCGCGGGCGGCTGCGCCCCTTGCGGGCCGGGCAGAGAGGGGGTCGACACCACACCGACCCTATTGGCAGCGGCACCCGGGCGCGGCACCGTACCGGCGGCATTCCGGAAGCGGCCCACCGGATCAGGCGCAGGCTACGGCATCTCGCGGCTTCCGCAACTGGTTGCACGCCGCGCGCGCAGTGGCACAGTGACACGCCACCGGGCCCGAACCGGCCCGGCGCACACATCGCCACCACGAGCACCGGCCCTCCCCGGAGGGTCGGCTCAGCGAAGGAGCATCGTGTCCGCCAAGAAGCCCGACCCGCGAACCGCGACCGAGAAGATCGTCGACAAGGCCGAGAAGGTCGCCGACGACCTCACCGACGCACTCTCGTCCGGCGGCGACGTCGTCCCCGGCGCGCCCGGATCCCGGCCGCCGACCGTCGACGAACCCACCGAACCCACCGGCCCGCTGCCGCCCAAGGCCGATCAGAAGGGGGCCACCCCGCACAGTCCCACCGGCGCGCCGTCGAAGGACGGCGAGGACGCGACGCGGCAGCAGGGCGCGTACCTCACCACCGCGCAGGGCGCCCGACTGTCCGACACCGACCACTCGCTCAAGGCCGGCCGCCGCGGCCCCGTCCTCCTGCAGGACCACCACCTGCGCGAGAAGATCACGCACTTCGACAACGAACGCATCCCGGAGCGGGTCGTCCACGCCCGCGGCGCCGGCGCCCACGGGGTGTTCCGCGGCAACGGGGCCGCCGCGAGCGTCTGCAGGGCCGGCGTCTTCGCCGACGGCAAGGAGACGGAGGTCTTCGTCCGCTTCTCCACCATCCTCGGCTCCCGCGGATCGGCCGACACCGTCCGCGACACCCGAGGATTCGCGACCAAGTTCTACACCGACGAGGGCACCTGGGACCTGGTCGGCAACAACA
>DWWG01000047.1 GCA_019119875.1 Candidatus Dietzia intestinigallinarum | reverse complement strand
GCGGGGCGGGGCGCCGTGCCGGCCGGACGTGGACTCGTCGAGGTCCGAGCCACCGTCGATCCGGGCGGCGTCGAAACGCTCGACCTCGTCGCGGATCTCGTCCTCGTCGTCCTCGGAGCCGAGCGGCTTGATGCCCGCCCCACCGTCGGGGACGCGCGCGGCCAACGGCGGCACGGTGGCGTCCTCGGGGAAGGACTGCCCGGCGCCGCGGCTCGGACGCGACAGCGGCGGCCGAGGCTCGAGATGGTCGGCCGCCACATCACCGCGTGACTCCACGTGCCCGGTCGACTCCATGATCTCGGCGAACGGATCCGCGTCCTCGGTCCCCGGCGCCTCGGTGCCAGTCGCCTCGTCGACCGCAGGCTCCTCGGTGCCCGCCTCGTCGACCGCAGGCTCCTCGGTCCCGGTCTCGGCGGGCGCATCCCCGCGATCGGCCTTCACGGGCACGTCCGTCAGATCCCGCGCAGCCGGGCGGTCGGGCACCAGCCGCAGGTGGCCGGCCCGCTTGGCCAACGGCCCCGACTGCACTGACTGCACAGACTGCTCTGGCTGTCCCGGCTGCCCAGACTGCGCAGCGTCGGGAGCGGTGGTCGCCGTGGGGGTGTCGACGACGACGTCGTCCCGCGAGCCCGGAAGCGGGGCGGCCTCGTGGGTACCGGTCCCCGCCTCTCCGTCCATGCCCGTGGTCGGGTCGGCTTCCGGACCGTCCGCCGCCGCCGGGGCTCCGGGATCGATCTCCGCGGGCAGCGCACGGGCCCTGCCGCCGATCGGGGGGAAGGGAGCCACCACGTCGGCGACGCCGTGCAGTGCCATCACGACGTCGTCCCATCCGCTCGGGTCGTCCACGCCGTCGATGGTCGCGGCCACCCACTCGCCCTCCGCCCAGATCCGGCGCACGGATGCGGGAACGTTCCTCACCGAGTCGGCCAGCCGGTCACGATCCAGGAGGTCGAGCCGTCCGAGGTCGGAGGTGCGGGCCTCCAGCACGCCCACCTCACCGGCGTCGTGGAAGCCGGGCTCGGCGTCGACGTCCGGCCGGCTGAGGTCCAGGACCACATCGGAGGCGGTGTCGCGACGCAGCGCCAGTACCGTGCGACCGCCGGTCACGCCCATGATCGCGCGGCGGCCGCGGAACACCCCGTGCGACACCGTGCCGAGCGCACTCAGGCCGCCGGCGAAGTCACCATGCCGGAACTCGGGAGCCGGTGTCGGGGTGGGGGCGAACTCGCGGTCCTCCAGCCACCGCACGACCGGCGACCCGGCGAGCGGGTCCACCGGCTCGGCCTCGACCGGCTCGGCGGCTCGCCCGCCCGGCCGGCGCGCGGGCAGCAGGCCCCGGACGCGGTCGAGCAGTCGCGGCGACGACTCCACGGCCGGCTCCGACGATGCCGCGGCCTCGTCCGAGGCGGTGGCGGCGGCCGGTGCCTCGTCGTCGGCGACAGGCGCGGTGTCGGCGACAGGCGTGGTGTCGGGCCCTGCGTCCGCGTCGTCCCCGGCCCCGGCAGCGCGCTGGAACGGCGCGGGCTTCGGTGCCCCCGTGTCGGAGGCCGATTCATCCGGGGCCTCGTCCCCTCCCGCCGGCGGAGCAGGATGCGGTGCCTCGTCGGCGTCGTCGTCGTCAGCGGCGGCGTCGTCGTCGGCGCCGGTGTCCTCCGCGCCCTCGCCCGACGAGGGCACCGACCCGTCACTCACCGCTGCCCGTCGACCACGCGAACGACCGCCGCGCTGCTGTGCGTCCAGCCGCAGGATGACGAGCGCCACCACGAGCAGCACGAGAGCCAGAAGGAACCAGAACAGGGCCATACACGAAAGAGTAGTCAGCCCGGCACGTCTCCTCCTGCACCAACCGCGGCGCTGCGGGGAGCCGAACCTCCGGGAAGCAGCGTCCGGAGAGGGTCAGCGCGGATTCTCGCCCAGGGCAATCGGTCGCGACCGGTCCGCCGACCACTGCGACCACGATCCGGGGTACAGCCGGCCCGCCTCCAGACCTGCGATCTCCATCGCGGCCAGCGCATGGGTGGCGTGGATGCCCGAACCGCAGTAGACCACCGTGTCCTTTCCGTCGGTGACACCGATGTCCGCGAACATCTCACGGATCCGCTCCGCCGGCAGGAAACGGCCACGCTCGTCCAGGAAGGACCCCGTGGGCAGGTTGATGGCGCCCGGGATGTGCCCGGCCCGCGAATCCATCGGCTCCGTACGGCCCGCGTACCGCTCGGGGGCCCGCACGTCGATGAGCACGCCCCGGTCCGGCCAGTCGGCGGTCGTGTCCGCGTCGACGGTGCGCATGTGGTCCAGGTCGAAGGTGAAATCACCGCGCTCGATCGGGTTCCCGGGCCCCACCGCGAGGTCCTCGCCCTCCGCGATCCACGCCTTGAGCCCGCCGTCGAGGAGGTAGACGTCCTTCTTCCCCGCCCAGCGCAGCAGCCACCAGGCACGAGCGGCAGAGGTGTTGCCGCAGTCGTCGTAGACCACCACCCGGCTGTCGTCGTTGATCCCGACCCGGCGCATCGCGTCCTCGAACTCCTCGCGCGGCGGCAGCGGGTGACGGCCCTCCCTGGTGCTGCGCTGGCCCGCCAGGTCGCCCGTCAGATCCATGTACTGGGCGCCCGGGATGTGGCCGGAGAAGTAGTGCTCACGGCCGTGCGGGTCACCCAGCCGCCAACGCACGTCGAGGATGACCGGAGTGGGTAGCGCGGCGACGTCCTCGATGAGCTCGCGGGCCGTCACGAGGAGGGGACTGACCTGATTGACGGTGGCGGAGGCGGATTCTGTGGTCACGAGCTCAAGGATAGTCCGGTTGCCGCCGCGGTGACCGTCTCGCGCAGGTGAACATCTGGCCCGGGTGGTCGTCGCGGGCGAATGCCCCTCACCCGACGGGTGGAGGGGCACTCGAGCAGAACTGAAATCAGAGGACTGACATCAGAGGGGGGACGGAATCGGCTGACCGCTGGCCGCGTAGATCGTCTCGAAGACAGTCGAGAGAATACCCATGACGCTTCCTGAGCCTCCGCCGAGAAGGCCACCGAGCGACCCCCCGGCCGCTTCGACACTTCCCTGGACGACGCCGAAGATGTTGTCGATTGATCCGAACAGCATGCTGCACTCCTTTGGTGTTGGTGTGATGTGAGCGAATTGCGAGTGGCTGCCCTGAAGGCGATCGAGCTCAGGCTCCGCCGCCTCCGACGCCGATCATGTCGCCCAGTGACCCGAAGAATGCTCCGACGAGCCCGTCGATGCCGCCCATGATCGTGAACAGATCGTTCAGGAAGTCAGGACCGACCGCTTCCGATGAACCCTGCAATGACCCCATGTTGAATCTCCTTGACCTCTCCGAGCGGCCGAGAGATCCGGCCGCCGACCGAAACAATCTGATTAACGATCCTAAATCAATGTGATCTTCAACACAAGCACGCCAAACTAATTCCCTTACCACACACCGCGCGCACCATGTGATCGGACACGCCGAAAACAGGCCCCACACCCTCCGGTCGGGTGTGGGGCCTGTCGCGTGACGGCACCCGGGCGGCGCCGCCGGGATCAGTTGATCGCGAGCGACTCCCCGCCCTCGGCCAGCGAGACGTGGACGGTGTCGCCGTCGCGGATCTCGCCGCCGAGCAGGGCCCGGGCGAGCTTGTCGCCGATGGCCTGCTGGACCAGCCTGCGCAAGGGGCGGGCACCGTAGGCCGGGTCGTAGCCGCGCCGCGCGAGCCAGCCCTTGGCCGCGTCGTCGACCTGCAGGGTCAGGCGACGTGCCTTGAGGCGTGCCGCGAGCTCGTCGATCTGGATGTCGACGATCGACTCGAGCTGTTCCTCGCTGAGCGGGTCGAAGATCACCACGTCGTCGAGCCGGTTGATGAACTCCGGCTTGAAGGCGCGCTTGACCGCGTCCATCATCTGCTCCCGCGTCCCGCCCGCGCCCAGGTTGGAGGTGAGCACGAGGATCGTGTTGCGGAAGTCGACCGTGCGCCCCTGCCCGTCGGTGAGGCGACCGTCGTCGAGCACCTGGAGCAGGATGTCGAAGACGTCCGGGTGCGCCTTCTCGACCTCGTCGAGCAGGACGATCGTGTACGGCCTGCGCCGCACCGCCTCGGTGAGCTGACCGCCGGCCTCGTAGCCGACGTAGCCCGGAGGGGCGCCGACCAGCCGCGCGACCGAGTGCTTCTCGGAGTACTCGCTCATGTCGATGCGCACGATGGCGCGCTCGTCGTCGAAGAGGAAGTCGGCTAGCGACTTGGCCAGCTCGGTCTTGCCCACACCGGTGGGCCCGAGGAACAGGAAGGAGCCGGTGGGCCGGTCGGGGTCGGCCAGGCCGGCCCGCGAGCGCCGCACGGCGTCGGTCTGCCCGATCAGGCGCTTGCCGAGCACGTCCTCCATGTGCAGCAGCTTCTGCGTCTCGCCCTCCATCAACCGCCCGGTGGGGATACCGGTCCAGGCGGCCACCACTTCGGCGATCTCCTCGATACCGACCTTGTCGGCGATCATCGGCTCGACGGCGCTAGCGTCCTCCTCTGCCTTCTCCGCGGCAGCGATCTGCTCCTGCACCGCAGGGATCTCCCCGTACAGCAGCCGGGAGGCGGCCTCCAGGTCGCCCTCGCGCTGGGCGCGTTCGGCCTCGGTGCGCAGGTTGTCCAGCTGCGCCTTGAGGTCACCGACCCGGTTGTGGCCGGCCTTCTCCGCCTCCCAGCGGGCGTTCAGCGCTGCGAGCTCCTCGGACTTGTCGGCGAGCTCGGCACGCAGCTTCTCCAGCCGCTCGGCGGACGCCTCGTCGTCGGAGTCGGTCAGGTAGGATTCCTCCATCTTCAACCGGTCGACGGCGCGGCGGAGCTCGTCGATCTCCACCGGCGAGGAGTCCAGCTCCATCCGCAGGCGGGAGGCTGCCTCGTCCACCAGGTCGATCGCCTTGTC
>DWWG01000046.1 GCA_019119875.1 Candidatus Dietzia intestinigallinarum | reverse complement strand
CAAAACCGAAGGCATCTGGGCCTACTACCGAAACACCGAAGGCGACTACATATGGATCCACGGACCACACCACCCCGACCACAACCCCGGGACCCACATCACCAGCACACCCAACGGACCACTTGCACACTACGCCGCACCACGACACCCACACCGCAGCCGCCTACAACAAGAAGCAGCCGAAACCGGCCACACCGGCAACGGACTAGCCAAATCACAACGCCGCCCACACCAGCGACAACGCCGACACACCAAAAAACGCCACCTCAGGGCACAAGCCGAACAACGACTCCAAAAACGAGGGGTCAGTTAAGACCGGCGTGGTCATGAGATCAGGCAGTCGGCGTGGAGCGGTCGAGGATGGCGGCAGTGTCGATGCCGGGGCTGAGGGTGCCGAAGACGGTGCCCCACTCCCGGTCCAACCGGGAGGCGGTGAAGGCGTCGGCGACGGCGGGGTGTCCGTGCTTGATCAGCAGGGTGGACTGGAGAGCGAGCGCGAGGTCTCGCACGGATCGGGCCCGGAACGCCACGGTCTCCGGGTGAGCGAACTTGGCCTTGACGCCGGCGACGAACCGGTCGAACCCGGCATCGGCGCCGGCGGCGGCGTCGAACTCGTCGAATAGGGCGTCCAATGTTTCCGGCTGTTTGGCGACAGCGCGGAGCGTGTCGAGTGCCGCGACATTCCCGCTGCCTTCCCAGATCGAGGCCAGAGGCGACTCCCGGAAGAGTCGGGGCATGCGGGATTCCTCGACGTACCCGTTTCCGCCGAGGCACTCCAGCGCCTCGGCGGCGTGGACGTGCCCACGCTTGCGTCCGACGCTCTGGTGAGCCCATTTGACCTCACCCTCGACCTGGTGGCTCCACTGCTGTCCGTTCCCGACTCTGGTGACCGAAAACGGCATGACGGGTCCAGAAGGGATCGAATCCGGCCAAGGATGTCACTGATCTCACGGGGCTGCGGCGGAGGGAGGCCGTTCGCGGAGTGGCCGGCGATTGGTCAGTCGTCTAGTTGATTTGGTAGCCTGAGCAGGCAGTCAGCGACCGGTAAAGTGGCGACGAGCCGCAGCACTGGACGGTGTGGGAAGTGCCCGCCGTAGATGGCTGACAATCGACGCGGGGTGGAGCAGCTCGGTAGCTCGCTGGGCTCATAACCCAGAGGTCGCAGGTTCAAATCCTGTCCCCGCTACCAATCGAATGACGTGAGGACCACGACCCCTGCCGGGGCGTGGTCCTCACTTCTTTGGGGTACATCGGAAGGCGGAGGTATCGAATCAGCCCTGATGCGCGGTGTTCGGGTGGCGCCGGACCGGGTGAAGAATAGACTCCACCCGGCATCCGGAACTCAGCGCCCGACGTTCTCCAGCGTGCCGGGCTGATCATCCTCGGTGTGATCTGTCTCGAACGAGATCTGGGCGGTCTGCTTCGGGATCATCAACGCTATCCCGGTGCCGACGAGGGCCGCGATCGCGGCGATAGCGAACAACCAGTTGAGCCCGACCATCTCGTAGATCGGAAGTCCTTGTTCGGTGGTGCCACTGATGTTCATGTTGAGGACCAGGCCACCAATCTGGGCGAGAATGCTTCCGAACGTGCCCCCGATGAGTCCGAGCATTGCGGCCGAAAGCCCGCGTTGTGCGGTGGGTGACAGCTGCATCATCAGGTTCGGTCCCGCAGCATAGGCGATCCCGCCGAGGCCGACGACACCGTAGAAGACCGCCTGGCCCCATGCATCCGTCAGCGTGAAGAGCAGGCCGATCACGCCGACTGCGTACAGGAGTCCGGCCAGAGCCAGGAACCGCCGGAACCCGTATCTGCGTCCGAGGGCACCGACGACGACCCCGGCGATGGTGATGCCGACACCGGCAGGAATCAGGAAGATCGCGACCTCGGTCGCCGACGCACCGAACCCATAGGCCAGGGCGGCATCTCGGGGTGACTGCAACAGAGTCGGAAATTGTGACGAGATCATCGTTCCGGCACCGACCATGAATCCGTAGCCCAGGAGCACGGTCGCAGTAGGGCGGGACGTCAGCAGACGGGGACTGATGAACGGTTCGTCTTGGCGGGCTTCCCACTTCCACCAGACCACGAGGATCCCCAGCGAGACCGCGAGGAGCAGGAGCGTTCGGGGATTCCCGACACCCCAGGTCTGCATCTGCGAGATGGTGAACAGCAGAAGGAGCATCCCGGCTGTCAGCCCGACGATGCCTGGGGTGTCGAACTTCGTCTCGTCCCTGACCTGGGTTTCCGGAACGAAGGCCACAACACCTAGTCCGCCGACCAGGGTGATGATCGCGACGAACCAGAAGATCGACGACATGCCGAGATTGTCGAGCAGGAGACCGGCCAGGAACGGGCCGACGATGGTGACCACTCCGACGCCGTTGGTGATGATGCTGATGCTCATGACCCGCATCGTCGGGGGAAACACATCGCGGATCAGTGCGTATGCAACCGGACTGAACGCGATACTCACCGCGGTCAGAACGCGACCGACGAGGAGTATCTCGAAGCTGGGAGCGAGTGCGCTGATGAGGCAACCGACGGTGGAGATCATCGCGACGTAGGTCAGGACCTTCTTCTTGCCGAAGTGGTCCGCGAGCTTGCCGACCACCGGAGCCGCGACCGCGCCAACGAGCGTGAAAATGGTGATCGCCCAGATCACGTGGGTCGTGTCGTAGTGAATCGCGAACTGGGGGAGAGCCGGGGCGACGAGCTGGAAGCCCATGGCGGACTGTTCGGTGAGCAGTACGAGGAACACCACTCCGAGGACCCATTTCGAGCGGGGCCCGCGCTGCATGTCGACTAGTTCACGCTTCTGGCGCTCGTCTATCACGAGGCCGTCAGGGCCCCGTGTGACGGCGCCCTGGTTCGGTTCGTCCATGTTCTTCTCCTCGTCGGTCCTCAGAGTGTTCGTCTCCCACCCCGGTCGCGGAACGTCCGAGGAGCCACCATCGGTGAGATGGAGATCACAGTAGATGATCATATCTAGAGGCTGAAGAGTCAACTGTGAGTTTGAAAAGTGGCCCTACCGGCGGCCTGGGGGTGGTGGGCCCACCGCAGTACTGCGGCTCTAAACGCGCTTCTAGCTGCAGCTATCGCGACCAACATGCCTTTGGATGCAAAAGCAGACTGGCAGTCTGTTGACAAGACTTTGATGAGGTCACAGAATGGTGTGACCGGAATCTCATCGAGGTAGGGGAGTAGGGCATGACTGTGACAGCGGCGGGCGCGGGCGACGAGTTGGGGCCGATTATCGAGGACGCCGATCCGGCATTTCTCCTGGCGAGTCTGGTTTCGATCACCGGCGCGACGGATCGGATCGACGAGTTCGCGCCGCACCTGACCCACGAGGTCGAGAACGGCGAAATACGGGCGCATCTCGACGTCGACCGCCGGGAGGCGTTGAACTCGTGGGCTTGCCGCGTCCTCGGAAATCTCGAGGGGGCGCCTGACCGTGATCCACTCGTCCTCGAGGACGACGCGTTTCAGGCATTGGCGACGGCCATGACCGGCATCCCGGTCGCGCGTCGTTCGTTGCCGTTCGCTCGCGAGCAGGGCGGGTTCACCTCATTTCGGCCGACCATTCGGCGAACCCGGACAGCACCCGCCGATTTCAAGGTGCTCATCATCGGCGCCGGCATGGCGGGGGTGACGATGGCGGTCGCCGCGAGACACGCGGGATTCGACTTCGAAGTCCTGGAGAAGGAAGCAGGCGTCGGTGGTGTCTGGTTCAAGAACCGGTACCCGGGGATCGGCGTGGACACGCACAGCAAGTACTACTCACTGTCGTTCGAGGTCAACGCCGCGTGGACCAATTCCCACCCGACGGGGGAGGAGTTCCGCGAGTACTTGGATGATGTCGCTCGCAAGCACGACGTGTTGGACAAGTTCACCTTCGGTGCCGACGTCACGGGCATGGAGTGGGACGAATCCCGGAACATCTGGACTGTCACCTACTCGAAGGGTGGGGAGCAGCTGACCACCACGGCCTCCGCCATCGTCACCGCTGCCGGCTACCTCACCAATCCGGCTGTCCCCAATGTTCCCGGCATCGAGACGTTCGAGGGAGAGTCGTTCCATTCGTCCGAGTGGGATGAGGAGTACGACTTCACCGGCAAGCGCGTCGCAATCGTCGGCACGGGGTGCACGAGTGTTCAGATCGTCGACGCGCTGGCCCCGGAGATCGAGTCGTTGGTTCTGTTCCAGCGTCAGCCCCATTGGGTCCTGCCACCGGTCGTCGAGTCCCGGGTGCCGGAGAACGAGCGGTGGATGCTGATGAACGTCCCGAGCTATTCGCGATGGGCGCGGCTGCGCAAGTTCATCGAGACCGGTGACATCAACTACCCTGCCGTCCGCTTCGACGAAGAGTGGGCAGCAACGCACGAGTTGTCGATCAGTGAGGCCAATGAACGCGGGCGTCTGACCGCGCAGGCACATCTCGACGCGTCCTTCGCCGACCGGCCTGATCTGAAAGAGAAGCTGCAACCGTCCTTCGCCTTCATGGCCAAGCGGCCGGTCCGTGACCCGGGTGCCTACTACTCGACCATCAAGAAGGACTCGACGACCCTGGTCACCACCGGCCTTTCCGGCGTGACACCGGAAGGCCCGGTCGACGGCGACGGCGTCGTCCACGAGGTCGACGTGATCGTCTACGCGACAGGCTTCACGCTGGAGTATCTGAGGAACCTCGACGTCGTCGGTCGCGAAGGGAAGAAGCTCGCCGAGGTGTTCGGGGATACCCCGGAGGCTTATCTCGGTTGCCAGATACCGGGTTTCCCGAACCTGTTCATGACGTCGGGGCCGAACGCGAATCCCTCACACGGCGGAGCACACAACTTCTGTGTCGAGGCTGTCGTCCACTACATCGTGGAGTGTCTCCAGACGCTTGTCGAGACCGAGGCGAACAGCATCGAACCAACCGAAGAAGCGTTGGCGGAATGGGTTCGGGACGTGCGCGAGACCCTCGCCGACTCGATCTGGATGCGAGAGGCGCGTGCCACGACCTACTACCGGAACTCGAAGGGTGATGTCCTCCTGGCAAGTCCGTTCGAGATGGAGGACTACTGGACCCGGTTGCGTCAGCCGAACCTCGACGACATGACGGTGCGCTGAGCGCTGATGGCGACCTTGTCGGGCAATGCAGACGAAGTCACAGGAATACGGAGGAAGTCAGCCATGGTGAGCGGAGTCATCTGTCGCGACGGTGAGGTGTCTCTCGTCGACGATCTCGAGGTCCGGGCACCCGGGCCACACGAAGTGAGCGTGCAGGTCGTCGCGTCGGGATTGTGTGCGAGCGATCTGTTGCCGATGGAGGCGCCAGACCCGGCCCCGATGGCATTGGGACACGAGGCGTCGGGTGTGGTGACCAGGGTCGGAGAGCTGGTCCGGCACGTGAGTGTCGGCGACAACGTTGCGGTCACCTGCCAACGCCCCTGTATGAACTGTAAGGAGTGCTCGTCGAACCTCTACTCGGCGTGTGCGACCACGATGTATGACCCGGAGCCACTGTTCCGGTGGCGTGGCGAACCAGTGCGGTCGTTGGCGCGGGTGTCCTCCCTCGCTTCACAGATCACAGTCGACGGATTCCAGGTGCACCCGGTGGTCGGGCTGCAGCCGCACGCGGCGGCGTTGATCGGCTGTGCGGTCTCGACGGGGTACGGCTCGGTCAAGAACATCGGACAGGTGACGACGTCCGACGCCGTCGTGGTGGTCGGTGTCGGCGGAATCGGTGTCAACAGTCTCCAGACCGCGCGACTGCTCGGTGCTCGGCGGGTGATCGCAGTAGATACGAATCCGGACAAGGAGAAGGTGTCCGAGACGTTCGGCGCCGACCAGTTCGTGCTCGCGGATGCGACCTGGACGGCGGACGAGTTCGCCAGGGGCTTGGGAGATGTCATCGGCGACACCGTCGACGTCGTGATCGAATGCACGGGTCAACCGGCGGTCGTCGCCGGGTCGGTGGAGCTTCTGGGAACGGGTGGGAGACTGGCGCTCGTGGGCATCTCGCCGCGCAATCCGTCGATCCAGATGCAGGTGCCGGCAATGATGTCCAAACATCTGTCTGTCCGCAGTGGCTACAACGGAGCGTGCGACCCGTTCGTGGACTTCCCCGCGATCGTGCGTTTCGCCGAACAGGGACGGTTCGATCTGGCCGGTCAGGTATCCCACGTGTTCGCACTCACCGAGATCGACGATGCGCTCGACGCGCTTCGGAGCGGCCGTGTGTTGCGGGCCGTGATCGACATGCCGGGAGCGTCGGCATGGGATTGACGACGCGACGGGCATCGACGGTTCGTTCTGCACATCAACCGCCGGCTACTCAGACAACGGAGGCATAGGATGCGTGCACTACTTCTCGATCGGATCGGTGCACCGGATGCCCTCCGTCTCGGTGAGCTGGAGACTCCGGAACCTGCGGCCGGCCACGTCAGGGTCCGGATCGCGGCCTGCGGATTGAATCCGTCTGACTACCAACGAGCTGCCTACGGCGTGCCGGAGTGGACCTGGCCGGCGGTGGTCGGCCTGGACGGCGCTGGGGTCGTCGATGCTCTCGGCGACGGAGTTTCCGGGTTTTCCGTCGGTCAGCGCGTCGTCTTCCACGCGGATATCCGTGACCGGGGCGCGCTCGCTGAATTCGCGATCGCCGACGCCCGGGTACTGACACCCATTCCGGATGAGGTGAGCTGGGTCGAGGCCGCCGCCCTACCGGCAGCCGGGTTGACCGCCTACTGCGCGATCATCCAGAGGCTGCGGGTCGGTCCTGGTGACACGGTGCTCGTCACCGGCGCTGCCGGCGGCGTCGGTGGATACGCCGTGCAGCTGAGCAGGCGTCAGGGTGCGCGTGTGATCGGAACCGAGTCGGCCGCCAACGCCGCGACGGCCCGGGCTCTGGGCGCCGATGAGGTGATCGACTTCCGCTCCGAGAACATCGGCACGCGGGTTCGAGAACTGACCGGGGGGAGGGGCGTGGACGCAGTTCTCGACACCGTCGGAAGCGCCTCCGCGACTGAGAATATCCAGCTTCTCGCCTTCTCCGGGCGTATCGCCACGATCGCCGGTCGACCCGACATCTCGGTGGTCGCCCCGTTCGGCATGGCGCCGTCGGTACACGAGGTCGCGCTGGGTGCAGCCTACTTCTATGGCTCGGATCGAGATCTGGCGCACATCGCGGACATGCTCGGAGAGCTCCTCGATCTCGTCGCGAGAGACGAACTGGATCCCATGGTCGCGCGGGTGGTTCCCCTGGAACAGGCACCGACGGCGCTGGGGGATCTGGCGGAGCGGCGGCTGTCGGGAAAATGCGTCGTGGAGATCCGACCGAGCGGACAGTAGACGGCCGGGAGCCACTCACGGTCGTCTGCTCTCTATACTCGCTGTATGGCTGAGTCGAAGAAGTTGAGTCTCCGGGAACGCCGAAAGCGTGAGACGCGTGAGGATCTGCTGGAGGCTGCCGGAACACTCTTCGGGCAGAAGGGGTACAACGCCACCTCGATCGACGACATCGTGGAGGAGGCGGGTGCGAGCCGGGCCACCCTCTACGCACACTTCGCGAGTAAGAGTGCGCTACTCGAGGCTCTACTCGATCAGATGCAGACGGAAGCACTTCGCTACTACGAGCAGTTCGGTGAGTTGACCGACTGGTCACGACGATCGGTCCTCGGCTGGGTGACATCGTTCGCGGTGGCGTGGGAGCGCGATTCCGCAAGGAATCGCGCCGCCTCGGCCGCCTATCCGCGCGCCTTCCTTGAGGACGCACCGCGTTGGCATCGTGAACACGTGCGGGCGGTCCGCAAGAACACGGAGTTGTGGAGTCACTTCACGTCTCAGGAGGCGTCCGTTCGGGCCTCGATGATGGTCCATGTCCTCGAGCACGAGCTGTCCGATCGCTTCCTGAGTGACACGGAGAGCTCGGAGATCGACATCGACGTGTTCGTCGGGTACCTGTGTGATGCGATACGCGCGCTTCTCGAAGCCTGACCGTCACTCTCGCAGGAGCGTCCCGCCGTTGACGGACCACACCTGCCCGGTTACCCAGGCTCCGTCGTCGGACATGAGGAATGCGATCGACGCGGCGAGATCGGCCGGTTCGCCCAGGCGCCGGAGCGGGGTGCCCTTCAGCATCTCGGCCATGTAATCCTCGCCCATCGCGAGCATCTTCTCGCTGGCGACCGGGCCCGGTGAGATCGCGTTGCACCGGATCTTCTCCTCGCCCCATCGGACGGCGACATGCCGGGTGACGGTGTTGATACCCGCTTTCGACGCCGCGTAGGCGGGTGGGACCGGGTATCCCGTCGCCGTCGCATCCGACGTGACGTTCACGATGGCGCCGCCTCCCGCGTCGACCAGATGCGGGATGACGGCGCGGGCGGCCCACGCGACACCGATCAGGTTCGCGTTGAGCGCGTGCTGCCAGGTCTCGACATCCATCGTCGCGACCTCGATGTCTCGCGACATCTGTTCCGGTGAGACGTCCGCAGCGACGTTGACCAGACCGTCGAGTCCTCCCAGCTGTCGGGATGCAGAGTCGATCAGTCTCGTGATCGACGACGGAGTCGTCAGGTCGAACGGGATCGCGGTCACTCCCACTTCGGCCGCGACCGCGTTCATCCCGGCTTCGTTGACGTCGCCGATCACCAGTTGTGCGCCTTCCGCATGCAGACGGCGCACGGTCTCGGCCCCGATTCCCGACGCGCTACCTGCGACGACGATCCGCTTACCGTCCAGGCCTCTCATCAGAGCTCGTTCCTGTCCTTCATGTCCGCTGCGACGGCTCGTACGGCCTCGGCGATGGCCGGCCACGACGGTGGAGACCCCATCTCCATGTTGTTGTGGGTGATCGCCACGGCGAGACCGGTGTCCAGCTCGGCCCACCCCACGGAGGATCCGGCGCCCGGCATCCAGACGATGGGGGAATCGGGAGTGATGATCGGGATCATTCCCGGGGTCTCGTCGCTGAGGTAATAGCCGTACTTCGAGACGGGGACGGAGATGCCGAGGTATTTGTCCACCGCCTCGCTGTTCGGTCGCTTCTCCAGGAACGACTCCACCTGCTTTTCGGAGAGGAGCCGGACGCCGTTCATCGTTCCCTTGTTCGCGAGAAGTGCCCAGTGCGCGGCCATCGACCGGGCATTGGTGATGGCACCGGCGCCGGGGTCGACCGTGCGACGTGTGATCTCCAGGTTGAAGACCTGCGCCGACGGGTGGACGGCGCGGGGCATCCCGTCGAAGAACATGGGGAACTCTGTCGACTCGGGAATCTCACCCTTGATGACGGGTGCGAGCCGGTGGTCCTCGGATGCGGGAAGTCCGAAGTACAGGTCGGTCGCGCCGATCGGATCCAGGAGCTCTTCTCGCGCCACCTGCGCGAACGGCCTGTTGTCGGGATCAGTGCGCTGGATTATCTCGGCGATGATCCAACCCCAGCCGAGCGCGTGGTAGCAGTTGGTCCCGATCGGGAAGTCCGGAGACATTTCTTCGAACCCGCGGATCATCCAGTCCCAGTCGGCCTTCAGCTCCGGAGTGACGCCCTCCGGCATCCACGGGACACCGGACTGGTGGGTCAGGACGTGGCGGACGGTGATCGCCTCTTTGCCGTACTTTCCCCATCCGGGCCAGTACTCGGCGATCGGGGTGTCGTAGTCCACGAGACCCCGCCCGGCCTGAACGTGCAGTGTCGTGGAGGTGACGGCTTTGGTCACCGAGAACGGGAAGAACAGGGTGTCGGAGTCGACGGCACTCGTGCCGTTCTCGTCGACGGAACCGCCGTAGGTGTCGATGATCAGGTCACCGTCGAGGTATGCGGCGACCTGGAGTCCGACCTCGGTCGTGGCCAGAGCTTCCTCGATGGCGGCGTCGACGCGGGGGTCGGAGAGTGGGGGAGTGTTCATGGGTCCTCGTTGGGTGCTCGGCGTCGACGATCGGGTCGACGGGCCCCGCATGATGGTGCGGGAAGTTGGCGGATTGACGGGTTCGTGGGGCACGTTTCAGTTCGTTGATGGGGGCCGGACCTCACCTCCTCGATCGAATGCCCGGATCAGCGCTGTGTGCAGGTCGTCCAGGGCTCGTCTGGAGATCGCGGCTTCGGTGACCACGTGGGTCGAGGAGTGGAAAGTTCCGGGGTAGAGGTGCACCTCGGTCTGGACGCCGGCTGCCAGCAGCCGGCGGGCGTACTCCCACGCCTCATCGCGAAGCGGGTCGAATTCGGCGATCGACACGAACGTTGGAGGTAGTCCCGCGAAGCTGTCGGACTGGGCGGGCGACGCGTACTGCGCGAACAGGTTGTGCCGGGCGGTGTTCCGGTACAGGTGCCAACTCGTCCGCGCGCTGGCGGCGGACCACATCGGGGTGTCGGTGAACCGGGTCATCGACCCGGTCGCGGTTCGTCCGTCGAGGACCGGATTGTCCAGGAGCTGAAAGCACAGGTCCGGCCCTGCGTTGTCACGCGCCCACAGGGCTGTTCCCGCGGCGAGACACGCTCCTGCGCTGGTGCCGCCGATGCCGATCCGGGAGGGGTCGATACCGAGCTCGGAGTGGTGAGACCGTACCCATTCGACGGCGGCACACGAGTCGATCAGAGCTGCGGGGTACGGATGCTCCGGGGCGAGACGGTAGTCGACCGACACGACGGTGGTTCCGGTGCGCTCGGCGATCCCCACGGTCGTGTGCAGGTCGAGTTCGGCCGAGCCGAGCACGAAGCCGCCTCCGTGTAGCCACACGAGGCACGGAGGTGTCTCCCCGGAACGGTTCGGGTGGATCACGACGAGGGGGAGCGGCTCGTGTGAGTCGGGGTTGTTGATCTCCAGTCTTTCCACGCGCACGTTGCCGGGAACGGTGACCGGGGGCAGCGCCGCGGCACCTTCGGCCATCTGCTTCCGCAGCGAGTCGATGTCATCGAGGTCGAGGGCGGGCAGGGTCCGGGCGGCTTCCGCGAGCTCGGGATCGAACGGATATCCGGGCATGATGCTCCTGCTTGGTGTGGTCGGGCGACGTGAGAACGCTGCGGGCCGGTCGGCATCGATCTCGACGATGTGTGGGCTGAATCACTGATGCCAATACTCGCCTCGAGCAAACCGCCTGTCAAGAGACCAGACTCAAAGTCTGAATAGCGGCCTGGAAGCCTGTGTGCGTAGGGGTGCCGTGCTGTTGTTTGCGGATGCGGGAAAGCCGTCCACGCTCCGGGCGGGAACCGTATGGTGGACAGTTGTCTGATCGCTTGTCTATCGTGATCGGGCATCCGACCGACGACGGCAGGAGACCCCATGACCACCTCACTCGACCGCGACGCCCTGCTCATCGGTACGCAATGGCGCAGCCCCGAGACGGACGCCGTCATCGATGTGATCAGTCCCCATTCCGAGGAGGTGGTGGCCCGCGTCCCCGAGGGGTCGGCGGCCGACATCGATGCCGCGGTGATCGCGGCCCGGGAGGCGTTTGACCACGGTCCGTGGCCGCGGATGTCGCCGCAGGAGCGGATCGAGGTCGTGGCACGCTTGTCCGCCCTGTACGCCGCCCGGCTGGAGGAGATGGCCACGGTGATCTCCACGGAGATGGGCTCGCCGATCTCCTTCAGCAATCTGGCGCAGGCCCCGGCGCCCTGGATGCAGATCGAGGCGTTCCTGAAGATCGCCCGCGAGTTCCCGTGGGAGGACACCCGTGCCGGCGCCCTCGGCGGCGAGGTCCTGGTGCGGCACGAGCCGGTCGGTGTGGTGGCGGCCATCCCGCCGTGGAACGTCCCCCAGTTCACGGTGCTGTCCAAGGTCATCCCGGCGCTGCTGACCGGGTGCACGATCGTCGTCAAACCCGCGCCCGAGACGCCGCTCGACACCTATCTGCTCGCCGACCTGCTCATCGAGGCCGGCGTGCCCGAGGGCGTGGTGAGCATCGTCGCCGGCGGCAGGGGGGTGGGGGAGCACCTGGTGCGTCATCCCGGGATCGACAAGGTCGCCTTCACCGGATCCACCGCGGCCGGCCGGAAGATCGGTGCCATCTGCGGTGAGCAGCTCAAGAGGTGTTCGCTGGAGCTCGGCGGCAAGTCCGCGGCGATCGTGCTGGACGACGCGGACCTGGGCGGCGTCGTCGAGGGGATGAAGTTCCTGGGCGTGATGAACTCCGGCCAGGCCTGTGTGGCCCAGACCCGGATCCTGGTGAGTCGGGCGCGCCATGACGAGGTGGCCGAGGCGCTGGCCGAGGGCATCGGATCGATGGTCGTGGGCGACCCTCTCGATCCGGCCACCCAGATCGGGCCGATGGTCGCCCGGCGTCAGCAGGAGCGCGTCGGTTCCTATATCGAGATCGGCCAACAGGAGGGGGCCCGCCTGCTCACCGGCGGCACCGGGATGCCGGACGGCTTGGACACCGGCTGGTACGTCCGGCCCACCGTCTTCTCGGAGGTCACCAACGACATGCGGATCGCCCGCGAGGAGATCTTCGGTCCGGTGTTGTCCGTGATCGCCTACGACGACGTGGACGACGCCGTCCGGATCGCCAACGACTCCGACTACGGGCTGGCGGGAACCGTGTGGACCTCGGACCGGGACGCCGGTCTGGACGTGGCCCGCCGCGTGCGCACCGGCACCTATGGCGTCAACACCTACACGATGGATTTCGCCGCCCCCTTCGGCGGGTTCAAGGCCTCCGGTGTGGGCCGCGAGTTCGGCCCGGAGGGCCTGGCGCAGTACACCGAGCTCAAGTCCGTCTACCTCGAACAGCCCGCCACGGGCGACGACGCCTGAGCCGCACCCGAGCCGAGATCTGAGGAGCCCCACGTGACGAGCAACAGCGAGATCCTCGAGGTGCAGGACGCCGACCGTGTCCGCACACTCACCATGAACCGACCCGACGCACTGAACGCCTTCAACGGCGCCCTCTATGCAGAGCTGGCGGCCGCCCTCCGCGCGGCTGCTGAGGATCCGGCCGTCGCCGTGGTCCTGCTGACCGGCCGCGGACGGGCTTTCAGTGCGGGCACGGACCTCGTCGAGATGGCCGAGCTGGTGGCCGGTGGCGGTGACGCCGGGGCGGGCACCGAGGAGCACGGCTTCAACCTGCTGGTGGACGCACTCATCGCGTTCGGCAAGCCTCTCGTCGCGGCGGTCAACGGGCTCGGCCTGGGGATCGGGGTGACGCTGCTCGGGTATGCCGATCTTGTCTTCGCGGCCGAGGGCGCGCGGTTCAAGTGCCCGTTCACCAGCCTCGGCGTGGCCCCCGAGGCCGCCTCGAGCTATCTGATCCCGCAGTTGGTCGGGCATCAGAACGCCGCCTGGGTGCTGATGTCGTCGGAGTGGATCTCCGCGCAGGAGGCACGGGAGATGGGTCTGGTCTGGCGTCTGTGCGCGCCGGAGGATCTGATGGCCGAGGCCACTGCGCACGCCACCCGGCTGGCCGCGCTGCCGGTCTCGAGTCTGCGTGCGGTCAAGAGGGCGATGACCGAGCCGCATGCCCGCCGTGTCGCCGAGGCCCGGCAGCGGGAGAACCGGATGTTCGCGGAGCTGCTCGGCGGGCCGGCCAACAACGAGGCGCTCGCCGCGTTCGCCGAGGGGAGAAGGCCCGACTTCGCCTCGTTGCCGGACGGTTCCTGACCGCCGGTCGCGGTCCGGGTGGCGACCGGGTGGGGCGGGGTGTTACGACGACAACGACGACGACGCCCGCTCGGGCATGAGCGTAGACGCCGCCGTCTGTGCGGTCACACGGGGTTCAGAGCGTGCGCGAGATCAGTTCCTTCATGATCTCGTTGGTCCCGCCGTAGATCTTCTGCACCCGCGCGGAGGCGTACATGCGGGCGATCGGGTATTCGGTCATGAAGCCGTAGCCGCCGAAGATCTGCAGGCTGCGGTCGATGATCTCGCACTGCTTGTCGGTGCAGTAGTACTTGGCCATCGAGGCGGTGGCCGGGTCGAGCCCGCCGTCCAGGTGCAGGCCGATGCAGTGGTCCAGCAGTGTGCGGGCCGCCAGGGCCTCGGTCTTGCACTCGGCGAGTTCGAAGCGCAGGTTCTGGAACTTGAGGATCGGCCTGCCGAACGCCTCGCGCTCCCGGGCGTACTCGGTGGCCAGCCGCACCGCGGTCTCGGCGGCGGCCACTGCGGTCACGGCGATGATGAGTCGCTCCTGTCCCAGCTGTTGCATGAGCTGGACGAAGCCCTGGTTCTCGCCGGCCTCGCCGCCCAGGATGTCGCCGGCGGGCACGCGCATGTCGTTGAAGAACAGCTCCATCGTGTCCTGGTACTTCAGGCCGATCTTGTCGAGCTTGCGGCCGCGGTCGAAGCCCGGCAGGTCGGCGGTCTCGGCGACCAGCAGGGACAGGCCCTGGGCGCCCTCGCCGCCGGTACGGGCGACGATGATGAGCAGATCGGCGTGCATCCCGTTGGAGATGAAGGTCTTGGAGCCGTTGACCACGTAGTCGTCGCCGTCGCGGACGGCGGTGGTGCGCAGCGCCTGCAGGTCGGAGCCGGCACCGGGCTCGGTCATGGCGATCGCGCCGATCATCTCGCCGCTGGCCATCCTGGGCAGCCAGCGCTGCTTCTGTTCCTCTGTGCCGTACTCGAGGATGTAGTGCGCCACGATGGTGGAGTGGACCGAGTTGCCCCAGCCGTCGTCCAGGGCTCGGGCCTGCTCCTCGGCGATCACGGCCTCGTGGGCGAACGTGCCTCCGCCACCGCCGTACTCCTCGGGGATCGAGATGCACAGCAGCCCCGCGTCGCCGGCCTTGGTCCAGAACTCGCGGTCCACGGCGCCCTGCTCGGCCCATTTCTCGGAGTTGGGCGTCAGCTCCTTGGCCATGAACGCGCGGCTGTGCTCGCGGAGCGCGTCGAGATCCTCGGTCATCCACGGGGAGCGAAAGGGTGCGGTGTCGAACATGGGGCGACTCCAGTGAGTGTGGTGGCGGGGCCGGTCCGGCCTGGACGCCAGACACTATACAACTGCATGGCATGCAGTTGTATAGTCTGGTGTCGGCGGTGGCCGGGGTGCCGGCGCGCGACGTGGAGACGAGGTGGGGCAGTGACCGGGAACGAGCTCGAGCGGGGCGATTCCGGGGACGATGCGGCTCCCGCCGACCTCCCGGCGCGGACGCGGATCCGCCAGGCCGCCCTGGAGTTGTACGCGGAGTACGGCGAGGACCGTGTCTCCATGCGCAGGGTCGCTTCGGAGGTCGGGGTGACCATCGGGCTCATCCAGCACCACTTCGGGACCAAGGAGGGGCTGCGGCGCGCGGTCGACGCGGTGGTGGTGGACAGCGTGGTGGAGGCTCTCGCGACGGTCGACCACACCGGGTCGCCCACCGAGGTCGTGGCCGCACGCGACGCCGCGGTCCGGCGGATGCTCGAGAAGAACCCGGTGATCGTGAAGTACCTCAACCGGGCGCTGCTCGAACCCGGGGGGCGTGGCGCGCCACTGCTCGAGGCGGTCGTGGACCTCACCACGCGCGAGGTGGAGGGACTGCGCACCGGCGGGTTGGCGTCCACCCGCAGTTCCGACAAGGTGCAGGTCGTGCGCACCCTCATGGGGCAGGTGGGGGAGTTGTTCCTCGAGCCCGTCGTCGCGGGGATCTGGGCCCACATCGGCGGCGACCCCGAGCAGTGCCCGACCATTCGGATCTCGGTCGAGGGAACGTGACGGGCGCGGCCGTCCGGGGCCGCCGGGTAGTGCGTGGCGGCTCACCTGCCGCTACGCTGTCGGGTGCGTAGACCTCGGCACAGCCGCCTGAGGTGGGAAGGACACGCTCATGAGGTTCACTCGTCTGGCGAGGCTCGCCGCCGCGGCGGTGATGGCCGGCGCCACCGCCCTGGTCGCCCCGGCCGTAGCCCAGGCCGCGGTTCCGGTCGGAGGCGGAACGCCGATCCTCGTCGGGGGAGTGGCGGGCTGCACGATCGCCGCCGCCGGCGTCGACGCCGCCGGTACGCCCGTGGCGTTCACCGCCGCCCACTGCAGCGATCACATCGATGCCCCGGTCATCCTGCGTAACGATGAGCAGGCGGGTGTCATCGGCACCGTCGTCACCCGTAACGAGATCCTCGACTACTCGGTGATCCGCCTGGACCCGGCCGTCGCGTTCCCCGTCCGGCAGGCGGGCGTCACGGGACGTGCCGGAACGCCGGATTTCGGCGACGTCGTCTGTAAGGACGGACTGTCCACCGGCCACACCTGCGGCGTCACCTGGCAGCGTGAGGGCCCCCGGTTCTGGAGCCAGGCGTGTGCGGGCCACGGGGACTCCGGTGGGCCCATCACCCACAACGGACGCCTCGTCGGGCTCCTGTCGGGCGGGCACATGCCGCCTGCCGCGGGCGCCGCGGGAAGCCTCGGCCCCGTCCTGCCGTCCTGCGTGCACCCGGCGCAGTCCCCGTTCTTCCTCCCGGCGCTCGGTTACTCGTTCGACGCGATCGTCGACGACGCCACGGCGCGCAACTGGCCCGGGCGCGGCTTCCAGATGGCCTGACCCGGACACGACGACACCCCCGCGGACCCACGGTCCGCGGGGGTGTGCGTCCCGCGCTTCAGCTCACTTGAGCTCGGCGCTGGACAGGTCCAGGATGCGTCGGGCGATCACGAGCTGCTGGATCTGCTGGGTGCCCTCGAAGATGTCGAGGATCTTGGAGTCACGCGACCACTTCTCCAGGAAGCTGCGCTCCGAGTAGCCGAGTGTTCCGGCCAGCTCCACCGCCCCGAGCGTGATGGCCGAGCCGACACGGCCGGCCTTGGCCTTACACATCGATGCCTCCTTGGTGTTGGGCATCTTGTTGTCGGCCATCCACGCGGCCCTGAGCGTCAGGAGGTACGCGGCCTCCCAGTCGGCCTCGAGCTCGAGGTACTTGGCCACCGCGGCCGGCTGGCTGGTCGCGGGCCGGTCGTAGTCGATCTCCAGTCCGGCCTCCTCGAGGAGGGTGCGGATCTCCTCGAGTGCGGCACGGGCCACGCCCACTGCCATACCGGCCACGAGCGGGCGGGTGTTGTCGAACGTCTGCATGGCGCCGGCGAAGCCCTTGTCCACCCGGATCTCCGGATCGCCCAGGAGGTTCTCCTTGGGGATGCGGCAGTCGGTGAACGAGATCTGGGCGGTGTCGGAGGCGCGGATGCCGAGCTTGTGCTCGAGCCGGTCCACCGAGACGCCGGGGTGCTCGCGCGGCACGACGAACGACTTGATGGCGGCGCGGCCCTTGCTCTTGTCGAGGGTCGCCCACACCACGATGTGGTCGGCGCGCTCTCCGGAGGTGACGAAGATCTTGGTGCCGTTGAGCACGTACGCGTCGCCGTCGAGGCGGGCGGTGGCGGAGACGGCGGCGGAGTCGGAGCCGAAGTCGGGTTCGGTGATGGCCATCGATGCCCACACGCGGCCGAACCGTTCCATCTGCTCGTCGTCCGCCACGGCGGCGATGGCCGAGTTCCCGAGGCCCTGACGGGGGATGGACAGGGTCAGGCCCACGTCACCCCAGCAGGTCTCGATGATGTTGAGCAGCGACTTCATGTTGCCGCCGTTCTGGACGCCCTCGCGGCGGGACTCCTCGCCGCGGCCGGTGGTGGCCCCGGCGGCGGCCTGACCGGCGTCCTCCATGGCCTCGATCATGGCCTTGAGGGTGTCCAGCTCGACGGGGTACTCGTGCTCCGCGAGGTCGTACTTGCGGGAGATCGGGCGGAAGATCTGGGTGGCGACCTGGCGGGCCTGGTTGGCGCCCACCTGGAGCCGCTTGGGGAGTTCGAGATTGATCATGGTCAGTGGTCCTTGGCTCGGTGAGTGGCGTGGCTGGTGGGTCGGGCGGCGGTCACAGGACCACCACGCCCTCTGCCACTCCCACTGCGCGGAGGTCTCGGTACCAGCGCTCGACGGGGTGCTCCTTGGTGAAGCCGTGACCACCGAGCAGCTGCACGCCGTCCAGGCCGATCTTCATGCCCTTCTCGGCGGCGAGCTTGCGGGCCAGGGCGGCCTCGCGGGCGAACGACAGTCCCTGCTCGGCGCGGGCGGCACCACGCCAGGTCACCAGGCGCATGCCGTCGAGCTCGGTGGCGATGTCTGCCACCATGAACGCCACGGCCTGGCGGTGGGCGATGGGCTCACCGAACGCGTGACGCTCCTTGACATAGGGGGTCACGTAGTCCAGGACCGCGTGCGAGGTGCCGACGGCCAGGGACGCCCAGCCGAGGCGGGACAGTCGGATGATGTCGGCGTAGGCGGTGGACCTGTCGTCCGCGGTGGCCTCGGGGCCGCCGAGGATCGCGTCGGCCGGCACGGCGACGTCGTTGAGCAGGAGGCGGCCGAGTCCCGCGGCACGCAGACCCATGGACGGGTCGGCTTCGACCACCAGTCCTTCCGTGTCGGACTCCACGACGAAGAAGGTGGGCTCGCCCTCGAGATCCGCGGCCACGATGAACAGCTCGGCGCTGCCGGCGGTCGGGACCATCGACTTGACGCCGTTGAGGGTGTAGCCGCCCGGGCCGCGGGTGGCGGTGGTCCGGAGCTCGAAGGGGTCGAACAGTATGCGCGGCTCGGTCACCACGACGGCGGCCGCCGGGACCGTCTCGGCGGCGAACGCCGGGAGGTAGGACTTCTGCTGCGTGTCGGACCCGAACTGTGTGAGCGTGGTGGCCACGCCGGACGGCGCGAGGATCGGCAGTGCCAGCCCCATGTCGCCGTAGGCGAGGGCCTCGGCGACCAGTGAGTTGGTGACGACGCCACGCTCGGAGGCGATGCCCTCGAACTCCTCGGGCACGTTCAGCATGGTCGCGCCGATCTCGGCCGAGCGCTCCAGGAGCGAGGCGGGCGCCTCGGCGGCGGCGTCCGCGTCATGGGCGGCGGGGCGGATGACCTCGGCGGCGAAGTCGCGGACCGTCTCGACGATCATCTTCTGGTCGTCGTCCGGGGTGAGGTCGAATGCGTCGGACCGGGTCTCCGCGTCGGCCTCGGGCAGCCGCTTCGGGGTGCCCCCGCCGGAGACCTTCTTGAACGACTTGGTCGCGGCGCCGAGTGTCTTGAAGCCGGTCTTGGTGGCCTCGTAGGTGACGCGGTCGACCTTCTGTCGAAGGCCGAAGCGCTCGGCGAACTCCGACCCGGTGATGGTCGTGAGCGCGCGCATGGCGGCACCGATCGCGTCGATCCGCGTCGGATTCTTGCCCGGCGTGGAGTTCTCCGCGCGCCCGGTCGCGGTCGGGGTCGTGGGGTTCTTGCTCATCATCACCAGCTGTTCTCGTGACGGAGTGGACGGTGTGGTCGTCCGCTACCTTACTTCGCAGTAAGTTCCGCGCGCCAGACCTTTCCCTAACCCGTGCCCCGAAGAGCGGACGGTGTCAGCCGCGCAGCAGCTCCACGGCCTGCTCCACGGCGCCCGGGCGCCCGGCGACAAACCAGTCGTAGCCGTTGACCTCCACCGTTGCACAGGTGCCGCCGGCGCCCTCGACGAGCGCCCGTCCGGGCAGCCAGTCCCATTCGGGGCACGAGTGCTGGGCCCACACCGTGTGGACCCCGCAGGCCACGGAGGCCAGGTCGACCGAGCCGGAGCCGAGCATGCGGATGGTGGCGGCGCCCCGGCTGATCCGGTGGAACGGCGCGGCCAGGTCGGGATCGTCGAAGAACGGTGGGTGCAGGTAGGTGGCGAGACTGCCCACGGCCAGATCGCCGGGCGTCAGGCGGGTGACCGGGACGCCGTTGCGTCGGGTCGGGATCTCGGAACCGCCGACGAACGTGTCGCCGGTCACGGGTCGGTGCACCGCGCCCAGGAGGTAGTCGTCGGGTCCGGTGAGGGCGACGGCGGAGCACCAGTAGTCGGAGCCGTTGACGAAGTTGTAGGTGCCGTCGACGGGGTCCACGACCCACCGTCGGTCGTGTTCGCCGGGGACGAGGGTGCCCTCCTCGCCGAGGACGCCGTCGTGGGGCCGGTGGCGGGCGAGGGTGGCGGTGATGTGTCGCTCGGCGGCGTTGTCGGCCTCGGTGACCACGTCGGAGACGGAGGTCTTGTGGTGGACGTCGAGGCCGTCCTCGCGCAGGCGCCGGGCCAGGGTTCCGGCGTCGACGACGAGGCTGGCCGCCAGATCGACGTCGGGCAGCTGCGAGGTGTCCGTGTCGGGCCGGGGGCGGGGTGTGCGGGTGTCGAGGGACATGTACTTCCTCCGCGGGGGGCCGGGTGGCCCGCCGACCTGACGGCGGTAGCGGGCCCGTGGGCCCGACGCTACCCCCGCCGGGCGACGATCAGACGTGGGGCGGGTCACGGGAAGGGGTCGGGTGGGCGAACGCGAGGAGACGCCCGGGCCGCGTAGAGTTGGAAACCGTGCACCCTGACGTCTCCGCTGATATCGCCGCCCTCGACGCCACCATGACCACGGTCGAGAAGGTTCTCGACATCACCGAGCTCGCCCGACGTGTCGACGAGCTCGAGCAGATGGCCGCCGATCCTGATCTGTGGAATGACCAGGATCGGGCGCAGAAGGTCACCAGTGAGCTGTCCTACGTGCAGGCCGACCTGCGTCGATGCCGCGAGCTGCGGCAGCGTGTCGAGGATCTTCCGCTCATGTACGAGCTCGCCGAGGAGGCTCAGGCCGAGGGGGACTCCTCGGCGGTCGACGAGGCGGACGCCGAGCGTGCCTCCCTGCGTGAGGACGTCGAGGCCATGGAGGTCAAGACGATGCTCAGCGGCGAGTACGACCAGCGTGAGGCGGTGGTCAACATCCGCGCCGGCGCCGGAGGTGTCGATGCCGCGGATTTCGCCGAGATGCTCATGCGGATGTACATCCGCTGGGCGGAGAAGGCCGGCCACAAGGTCGAGGTGTACGACACCTCGTACGCGGAGGAGGCCGGCATCAAGTCCGCCACCTTCGTCGTCCGCGACCCGTACATGTACGGCACGCTGTCGGTGGAGCAGGGCACCCACCGGCTGGTCCGTCTGTCCCCGTTCGACAACCAGGGGCGTCGCCAGACCTCGTTCGCCGAGGTCGAGGTCCTGCCCGTGGTGGAGACGGTGGACTCGATCGAGGTGCCGGAGAACGACGTCCGCGTGGACGTCTACCGGTCCTCGGGCCCGGGTGGCCAGTCGGTCAACACGACGGACTCCGCGGTCCGCCTCACCCACATCCCCACGGGGATCGTGGTGACCTGTCAGAACGAGAAGTCGCAGCTGCAGAACAAGGTCGCCGCCATGAAGGTGCTGCAGGCCAAGCTGCTGGAGCGTAAACGCCAGGAGGAGCGCGCCGCGATGGACGCACTCGGTGCGGGCGGCAACGCCTCGTGGGGCAACCAGATGCGCTCGTACGTGCTGCACCCGTACCAGATGGTCAAGGATCTGCGGACCGAGTACGAGGTCAACAACCCCTCGTCGGTGCTCGACGGTGAGATCGACGGCTTCATCGAGGCCGGCATCCGATGGCGGATGCGGGAGGGGGCCGAGGTCGAGTGAGGCTGCAGACCGACTTCAGTGGGATTCTGAAGTGGCTGAGCAACCAGGGGCTCGAGGTCGTCCTTCTGGTCCTGGGGGCTGCACTGCTCACGCGGGTCATCGCCAAGATCGCTCGCATGTGGACCGCGAGGATCGACGCGCAGAACGCGGACAAGGAGATGTGGTCGGAGCAGTCCAAGCATCTCCACTCGCTGGTCCAGGTGCTCTCGTATGTCGCTGTCGGCGTGCTCTACGTCGTCTTCGGTATCCAGATCCTGCTGCGGTTCGGTGTCAACCTCGTCACCCTGGTGGCCCCGGCCACCGTCCTGGGTGCGGCGCTCGGCTTCGGTGCCCAGCGGATCGTCCAGGACTTCCTCGCCGGGTTCTTCGCGCTCGCCGAGCGCCAGTACGGATACGGCGACATCGTCGAGCTCACCACGTCCACCGGTTCCGCGGCGGGAACCGTCGAGGACGTCACCCTGAGGGTGACGCGCCTCCGCACGCTGGACGGTGAGGCTGTCATCGTGCCCAACGGTCAGATCGTCACCGCCGTCAACCAGTCGCAGGACTGGGCGCGGGCGATCGTCGACGTGCCGGTACCCAACACCGCGGACATGGACCAGGCTCACGACATCCTCGCCGATGTGTGCCGCAGCATCGTCGACGACCCGGAGGTGGGCGTCTACATCCTCGACGAGCCGAGTGTCATGGGTGTCCAGACCATCAAGCTCGAGCAGACCGTCCTGCGCCTGCTCGCCCGGACCAAGCCGGGGATGCAGTGGGAGGTGGGCCGCCGCATGCGTGCGGTGATCCTGCGCCGGTTCCGCAAGGAGGGGATCGTTCTCGAGCCCGAGGCGATGGCCGCCATCCGCGCCGGAATGGTGCGCCCGGACGAGGGAACGGAGGTCGTCTGATGACGGAGACGTCTGATACCACCACGTCCGAGGACACGCCCGCCGAGACCCGTCGGAACCGGCCTGAGTGGGTGTCCATCGTGATCGAGTTCTTCACGATGTCCCGCTCCACCCTGGTCCTGCTCATCGCGTTCGTCCTCGTGGCCGGGCTCTACAGCGTCGTGCGCCAGGACCCGGTGGTGGCGTTCAATTCGCCGCCCCGCCCGGACCCCACCCAGTCCGAGACCACGGAGACGGGCACCACCGGTACCGACACCACCGGCACGGACGGGCCGAGCCCCACGGATGAGACGACCGGGACCACCGCGGCGACCGACGATCAGGAACCGACGGGGACCGACACCTCGCCGACGACCTCCACCGGGCCGCAGCGTCAGTTCGACCAGGGCGACGGCACGGCCGGGCAGCAGACGCCGCAGTCCCCGACCGGCACGCAGCAGACCCAGCAGGTACCTCAGGGGCAGCAGGCGCCTCAGCAGTCGGCACAGACGCAGGTGCCCACGCGGTAGCCGCCGACGACCAGCGGTGATCCCGGGGCGACGGGGTCGTCGTCGTCATCACTCCTCGTGGGCCGAGGAAAAGGCCCGCGGCACGGGGTGGCATGTGACGAATGGGGCGCTAGGCTACTCATGTGATCAGTGCATCTCATGTGACCAAGTCGTACGCGGCGGCCGCGCGTCCGGCTCTGTCCGACGTGAGCGTGGAGATCTCCACGGGCGAGTTCGCGTTCCTCATCGGCGCGTCCGGCTCCGGAAAATCCACGTTCCTGCGGTTGCTGCTGCGCGAGGACCGGCCGGATTCGGGCTCGCTCGTCGTGGCCGGCCATGATCTGGTCCGGATGAAGGCGGGACAGGTGCCGAGATTGCGCCGCTCACTGGGGGTCGTGTTCCAGGATTTCCGGCTGCTGCAGAGCAAGACCGTCGCCGAGAACGTGGCGTTCGCGCTCCAGGTCATCGGAAAATCCCGCAAGACCATCGACGAGGTCGTCCCGGAGACGCTCGACATGGTCGGCCTAGGAGGTAAGGCGGCCAGGCGGCCCCACGAGCTGTCCGGGGGAGAGCAACAGCGCGTGGCGATCGCGCGCGCGTTCGTCAACCGGCCGAAACTCCTCCTGGCGGACGAGCCGACCGGGAACCTCGACCCGGAGACCAGCGAGGACATCATGCTCCTGCTCGACAGGATCAACAGGACGGGGACCACGGTGCTCATGGCCACCCACGACCGACACATCGTGGACCGCTCACGGCGCCGCGTCGTGGAGCTGGTGGACGGCGAGGTCGTGCGCGACGACGCCCGCGGAACCTACGGGGTGGATCGCTGATGGCCGCGAAGTTCATCCTCTCCGAGGTCGCCCAGGGGCTGCGCCGGAACCTGTCCATGACGCTGGCCATGATCATCACCACGGCCGTGGCGTTGGGGATGCTCGGTGCCGGCGTGCTGGTGGTGATGACCGCCTCGGCGAGCCAGGCCAAGTACGACTACCTCAACGAGTTCCGCGTCTACGTGGACCGGTCGATCTCCGTGGAGGACCCGGACTGCACGGGCGAGTGCGCCACGATACGTTCGCAGATCGAGGCCACAGAGGGTGTCGACTCGGTGGAGTACAAGAACCCGGAGGAGACGTACGCCGAGTTCGTCGACCTGTTCTCGTCCACCGATCCGGTGCTGGTGGAGTCCACCTCCCCGGATGCGCTCGGTTCCCGGTTCACCCTCACCCTCTCCGATCCCACGCGGGCCGAGGAGGTGTCCGCGAGCCTGTCCGAGGTCGGGGGGATCGAGGTCGTGCAGTCGCAGGGCGAGCTGGTCGGCCGGGTGTTCTCGATCCTCGACGGGATCCGGAACGCGGCGTTCACCATCGCCGTGGTCCAGTTGATCGCCACAGTTCTCCTGATCGCCAACATGACCCAGATCGCGGCGTTCACGCGGCGCACGGCGGTCGGCATCATGCGCCTGGTCGGTGCGAGTCGTCTCTACACGGAGCTGCCGTTCGTCCTCGAGGCCGTCGTCGCCTCCCTCGTGGGCTCGGTGCTCGCCATCGGCGGTCTGCTGGGCGCCAAGACCGTGTTCCTCGACAAGGTGCTGGCCGAGGCCTACCGGGCCAACCTGATCGAACGCATCACCACGGCGGACATCCTTCTCATGTCGCCGGCGATAGTGGTGGCCGGCGTGGTGGTCTCCGCTGTGACCGCCTGGGTGACGCTGCGGGTCTCGGTACGTCACTGACCCCGACGGTCGGCGGTCGGCTTCTGCCCCGGAGCTGCCGTTCATCTACACTGTGGGGTCTGCTCGACCGCCGAAAGAGGGAGGTGAACCGGCGTGGCCAAGAAGAACAAGAAGAAGAAGGGCGCGTCGACCCTCGGCTCCGACGGCAGTGTCGTCGCGAGCAACCGCAAGGCTCGGCACGAGTACCAGATCCTCGACACCTACGAGGCCGGTATCGCCCTGGTGGGAACCGAGATCAAGAGCATGCGCGAGGGGAAGGCCTCGCTCGTCGACGCCTTCGCGACGGTGGACGACGGCGAGGTGTGGCTACGCGGGCTGCACATCCCCGAGTATTCACACGGCAGTTGGACCAATCACGCGCCCAAGCGGGCCCGCAAGCTCCTGCTGCACCGCCGACAGATCGACTCCCTGATCGGTAAGGTCCGCGACGGCAACGCGACCCTCGTCCCGCTGTCGCTGTACTTCGTCGGCGGCCGGGTGAAGGTCGAGCTGGCCGTCGCGCGCGGTAAGCAGGCGCACGACAAGCGCCAGGATCTCGCCCGCCGGACCGCCGAGCGGGAGGCGGTCCGCGAGTTGGGCCGGAGGATCAAGGGCATGCGGGGCTGACCCCGGTCGTGGAGACGGGGATCACCCTGGCCATGCCGCTGGTTGCAGGGTATGGTTGAGGGTCCGCTGGCGAGAGTCGGCGGACCCTGACGGGGCTGATGTGGTTTCGACTACGTGAGTTGACGCAGGGGAAGCGTGCCGGTGCAGGCCAGAGACCACCGTAAGCGTCGTGGCAACCAATTACGCGCCGATTCCAATCAGCGCGACTACGCCCTCGCTGCCTGATAGCGAGCCCGTAGTCTGTCGGCCCGGGGTAGCCCTCGCCCCGGTCCCCGGCATCATCTAGAGGGATCACCGGCTCACCCGGTCACGGGGTGGGTCGGGACACCACACAGTGACTGGGATCGTCATCACCAACACGTCCGCGTGAGGGTGAGATCCGAGTAGAGGCCAATGCGGACTGCGCACGGAGAAGCCCTGCCGATGCTGCGGAGGACCCGGGTTCAATTCCCGGCAGCTCCACAATCGGGCCGCGCCCCCGGTCGATCATCGACCGGGGGCGCGGCGCATTTCGTGATCGGTGCACTGCTCGTGGCGATACCTGGAACGCATCCAGATGGACGTTTGTTCATTTGTCGCCTATTCTGATCCGGTCAGCCGGTGATGTGAGGTGCATCACCCTCAGGTTCTACGGATCGGATCCGCCCATGGCCTCCTTCACCCGCCGCTTTGTGTCTGTGCTTTCAGGCTCTGCGCTCGCGTTTTCGCTCGTCTCCGTTCCTGCTGCGGTGGTCGCAACAGCTGCCGCGCAGGCTGAGTGCTCTACCTCGGGCAGCGGCAACTGGTCCGGGTATACGGTCACCAGCTCGTGGCTTGATTCCACCGCGGCCCCGGGCGGCCAGGCGACTCTGCGCTCGACAATTACCGGGCCCGGCGGTGTGGTTGGTGAAGCCTGGCAGTACCACCCGGAGGGTTTCGTTCCCGAGAGTTCCAGGGTCAGGTCATACAAGTTCCCAACGGGGCAGAGCTGGGCGGACGAGACAATCGTCCGAGACGCGGGCAACAATGCCGCCCGGCCGTCCGGCTCGGGCTGGACCACTGCTTCGCAGAGTGTGACCGTCGACATCACGTACAGGGTCCCCGAGGATGCGGTTCCGGGGAGCGTGCTCAACTCGGGTTCGAAAGTGAGGATCACTGCGGTCGGGACAGGAGATTTCAATCCCATCGGGGCGTGCCTGACGATTCGTGGAAAGAATCCCGTCGAGTCTGTTCAGGGGAGCCTGCAGGGGATCGGTGCTGGTTCGCTCGTGGACGGTTCGGTCGCGTCGGCAAATATGTCGTCCGATCCGTCCGGGTCGATAGCTGATGTCATCAACGATCTTGATTTGGGTCAGCTGATCGGCGGGGCGATGGGAAGCTGACAGTCAGCTGATACATCACTAACAAGGCGGTCGCCCACTCCAACTGCACCGGCAGGAAGCGTGGGCGGCCGCTGCCGTTCGGTACTCTCTGGATAGTGCCGACCGCCGCGAGCGGCCGAAAGAGCTCCCAGCTCCCAGTAGAGAAAGGCCCACGCCCACGTGAACGCCAAGCCCAACAAGAACACCAAGGTTCTCCAGACCAACAAGAACAACGGGATGCTCATCACCGTCATCGCGCTCATCGCGGTGGCCGTGATCGTGCTCGGCGGAGTCATCTGGATGGCCCAGCGTGGCGGGGAGGCCAATCCCATCACGTTCGGCGAGACGCAGGACGAGCTCATCGAGATCACGGACACCGGCGTCGTGGTCCTTGGTGAGGCCGGCGCCCCGACCATCCAGATCTGGGAGGACTTCAACTGCCCGGGATGTGGATCTTTCGAGATGCAGAACGGTGAGCAGATCGCCACCGCGGTCGAGGCCGGCGATCTGCGGGTCGAGTACCACAACCTGGACTTCCAGAACCCGGGATCGACCTCGGGGGAGTACTCCACCCGTGCCATCGCCGCGATCCAGTGCGTCGCGGCCAAGGATTCTCTGCCCGTCTTCTTCGACGTGAAGAACGTCTACTACGCCAACCAGCCCGCCGGCGGAGCCGGTGATCTGTCGGCGCAGGAGCTGGCGGATCTCGCCGAGTCCGCGGGGGCCAACGCCGACACGGTGGAGTGCATCAGCAACGTCGAGACCAACGGCGGCATGGACAAGGCGTCCGACACGGCCAAGAACGCGCAGAACAGCGTCCGTGAGGCCACCGGTCAGGTGTCCACGCCGACCGTCCTCTTCGAGGGTGAGCAGGTCGAGTTCTCCAACCCGACGTGGCTCAACGAGATCATCGCGTAAGTCTCTTGGCGCCGGCCCACGGGCGGCGTGATCGGCCCCCGGCCTCGCCATATGCGGCGGGGCCGGGGTCGATTTGGAACCGCGATCGTCGTCGTGTAACTTAAGTCAGGCCGGTCGCCGAGAGGTGAACGGAGAAAAACACCATACGGGGCTATGGCGCAGCTGGTAGCGCACCACACTGGCAGTGTGGGGGTCAGGGGTTCGAGTCCCCTTAGCTCCACCCAACGTACAAGGCTCGAACCCTTGCCATCGTCGATGGTTACGGTTCGGGCCTTGTTGCCGTAGTGGCTCCCCAGGTGAGGTCGTTTGCTTCGATCAGGGATGGCCGGGAGCCCCGGACGTCAAGCTCCGTACGACGAGGGCGTGTTCTCGGAAGCAAGTCGCGCGTAGACGAGGGTGTCGGTCCATTCTCCCTTGCTGAACCAGTCCTGGACGTGATGCGCTTCGAGCCGGAGTCCGACGCGGCGTGCGAGCGCCGCCGAGGTGCTGTTGCGGGCATCCATCTGCGCGGTGATGCGGTGAAGCCTGTAGTGCTCGAACCCGAGGGTGAGTACTTCCCGAACGGCTTCGCTGGCGAAGCCGCGCCCACTGTGCGTCGGGTCGAGGACCCACCCGATCTCGGCTTGGCGGTTCTCGTGATCGCTGAGCCAGAGCGTTACATCCCCGATTGCGACGCCCTCGTGTTCGATCACGAGCGCAAGTGCACCACTGTCGGAATCGATCCCGGTTCTGGAAAGCCGCTCGGCGAGCTTGTCGCGGGTGACATCCATGGTCCACGGCTCATCCAGCAGGTAGCGGGCGACATCAGGTCGCGAGTACAGCTCGTGAAGCCATCCGGCGTCGACGGGCTCGTGTAGCCGTAGCCGCAGCCGCTCCGTCTCCAATGGCCACTCAATCGCCGGAGCGAGGTCCCGTTGGAAGTGGATCAGCTCCTGCCGGTGCCCCGCGGGCGTGGTTCCGACGCGTCGTTCGACCTCTCGGAATCCCGCCGCCGTCAGGCAATGTTGCGACGCCCTGTTCTCCGGGAGCGTGCGTGCCGTCAGGGTGCGCAGCCCACCGCGTTTCGCGAAGAGCGATGCCAGCTCCAGCCCCCGGTGGGCGTGCCCTGCTCCACGTGCGTCCGGATGAATCCAGAACCCAACCTCAGCTGATGTGGGGCTGACGTCGAAGAGAACCATGGAACCCACAAACTGGTCCGTCGCGGCATCAGCGAGTGCGAGAACCGCCAAACTGCCCGACAACAGGCCGGTCGCGACCTCGTTACGGATCATCCGCCGTACGGATTCGGGGGTGTAGTCCGGTTCGGGGAGGTGTCCGAAGCGCCGCACGGCATCATCTTTGGTCCCGACCGCATAGGCTCCCGCGTCCGGGTCGGACATGGGACGCAGGCGTGTGTTCTGAAAGGTGATCGGAAGGGCGGAGGCATCCAGCATCGCCCAAACCTAACATAGGATGGATAACTAACTGAAGCATGTTCGGTTAGGCTGATGGTGTGAGCTACTGGGACCACCGCAAGCCCGTGCAGCGCCTCCGCGCAGTAGACATCACGGAGGTCGCCAGGGCATCGGTTCGGCTGTTGGACGAGGGTGGTTTGCGGGCCCTCACGCTGCGCTCGGTGGCGCTGGAGGTGGGTGTCGCCCCGGCCAGCCTCTACTCGCGCGTGGAATCAGTCGACGACCTGTTCGATCTGGCCCTGGACACGGCGCTCGCAGACGACCCCCTCATGTCCGAGGCGGTCCGGAATGCTGATCTACCTACCCTGATGCAGGACTTCTTCACCCACCTCACAACTCACCGCTGGGCCGGGCAGGTCATCGGCATGCGCGCACCCCGAGGCCCCGCGTACCTGGCCCTCTCCGAGCGAATGTGCGTCCTGCTCGAACTGGCGGGCGTCGCAGATCCGCTGGGGACCGCATACCGTTTGTCCAACCTGGTGATCGGCAGCTCTCTGACTGCTCCCGTGGCCCCGGAGGAGAAGCGTGTGGCCGTCGACTCCGAGCAGGCCCCCACGTACGCGCGTCTTCATGCGACGCACCACATCAGTCCGCACGAGATCCTTGCCGAGGGCGTCAGGGCACTTCTGGCCTTCAGCGACTGAATCCTGGGGCCGGGCGTAGGGTCGAGGCGTGGATGGGCTCGCCGTCATAGGAGACACGCTCGACCGGGCCGTCGCGGACGGTCGCTTGGTGGGCTATGTGTGTGGGGTCCGGCAGGGCGGCCGGTCCCGGGTCGCGGCCGGGGGCCGGAGGTCGCTCGGCGGCGCCGAGATGGCCGCCGACACCGTATTCCCGCTCTCGTCCAACACCAAGCCGCTCGGCGGGGTGCTCGCGACAGCGCTCGTGGAACGCGGCATCCTCGGCCTCGACGATCCGATCCGTCGCCATCTTCCGGAACTCTCCGAGCCGCGCGTGCTGGCCCGCCCCGATGCTCCTCTCGACGAGACCGTCCCCGCGACCCGGCCCATCACACTGCGGCATCTGCTGACCATGACCGCAGGCTTCGGGTGGGCGGCGCAGAACCCGGCACTGGCCGAGGAGATGTCCCGGCGGGAGGTCGGACCGGGCCCGTACGCCCCGCCGCTGGACCCGGACACCTATCTCCGCCGCCTCGCGGAGCTCCCGCTCGCCGGGCAGCCGGGTGAGGGCTGGTGGTATCACACGAGCAGTGACGTTCTGGGCGTGTTGCTCGCCCGTGTCACGGGCAGGAGCGTGGCGGCGCTGCTGGACGAGTACGTCACCGGGCCGCTGGGACTGGTGGACACCGGCTTCACCGCGGACCCGGCCAGGCTGCCCACCTCGTACGGCGCGGGTGCGGACGGCCGACCCGAGGCCCTCGACGTGGTGGGCGGGTTCACCGCCGAGCCGGTGTTCGACTCGCTGGCCTGCGGGGTGTCGTCGACCGTCGCCGACTACCTGACTTTCCTCGACGTCCTCGTGGACGGCGGCCCGGTCCTGAGCGCAGAGAGTGCTCGTCTGCTGGCCGCGGATCAGCTCACCGGCCCGCAGCGGGAGTCTGCGCACGACGTGCTCGGTCCGGGTTGTGGCTACGGATTCCAGGTGGAGGTTCGGCCGGGCGGCATCGTGGGTTGGGCCGGGGGACTGGGCACCATCGGCTACGTGGACCGGACGAACGGTCGGGCGGCGGCGGTGTTCACCGCGCAGTCGTTCGAGGTGCCGGGCACGCAGGAGGCTCTCGATCAGGTGTGGCGCCTGCTCGCGGGCTAGGGGAGTGTCACCGCCACCAGGTGTCGAGCGGGGAGGCCGGCATCGCCCGCTTGTGGCGTGAGGTGCGGAAGAGGTGCTCGATCCGGGCCACGGCGTCGTCCGGAACGCCGTCCGATCCCTCGAGGTAGTCGTCGATTTGCTCGTACGTCACGCCGAGTGCCACCTCGTCCGGTAGGCCGGGGCGGTCGTCCTCCAGGTCCGCGGTGGGGACCTTGCTCCAGGTGGAGTCGGGCGCGCCGAGATGGCGCAGCAGTGCGGCCCCCTGGCGTTTGGTGAGACCGCTCAGGGGGGTGAGGTCGACGCCGCCGTCGCCGTACTTGGTGTAGAAGCCGGTGACCGCCTCGGCGGCGTGGTCGGTGCCGACGACGAGGAGGTTCAGCTGCCCGGCCAGCGCGTACTGGGCGATCATCCGCTCGCGGGCCTTGACGTTGCCGCGGACGAAGTCCCGCAGCGGACCTGCTCGTCCGGGAAGTTCCGAGAGGGCGGCGGCCGCGGCGGCGGCGGAGGCGTCGGAGGCGGCCCGGACGTCCACGGTCACGCAGGCGTCGGGCCGGATGAACCGCAGGGCGGTCCGGGCGTCGTCCTCGTCGGCCTGCGCTCCGTACGGCAGGCGCATGGCGATGAACCGGGCCTCCGCCATCCCCTCGGCGCGGAGCCGTTCGGCGGCGAGCTGGCACAGGCGGCCCGCGAGGGTCGAGTCCTGGCCGCCGCTGATGCCCAGCACATAGCCGGTGGTGGGGGTCGAGCGCAGGTAGTCCACGAGGAAGCTCACCCGGTCCTCGACCTCCCGCGCCGGGTCGATCCTGGGCCGTACCCCGAGTTCGGAGATGATCTCGGCACGCAGGCCCGCGGCGTCGTGGCTTCCGGTGGGGGCGGTGGGGGGTGGGGATTGCATGGGGTCAGCATATGCGGCGGGGTGGTTCTTCCCGTTTGGAGTTCTGCTGGACCCGTCCGTTACTATGGACCAGTTGTGTGTCGTGCATCCGTCCCCGGGGCGGACGTGTCGCACAGTGAATCCCAGTCGTGTCGGCGGCCATCACGGTCGCCCCGAGAGCCTAAGGAGCGCCAGATGAAGGTCCGCAAGTCCCTTCGGTCGCTGAAGAACAAGCCGGGCGCCCAGGTTGTCCGTCGTCGCGGCAAGGTCTACGTGATCAACCGCAAGGACCCCCGGTTC
>DWWG01000045.1 GCA_019119875.1 Candidatus Dietzia intestinigallinarum | reverse complement strand
CCGGCCGGCGCGGGCAGGCGGGGCTGGCAGGCGCCCCGGGGACAGTGGGCAGCGCGGGGAGGCGGGTTGGCGGGCGGCCCGGGTTGGCGGGCGGGAACGAGATGCGGCCCGGGGAAGTGGGCAGCCCGGGGAAGTAGGGCGGCCCGGGAGGGGGAACAGCCTGTTCATCGCGCACCAAGGCGCCGGCGCCGGCTTCCGGCGGACGGGAGTGCGGAGAGAGAGGGCTCAGCGCCGCCCGCGGGCCTCGCGGTAGACCTCCACCAGTGAGTCGGTGGACGAGTCGAAGGCCGGATCGGGGTGCGTCTCGGCGGTCAGCGCGGACAACAGCATCCCGGCCTGCTGCTTGCCCAGCTCGACACCCCACTGGTCGAACGCGTTGATCCCCAGGATCGCGGCCTGGGAGAAGACGACGTGCTCATAGAGTGCGATCAGCTGCCCGAGTACGCCGGGGGAGAGCGACGGCGCGAGGATGGTGGTGCTGGGCCGATTGCCGGGCATGACCTTGTGGGGCGCCAGGGCCGGGTCGACGCCGTCGGCGATGACCTCCTGCTCGGTCTTGCCGAACGCCAACACCCGCGACTGCGCGAACAGGTTGGACATGAGCAGATCGTGCATCGAACCGGTGCCGTCGGCGGTCGGCAGATCCGTTTCCGGTCGGGCGACGCCGATGAAGTCGACCGGAACGAGCTGCGTGCCCTGGTGGAGGAGCTGGAAGAAGGCGTGCTGCCCGTTGGTGCCGGGCTCACCCCAGTAGACCTCGCCGGTGGGGTAGGAGACGTCTGTACCGTCGAGCCGCACCGACTTGCCGAGCGACTCCATGGTGAGTTGCTGCAGGTACGCCGGGAACCTCGACAGGTCCTGGACATAGGGGATCACGGCCTTCGACTGGGCACCGAGGAAGCACGTGTACCAGATACTCAGCAACGCCATGAGGACCGGCGCGTTGTGTTGGGGCGCCTCGGTGGCGAAATGCAGGTCCATCGTGTGGAACCCCTCGAGGAGCTCGGTGAACGCCGCCGGCCCCACCGTGAGCATCACCGACAGTCCGATGGCGGAGGACACCGAGTAGCGCCCGCCGACCCAGTCCCAGAACTCGAACATGTGGTCCGCGTCGATCCCGAACTCCGCGACCTCGTCCGCCGCGGTGGAGACGGCCACGAAGTGCGAGGCGATCGCGTCCTCCGAGCCCAGCGCCTCGACGAAGTGTCGCCGTGCGGCGTGCGCGTTGGCCATGGTCTCCTGCGTGGTGAACGTCTTGGAGGCCACCACGACCAGGGTGGTGGCGGGATCCACCCGCGCGAGGGTTGCCGTGAGGTCGGCCGGATCGACGTTGGAGACGTAGTGGGCCCGGATGCCGTCGGTCTGGAGCCGGCGTAGGGCCTTGTCGACCATCACCGGGCCGAGGTCGGAACCGCCGATCCCGATGTTGATCACCGTGTCGATGCGGCGGCCGGTGTGGCCGCGCCAGTCGCCGGAGCGCACGCGGTCGGCGAAGGCGGTCATGCGGGACAGCACCGCGTGGACGTCCGAGACCACGTCCCGGGTGTCGACGACGAGGTGGGCATCGGCCGGAAGGCGAAGCGCAGTATGGAGGACCGGACGATTCTCTGTCGTGTTGATGTGGTCCCCGCGGAACATCGCGGCCCGCTGCGCCGGCAGCCGGGCGGCGTCGGCCAGATCGATCAGAGCCGAGAGGATCTCGCCGGTGACGAGATTCTTGGACAGGTCGATATGCAGGTCACCGGCCGTGATCGACATCCGGCGACCCCGCTCGGGATCGTCGGCGAACAGCTCGCGCAGCGACACGTCACCGATGGAGGAGACCAGGTCCTCCACAGCTGCCCACTGGTCGGTCGTGCTGATGTCCGTCATGGCTTCGAGGTTAGTCGGGAATGCCGGGCAGGGTCCGCGTGTTGCCACCACGTGGCCCCCGCACCTCATCCCGATGCCCCGACGCCCCTGTCCGACACCCCACGGACCGACCCGCCGGACTCCGCGGCACTGCCCGCAGTCGACGCGCAGGCCGAACGACTCGTCGAACTCGGGGTGCCGGAACTCGCCGGGATCACCGCCGACAGACTGCTCGACCTGGCCGCGGAACTCCCCACCGGGCCGGGCCTGCTGGCCGTTGATCCGACGCTCGTGCCGACTGCTCGACTCGCCGAACTCATGAGCCGCGACGGGAAGGCCGGCTTCGTCGTCGTCGACATGACCGACCTGGCGGAGTTCACACCCACCGACGACATCCACCTACCCGGCGCCCCGCTCTACCTCGTCGACGACGTCACCCGGGGCGACGACATGCTCGGGTGGACCCCCACCGACGCCCACCCCGAGCTGGCCGCGCGCGGCCGCACCCCGCTGACCATCTCCGAGGGCGTGAGCTGGCTCCTCCAACAGCCCGAGACACTCGTGGCGGGTGCGAGCTTCATGTGCATTGGCTCCCGCAGACGCAAGCCCACAGGTGGCCTCGACTCACGCACCCCCGCGCTGTGGATCAGCGGCGGCACCGGACGCGACGGCCGGCAGAACAAGGGGGCGCCGAAGCTGGGCTGGTGTTGGGCCGGCAATCATCACACGTGGCTCGGGTTCGCCTCCGCCTCGGGGCGGCGCGGGCCCGAATGACGGCGGGGACGGCGCGGCGGACTGACAGCGGGGCCGGGCGGCGGCGTCACTGCCCGAGCCGACCGCGACCCAGGCGCAGCAGCATCCCGGCGAGCGTCTGCCCCTCCTGGCCGAGCTCGGAGAACCGCTCGTAGACCTTGAGTTCCCGCGTGTGGACCAGCTTGGTGCCGCCCGACTGCATCCGGGTGCGGCCGATCCGCCGGGAGATCTCGCTGCGACGCTGGATCGCCTCGAGGATCTGGGCGTCCAATCGGTCGATCTCCAGGCGCAGCTGCTGGATCTCGGCCTCGGAGAGGGGGTCGTCGGTGCCGGCGGGGTCGGTGCTCATGGGAGGAATTATCCCACTGCGTCACGAAACCGGCGCGGCGGCATCTAGTGTTCCCCCGTGGAGAATTTCAACACGCTCCTCGCCGACATCGGATCGGTGATCTGGGGCCCCTTCGTCCTCATCCCGCTGCTGCTCGGCACCGGTCTGTTCCTCACGGTGCGGCTGCGGATGCTGCAGTTCCGCAAACTGGGCCCCGCACTGCGATTGGCGCTGATCAAACGTAAGGACGACGGCGGTGCCGGCGACATCTCCCAGTACCAGGCACTCACCACCGCGCTCGCCGCGACCGTCGGCGTGGGCAACATCGTCGGCGTGGCCACCGCGATCGCCCTGGGCGGCCCCGGCGCGCTGTTCTGGATGTGGATCACCGCGCTGCTGGGCATGGCGTCCAAATACTCCGAGGCGTTCCTCGGCGTGCGCTACCGGGTCACCGACGCGCGCGGCGAACAGTCCGGCGGCCCGCAGTATTACCTGCACCGCGGCTTCTCGGAGGTCTTCGGCCGTACCGGCGGGCGGGTCGGGTTGGTCATGTCCATCGTGTTCGCGGTGTTCGCCGTGCTGGCCAGCTTCGGCATCGGCAACATGACGCAGGGCAACGCCGTGGCCACGCAGATGGAGAACTCGTTCGGTGTCGGCCACGTGACCACCGGCATCATCCTGTTCGTTCTCACCGGTGCGGTGCTGCTCGGGGGAATCAAGTCGATCGGCCGGGTCACCGCGGGATTCGTGCCCCTGATGATCCTGCTGTACGTCGTCGGCGGCATGGTCGTGCTCGTGGTCAACGCCGACCAGATCCCCGGCGCGTTCGGCCAGATCTTCTCCGATGCGTTCACCGGCTCCTCCGCGGTGGGCGGTTTCGCCGGCTCGGCCATCCTGTACGCCATCCAGATGGGCGTCGCGCGCGGAATCTTCTCTAACGAGTCGGGCATGGGCTCGGCGGCGATCGCCGCCGCCGCCGCCAAGACGTCCCACCCCACGCGCCAGGGGCTCGTGTCGATGACGCAGACGTTCATCGACACGATCATCGTGGTGACCTTCACCGGGCTCGTGCTGGTCACCTCGGGAACGTGGCAGGAGGGCGGGGATCGAGCCGGGACGATGACCGCCGACGCGTTCGCCCTGGCGATGCCCGAGGGCGACAAGCTGGTGGCGGTGTCCATCGCGTTCTTCGCCTTCTCCACCATCCTCGGCTGGTCCTACTACGGCGAGCGGTGCGTGGAGCGGCTCGCCGGCGCCCGCGGCGTGATCCCGTACCGGATGGTCTTCACCTGCGTGGTGTTCATCGGTGCGGTCACCGAGCTCGAGGTGGTGTGGAACTTCGCCGACGTGATGAACGGGCTCATGGCGATCCCGAACCTCATCGGCCTGTTGCTGCTGTCCGGGCTGATCGTGCGGGAGACCCGCCGGTACCTCGACAACGACCCACGACTGACCGCCACCACCGCTCAGGTGGAGCAGTTCATGGAGGCCGGTCGACGATGAGGACCGGTGTCGTAGTCGCTGGGTAGATTGGTCCCACGATGACCGACACCGCACCCGCTCCCGCAACCGATCCCGTTCACCACGCCTCGCCCCTGCTGGAGGGGCTGAATCCGCAACAGGCCGCCGCGGTCGTCCACCGCGGCGGCCCGCTGCTGATCGTGGCCGGTGCCGGATCGGGCAAGACCAGCGTCCTCACCAGGCGCATCGCCTATCTGCTCGCCGAGGGGGGCGCGCATCCCGGCCAGATCCTCGCGATCACCTTCACCAACAAGGCCGCGGCCGAGATGCGCGAGCGCGTCTCCGAACTGGTGGGGCCGCAGGCGGAGCGTATGTGGGTGGCCACGTTCCACTCGATCTGCGTGCGGATCCTGCGTGCCCAGTCCGCGTTGCTGGGCACACGCAACTCCAATTTCACGATCTACGATTCGGACGATTCCCGGCGGTTGCTGGGGATGATCGCCAAGGAGCAGCAGCTCGAGGTCAAGAAGTTCACGCCGCGCATGCTGGCGGCGGCCATCTCGGGTCACAAGAACGAGCTGCGTGATCCGTCCGAGGCGATGGACCGTGCCCTGGAGGACTCGGACCGCACCGGCCAGACCGTGGCGGCCGTGTACGCCGAGTACCAGGCGCGTCTGCAGGCGGCCAATGCGTTCGACTTCGACGATCTGATCGGCGAGACCGTCGCACTGCTGCGCGCGCATCCGCAGGTCGCGGCATATTACCGGCGCCGGTTCCGGCACGTGATGGTGGACGAGTACCAGGACACCAACCACGCCCAGTATGTTCTGGTCCGCACGCTCGTCGGTGGTGCGGCGGGGGTCGACGGGCAGGGGGGCGACGACGACGACGAGGTGGGCGTACCCCCGGCCGAGCTCTGTGTGGTGGGTGATGCGGACCAGTCGATCTATGCGTTCCGCGGGGCCACCATCCGGAACATCGAGGACTTCGAGCATGACTACCCGGATGCGAGGTCGATCCTGCTGGAGCAGAACTACCGCTCCACGCAGACCATCCTGTCGGCCGCCAACGCGGTGATCTCGCGTAACCCGGGCCGCCGCGACAAGAACCTCTGGACCGACGCGGGCACGGGCGATCTGCTGGTGGGCTACGTCGCGGACAACGAGCACGACGAGGCCCGGTTCATCGCCGGCGAGATCGACCGGTTGGTGGATTCGGGCGAGGCCTCCTACTCGGATGTGGCGGTGTTCTACCGGACCAACAACTCCTCGCGCGTCATCGAGGACGTGTTCGTGCGGCTCGGCCTGCCCTACAAGGTCGTCGGCGGCACCCGGTTCTATGAGCGCAAGGAGGTGCGCGACGTCGTGGCCTACCTCAAGGCCGTCGCGAACCCGGACGACACGGTGGCGCTGCGCCGCATCCTCAACACCCCCCGCCGCGGTATCGGCGACCGGGCGGAGGCGTGCGTGGTGGTCCATGCCGAGCAGCGCGGGATCGGGTTCGGTGAGGCGCTCCGCGATGCCGCCGAGGGGAAGGTCTCGTTGCTGCCGACGCGCTCGGTCAAGGCCATCGCCGGGTTCGTCTCGCTGCTCGACGAGCTGCGCGGCAGACTGGACGGTTCCGCGCACGCGGGCGGCGAGGGGTCGGTCCCGGATGTCGGTGAACTGATCGAGGCCGTGTTGGACCGCACCGGATATCGCTCCGAGCTGGAGTCGTCCAACGATCCGCAGGACGCTGCGCGCCTGGACAATCTCAACGAGCTCGTGGGCGTGGGCCGGGAGTTCTCCTCCGAGGCCGCGCTGCAGCTCTCCGCGCGCGAGCAGGGCTTCGGTACCGACGTGGCTGGTGCCGCCCCGGAGGCGGCCGTGGCCGCGGACTCCGAGGCCGATGCCCAACTGGACGAGGGGCTCGCCGCACCCGGCTCGCTGGCGGCGTTCCTCGAGCGGGTCTCACTGGTGGCCGATGCCGACCAGATCCCCGCGGAGGAGGAGGGGCAGGTGACCCTGATGACCCTGCACACCGCCAAGGGCCTGGAGTTCCCGGTCGTCTTCCTCGTCGGCATGGAGGACGGGCTGTTCCCGCACATGCGGGCGCTCGGCGACCCGGCCGAGCTGTCGGAGGAGCGTCGACTCGCGTACGTGGGCATCACCCGCGCACGGCAGAGGCTGTACGTGTCGCGCGCCATGATGCGCTCGTCGTGGGGGCAGCCCATGTCCAACCCGGGGTCGCGATTCCTCGACGAGATCCCGTCCGAGGCGATCGAGTGGCAGCGCGAGGAGCCGGCCGGAGGGGCGGGCTTCGGGGAGGGCGACTCGTTCGCGCCCCGGCGTCGCTTCGGTGGTGGGGGTGGCGGCTACGGCGGCCCGGGCGGCCGGGGTTCGCGTACCGGCGACCGCCCGTCCGGCATCCCGCGCGCCCGGTCCTCGGCCCCCGTGCTCGAGCTGGCGCCCGGTGATCGGGTCACCCACGACAAGTATGGCCTCGGCAAGGTCCTGTCCTGCGACGGCAGCGGGCCGCGGGCCACGGCGACCATCGACTTCGGGGCGTCGGGCACGGTGCGGTTGATGCTCATCGGCGGCGTGCCCATGCAGAAACTCTAGCACCGCGTTCGGCGGCCGAGAGTTCGGAGTCAGTAGCCGAGCGAGCTGTGCGAGTGGTCGTGGCCCTCGCTCGAACCGACGGTGGCGCCGGCGATCTCGAGACCGTGCTGGGCAAACCAGAGAACGGGGTCGATCTTCTGCCCGTCCACCTCGACCTCGAAGTGCAGGTGCGAGCCGGTGGAGAAGCCGAGCGAGCCCATGCCGGCGATCTTCTGGCCGGCCACCACACGGTCACCCTTGTTGACGTCCAGGGTCTCCATGTGGCCGTAGGTGGTCATCACCCCGTCGTCGGACAGGATGCGGATCCAGTTGCCGAATCCCTGTGCGGGGCCGGAGTCCACGACGGTGCCGTCGGTAGCGGCGAGGATCGGGGTGCCGACGGCGTTGGCGATGTCGATGCCGCTGTGGAAACTTCCCCAGCGCATCGCGAACGGGGAGGTGAACGAGCCGGACGCCGGGATCACGATCTTCGGGCGGCGGGCCTGCTCCTCCTCGATCTCACGCTGCTCGTTGATCTCGGTGCCGGCGTACAACATGGCCGACTGGAGGTTCTCGGTGCCCGCGGAGCCGGCGGAGGCCGGGACCACTACGGGCTCGGGGGTCGACGGGGTGGCCGTGGCGCTGGTGGACGGCGCGGGCGGAGTGGAGGTCGCGGAGGACTGCCCACCGTGTGCGAGGAGGGCGATGTCGCCGGCCTCGGTGGCGTGGGTGTCCGCTCCGGTCATGGACGAGCCGGCGGAGGCCGCGGTGACCGCAGCGCCCGCAGCGACGGCGAGCACCGCTGCGCGGCCGCGCAGGGCTGCCGGCGGGGCGGGCATCCGGTGCCGTCCGGGGCGGTGAGCACCGGCCGGAGGGATGACGACAGGAGTCGCTTGCCTTGCTCGTTGCGACTCGTTCACCGTCGTCGTGTCCCCTCTGTCTGTGCCGTGTCCGTTTTCGCGTCGTAATCGTTTCGTGACTAAGACCTGGTCCAAGGTAACGGATGTGCAACAGGGTCGCAAGGTCGACGTGTCCCGCCTCGGGAGGGATGGGTCACATTCGTGTGATCCGCCCCTGTCGGCGAGGCCGTGCCGTGCCGGTCGCGGGGACGGGCGAGACGGTCGGGGGGCTGCGTCGGCGGTCGGCCGGGCCGCCCGTTCGTCTGTGACTCACCGCACACACCTACCCCCGAGGTGCGACGGGCGACACAGTGGCTGCTTAGGATGAGGGATGACTCGGCTTCAAAAGCAGCGCCGGGCGAATCTACACGTCAAGATGGTGAGCTGATGGATCTCTTTGAATACCAGGCAAAGGCTCTTTTCGCGAAGCATGACGTGCCCACCACCCCGGGGCGCGTCGCCGACACCGCGGAGGAGGCCGAGAAGGTTGCGGCCGAGATCGGCAAGCCTGTCGTCGTCAAGGCACAGGTGAAGGTCGGAGGCCGCGGCAAGGCCGGCGGCGTGAAGCTGGCAGAGGATGCCAAGGAGGCCCGTGCCCGGGCCGAGGACATCCTGGGCCTGGACATCAAGGGCCACATCGTCAAGAAGCTCCTCGTCGCCGAGGCCAGCGACATCGCCGAGGAGTACTACATCTCCTTCCTCGTCGACCGCGCCAACCGCAACTACCTGGCCATGTGCTCGGTCGAGGGCGGCGTCGAGATCGAGCAGGTCGCCGAGGAGACCCCGGACCGTCTGGCCAAGATCAACATCGACCCCACCGTCGGTGTGGACGTGGCCAAGGCCCGTGAGATCGCGGCCGCCGGGCACCTGCCGGAGGAGGTGCTCGACTCCGCCGCGGTGACGATCGCCAAGCTGTACGAGGTGTTCGTCGCCGAGGACGCGAGCCTCGTCGAGGTCAACCCGCTCGTCCGCACCCCGAACGACGAGATCCTGGCCCTCGACGGCAAGGTCACCCTGGACGAGAACGCCGAGTTCCGCCACAAGGAGGTCTTCGCCGACTTCGCCGATGCGGGCACCACCGATCCGCTCGAGCAGAAGGCCGCCGAGAACGACCTCAACTACGTCAAGCTCGACGGCGAGGTCGGCATCATCGGCAACGGCGCCGGGCTGGTCATGTCGACCCTCGACGTGGTCGCCTACGCGGGCGAGAACCACGGCAACGTCAAGCCCGCCAACTTCCTCGACATCGGTGGCGGCGCCTCCGCCGAGGTCATGGCCAACGGTCTGGACGTCATCCTGGGCGACCCCCAGGTCAAGAGCGTCTTCGTCAACGTCTTCGGTGGCATCACCGCGTGTGACGCCGTCGCGAACGGCATCGTCAAGGCCCTGGAGATCCTGGGCGACGACGCCAACAAGCCGCTGGTCGTCCGTCTCGACGGGAACAACGTCGAGGAGGGTCGCAAGATCCTCGCGGATGCGAACCACCCGCTCGTGACCCTGGCCGACAACATGGACTCCGGCGCCGACAAGGCCGCCGAGCTCGCCGCCAAGTAGGAAGAGAAGGAACCAAGCAGATATGTCGATCTTCCTCAACTCAGACAGCAAGGTCATCGTCCAGGGCATCACCGGCGGCGAGGGCTCCAAGCACACCGCCCGCATGCTCGCGGCCGGCACCAAGATCGTCGGTGGCGTGAACGCGCGCAAGGCCGGCACCACGGTCTCGCACAAGGACGCCTCCGGTAACGACGTCGAGCTCCCGGTCTTCGGCACCGTCGCCGAGGCCATGGAGGCCACCGGCGCCGACGTCACGATCCTCTTCGTGCCGCCGCCGTTCACCAAGGACGCCATGATCGAGGCCGTGGACGCGGAGATCCCGCTCGCCGTGGTCATCACCGAGGGCGCCCCGGTCCTGGACACCGCCGTTGCACACAACTACAACGTGTCCAAGGGCTCCAAGACCCGGATCGTCGGCCCCAACTGCCCGGGCATCATCACGCCGGGCGAGTCGCTGGTCGGCATCACCCCGGCCAACATCACCGGAAAGGGCCCGGTCGGCCTCGTGTCGAAGTCGGGCACCCTCACCTACCAGATGATGTACGAGCTGTCGGACTACGGCTTCTCGACCGCCATCGGCATCGGTGGTGACCCGATCATCGGCACCACGCACATCGATTGCATCGAGGCCTTCGAGAACGATCCGGAGACCAAGGTCATCGTCATGATCGGCGAGATCGGTGGCGACGCCGAGGAGCGTGCCGCCGAGTACATCAAGGACAACGTGACCAAGCCGGTCGTCGGCTACGTCGCCGGCTTCACCGCGCCCGAGGGCAAGACCATGGGCCATGCCGGCGCCATCGTCTCCGGCTCCTCGGGCACGGCCCAGGCCAAGAAGGAGGCCCTCGAGGCCGCCGGCGTCAAGGTCGGCAAGACGCCGTCCGAGACCGCCGCTCTGGCCAAGCAGCTCCTCGAGGCGATGTGATCGGTCCCGACCACACGCGGTCCTAGACCTCCAGAGCTCGCACCGCGACCCCTGTCTTCCTCCCGGAAGGCAGGGGTCGCGGCGCGCCGGGGGGTCCTGTCGCAGGCGGGTATCTACGGTTGTGGACGTGAGTCCCCAACGTGTCATCCGACCCGCCGCGCGACGGTCCCCGGCAGGTGTCGGGTCATTGCTGTGGACCGCGGCGGCCGCGGCGCTGCCCGTGATCGTCACCGTCCTGGTCCTGGTGGTGCTCACACTCGGCGTCCTGCTCTTCAGTGCCACGGGATTCGAATCACTGTTCCCGGTCGTGGCCGTGGAGTGGCTGGTGGTCAATCGGGTGCCACTCGCCGTGGACGCGGTCGAGTTGGGGTTCCTGCCGTTGCTGCCGCCGCTGATCTACGTGGCGATCCTGGCCAGGCAGACGCGGGCCGTGCTCGCTGATGTCGAGCAGCCGGGTGGGCGCGAGGCCGCGGCAGCGGTCGTCGGGGCGTCGGCCGCGGGCGTTCTCCTGACCGGCCTGGCCTCGTTGCTGGTCGGCTCGTCTGCGTCCGATTTCGCGGTGCGGGAGTTCTCGCTGCCGGTGGCGCTGCTGTGGACGGCCGCGGTGGGGCTGCTCGGCTCGGGGATCGGGGTGTGGCTGTTCTTCCGCCGCGATCTGCGTGAGAACCTGCCGTTGTGGGTGCGCGGCGGGATCCACCTGGGGGCGGCGTTCGTGGCGGCGACATGGGCCATCTCGGCGACCCTGGTGTTGATCGGGGTGCTGTTCTCCTGGGAGTCGATCGCGTCGAGCCTGCAGATCGGCAAGGGGTTCGTCGGGACCGCCGCGCTGACCGGCATCTCCGTGGCCTACCTGCCGAACGTCGTGATGGCCGGAGCCGCCCTGGTGGTCGGAGGCGAGGCGCACCTCGGGGAGGCGTCGTACAGCGTGTTCGCGGTGTCCCGCGGGCCGATGCCGGAGGTTCCGCTGGCGGCGGCACTGCCCACCACGAATCCGCACTGGATCGTTCAGGGACTGTTGCTGGTGACCGTGGTCGTCGCGGCGGTGTTGGCCCGTTCGGTCGCGCACTGGTTCCGCACCACCGCGGATGCGGTCAAGGCGGTGTGGCTGGCCGCCGCCGTGGTCGCCGTGGTGATGGCGGTCAGCCCGGTGGTGGCCGGTGGACAACTCGGCGTGCTCGGACCGGTGGGGACCGGGGGCCTGATCGCGGCGGTGATGGCGCTGTTGCTGTTCGGGATCATCGGCTCGACGACCATCGCGTTGTCGCTCGCCGGCCTGACCCGGCGCCGTGAGCGTGCGGAGAGCGAGCTGGCGCGTCGTCGGCGGCGTGTGGGTGCTGTGCCGGGCGTGACCGCCGACCAGGCGACCGACGAGACTGCCGACGAGACGGCCG